>CAJJDH010000089.1 GCA_905182905.1 marine gamma proteobacterium HTCC2089 | reverse complement strand
AAACTGTCTTTATCTAATTTAGCCACGTGCCAGTCTCCTCTTGATATTCGCTTGAACAACAAAGTGGTCGATCAATGGCGCGAATAGATTACCGAACAAAATTGCTAGCATCATGCCTTCAGGGAATGCGGGATTAACCACCCGAATCAGCACACACATAAATCCTATGAGAATTCCGTAGAACCAACGACCATCATTCGTCATAGCTGAGGACACTGGATCAGTAGCCATGAAGACAGCGCCAAATGCCAATCCGCCCAACACCAAGTGCCATTGGAATGTCATAGTGAACATTGGGTTAGTTGAGTCGATTGTATTGAAAAGCGAAGCGGTTAACGCCATACCAAGAAATACCCCAGCCATTACTCGCCATGACGCAATCCGCGTCATACACAGTAACGCGCCGGCGATCAAAATAGCCAGAGTTGAAGTTTCGCCCATAGATCCGGGCATGTAGCCGATAAATGCATTCCACCAATCAACGCCAACACCAGCTTCGCCGTCTAACACCCAGCTACCTAAAGGCGTTGCCTGCGTCCAACCGTCAACGGCAACCCATACGGCGTCACCAGACATCTGTGCTGGATAGGCAAAGTATAAAAACGCTCTACCGGTTAACGCTGGGTTAAGGAAGTTCTTACCAGTACCACCGAATACCTCTTTACCAATCACAACACCGAAAACGACACCAACTGCTGCCATCCAAAGCGGAATCGATGGAGGCAAAGTCAGAGTAAACAAAATAGAGGTTACGAAATAGCCTTCGTTAACCTCATGACCACGCTTGGAAGCAAACCATATTTCAAAAATAATACCCGCAACAAAAACGGTGATGTAAAGAGGAATAAAGTACGCAAGGCCATGTACGAGGCAGTCAAATACACTATTAGGATCATACCCAACAAGACCATTAAGGAGAATGCCGCGCCAGTTTGCTACTTCACTCTGACCTAGAGCTTGCATAGCTTCATTGGCGTTTAGACCAACAAAGTAGCTACCGACAAATACTGGAATAAACGCGCACAACCACACAGTGATCATGATGCGTTTCAGATCTAATGAATCGCGAATATGTGAAGCACCAGCGGTAATTTTACCGGGTGTATAAAGTGCTGTATCAATGGCTTCATAGGCCGGATAAAGCGCCTCTAAGCGACCGCCTTTTTCAAAGGTAGGTGCCAAATCATCTAGAAAGGATCTTAAACTCATAGGGCTAACCCTCCTTTTCTATTTGTGAGAGAAGGCCTCTTAACACAGGGCCAAACTCGTATTTACCAGGACACGCGTAAGTGCATAACGCAATATCGTCTTCGTCTAACTCAAGGCAACCCAAAGCAATAGCTTGCTCTATATCACCAACCAATAGGCTACGCATAAGCTGAGTAGCGAGGATGTCTAAGGGCATTACAGAGTCATAGGTACCGATGGGAACCATGCCTCGAGAGCTACCGTTAGTACTGGTACTAAAGTCAACACTCTTTTCCCCAATCCACTTAGATAGAAATGCTGGAAAAACCGAGTGCTTATTGGCGCCTGGGCGTAAGTAGCCGATCAATTTGCGTTCTCGATCTTCAGGCAAAATCGATATCTGATTGTGATAGCGGCCCAAAAAGCTGACTAACCCTTTGGCTGTGCGACCCGACAATACTGAACCTGAAATTATGCGTTGCTCACCATCTACAACTTCACCAGCAGTGAGTTCATCTAAACTCGCGCCTGCTATAGTTTTGACCAACCGAGGATTTACCGCGCCTGGTCCTGCAAGAGCAACCACACGCTCGGAAAATATTTTCCCAGTTAAGAACAGATGACCAAATGCGATGACATCTTGGTAACCCACAAACCAAACGGTCTTGTTTGCGCTGACCGGGTCAATGAAATGAATATGCGTACCCGCTAAACCAGCCGGGTGGATACCTGCAAAAACATGATTTGTAACGCCGCTGTGATTTGACGCGGCGACCTCTGGGCTGTCGTCTTGACACAAGTGCACTGCTCCATCAGTCAACCTAGCCAAAACTGAAAGCCCTGCAGAAAATGCAGTCTCATTCCCAGCGATTACGACCTTGGGATCTGCTGCCAATGGGTTGGTATCAATTGCAGTAACGAATATGGAGTTTGGAGTTGATGTAGGAGATGGCACGCGAGAATACGGTCTTGTGCGTAATCCAGGCCAGCTTCCACTTTTTAGTAGCTGGTCGACCACATCTTTGCGTGGCAAAGAATCGATTTCATCTTGAGAGTAGGCCGGAAAAGTCTCTTCCTCGCCATCTGCAACTTCTACCACAACACTGATAAATGCGCGTTTTGCGCCTCTGTTGATGCCAGTAACGGTGCCTGCGGCTGGAGAGGTGAATACTACCCCTTCGGTTTTTTTATCGGAAAAGAGTGTTTGCCCTTTTCTGACTTGGTCACCTACGACCACATTCATGGTCGGCTTCATTCCAGGAAAATCATCGCCGAGAACTGCTACCGAACGAACACTCCGCCCCTCTTCAACTACCTGCGTTGGTTTACCTGAGATAGGTAAATCCAAGCCTTTTTTAATCTTAATCATGAGCACCTATTTTAACGCTTCGCCATTATGCATAACCAGTGGACTAAGTTACCCATTGGTCAACACAACGCTTTAAGAACCATTTAGTTTCTACATTGAGTAGAAGGCATCGATTGGACTAAAGAAATCTACTTCAAAGTAGTTGTCCCAGGAAGATTTCTACACACAAGAAGTGCGCGCAAACGAGGCCGCAGGAATTATAAAGATCTGGCATTTTATTGCCAATGTTCTTATCCCCTTAGGCAACAATTATTAACATTTTGCGAGGTTTTCGACCTTTGTGGGCCATGTTCGCGGAAAAGCTCGGCATTAATGACAGAAGCTAGCAGAACAATGATCGCTGAAGACCAGTATTTATAGCTAACCGAAGAGAGGTTTTAGGCGCGCAAAACATGGGGTTTTGCGCCTATACAGGTAGGAATACGTTACTACAACCGAAAACCAAAAGTTAACGACTACTCGGCAGCAGCCGCGCGTTTAACCATAATTTCTTGCGGCTTCGACTGGTCATCTAACTCGTAGCTCACTACATCCCAGGCGTCATCACAACGCAGCAGAGCACGCGCCAGTTTATTGTTCAGGGCATGTCCTGACATATAACCTTCAAACGCGCCCATTATCGGCCTGCCCAATAGATAAAGGTCACCAATTACATCGAGTAACTTATGCTTAACGAACTCATCATGGTAGCGCAGACCGCCTTCGTTCACCACAGAGTCATCGTCAATGCCTACGGCATTTTCTAAGCTAGAGCCAAGGCATTTATTGATTGCCTGAGCATGGGGAAGTTCTTTCAGCAGGCCAAAGGATCTAGCACCGCTAACCGACGCTTCGTAGGAGGTAGTACCGAAGTCTAATTCAGCATACTTAGGGTAACGATTAAAGACCTTATGGTCTGCAACGAAGGTATAACCCGCTTTGAATCCAGCATAAGGCTTCAGTGAAGCCGTTGCCTCACCTTGATTTACGCATATTTCGCGGTTAATTCTTATAAATTGCTTGGCTTCGTCTAGGTCAACAATACCCACACTATTAATCATGTCGATAAATGGCGCGGCACTGCCATCCATAATGGGCACTTCTTCTGCGGAGAGCTCTATAAAGAGGTTATCTACTCCAAGCCCCCAAAGCGCAGACATTAGATGCTCTACCGTAGCAACGTTTATCGGGCCCTGGGAAATTGTCGTAGAAAGTGCAGTATCTGAAACGCTTTCTGCGCAAGCGCGAACACTGTTAGCACCATCTAAATCAGTACGGACGAATTGAATACCAGAGCCTGCTTTGGCCGGACGCAGCCCCATCCGTACCTTTGCACCGGAATGAACCCCTATACCAATGGCATGTACTGGGCTTTTGATGGTTCTTTGTCTGAACATGTATTTCCAAAAATTCTTATAATTTAGTCCACGCCACTTGCAACGTCGGACTGCGAATAGAGTTGCAAGTACTTGGGAGTCCAGTCTACAGCCCACCCATTAGAATATGAAGGAAAAATGAAGACAAAACTGGATTAAAAGTGAAACAAAGTGTTACGACAAAGCTAAAAACAGAGCGAAACCCCTAATAAACGTTTCAAAATGTAAGCAAAATTAGCGATCTCGCCAACTCTCGCGACCTAACCCCTCAGATATCGCTAAAAACTCTCCATTATTCAGAGGCATTGGCAGAGCTACGGGCATAGCATTAGACTACACGTCTCGAATAGGCCTACACATATGTGATCAAGGCTTTGTGGAGACAAACCATTGAAAAGCAAAAAATGAAAAACCAAAGTTTAGTTTGTGTTGCCCCCATGATGGCATGGACTGATAAACACTGCCGCTTCCTGCACAGGCAATACACGCCGTCTGCATTGCTGTTTACCGAAATGGTTACTACCGGCGCCCTACTTTATGGCAAACAAACTCATTTACTCCAATACAACGAATGCGAGCATCCAGTCGCTGTGCAATTGGGCGGCAATGACCCCATTGCCATGGCCGAATGCGCGGCTATGGCCGAGGAGCAAGGCTTCGATGAGGTCAATATCAATGTTGGCTGCCCTTCGGATCGAGTACAAAAAGGCACCTTTGGCGCCTGCTTAATGCGCGACCCTGATTTAGTCGCGCAATGCGTTAAAGCAATGCAAGCACAATGCTCTATCCCCGTTACCGTAAAGTGTCGCACGGGCATTCAAGTTAAAGGTGATAACAATGAATTCGCGAGCATGGATTTCTTAGAAAGATTCATTGGCGCTATTGTTGATGCAGGCTGCGAACGTGTTTATCTACACGCTAGAGTTGCTATTTTGGGCGGGCTCTCGCCAGCGCAAAATCGAGAAATACCGCCGTTGACAATGGACAAAGCTAAAACGATTAAAAGCCTCTATCCAGAACTCGAACTCATAGTGAACGGTGGCATCACCAACCTTATTCAGGCTGAGGAACTTTTGAGTTGGTCAGATGGCGTAATGATTGGGCGCGCTGCTTATCATAACCCCACATTTCTCAGTGAGTTGGAGCAAGCCGTTTATAATCCTGAATTCACCTATGATGAAAAAGAGATCTTAAACAAGTATCAAAACTACGCTGAGCAATTTTTGCGTGACGGCGATCGGCTGCACAGCCTGACCAAACACTTATTACATTGTTTTAACGGCAAACCTGGAGCCCGCAGATTTCGGCAAATACTCAGCGACCAAACCAGATTGAAAGAAAATGATACAAGCCTTATTACCGAGGCCTTTAACCAAGTTAACCAAAAGGACACTTATGCTAAGCAGTTTACGCAAGCTCTTTAGTCGCGAAGAAGACACCCAAGATAGCGCAACATTAGACCCGGCCTTGGCCGCCGCGGCCCTTATGTTTGAAGTAGTATTGGCTGATCATGAGATTTCCCAAACAGAACTAGACAAAGTCAAAAACCTTCTACAACAAATATTCTCAGTTGAAGAAGAAGCTGTCATGAGTATTGTCCTGGACGCTAAGGAGCGACACCAAGAAAGCGTCGGGGTACATGCCTATACTAGCTTTCTAAATGACTCCATGAACGAAGAAGAAAAATTTTCCGTCGTCACTGCACTTTGGCAAATTGCCTTGGCCGAAGATGGCATTGATGTGATGGAAGAGCACTCAATAAGAAAAACTGCAGATCTTTTGCACTTACCGCACTCAAGATTTATTCAAGCGAAGCTGAAAGCAAAAGCTACTGTCTAAGATTTCGAATCAAGACGCAAAGCTTTAGTTAGGCTTTGATCAATGCGAAGGGTTAATCACCAGAGGAACTGCGCTGCTCGAGAGCTTCTTGTTCTAAGGCATCAACCAGCTCTTTAAACGCTGTTTTGTTGGCGTCGTTCATAGACATCAAAAGTCGATGCGCTTCAATAACTTTGTCGCGGGTTCCATCTACTGCAAGATCAGAAAGTGTTGGTAAGGCTTGTAGCTCTAAAGAACTGTCTTGCACGCTGGGGACAATAGTAAAGACATCATCAAAACCCATATTCTGCAAAATGCGTTTAATATTCGGGGTATCGCAGATCAATGTGGGCACCTGGCCATTTAGCGCTTTGACGCCCATGGACAATCTAGCAAGGCTACCTAAAGCCGTACTGTCGATAACATTGGTATTGCTTAGATCAACAATAACCGCACAAAAGTTGTCGTCGCAGAGCATGCTCTGACAATAGTTGTCAAAAGCATTGCACAAGCCCACACGAATGTCGCCTTCAAAGCGAATGATATGGGTTCCATCACGATCGCCTACGTTGATACTACCCGTCACCTGTTAGTCCTTTGTTTGTAGCACATGTTAGCAGCACAAATTTCACCGGCGGCAGCATACTCCTCAGGAGATGTGTTTTACAGCCATTAAACTCATGTCGTCTACACCATCGAACTGGGCTCGCAACATGTCCCACAGAGACGCGGGCCCATTACTTTGCGCAATGGCTTGTAGCAACGCGGCTTCTTTGTCCGCCAAGTCATCAGGCGCCAAACAATCTAAGACTCCATCGGAGAACACCAAAAGCTGTGCACCTTGGGGAAACGCAATTGAATCAGAGTGATAGTGGGCGTCTGGGAACAGGCCCAAAGGCTTACCATTTTGTTCCAAAACACTGATGGTCCCTTGAGTATCAACCAGCATCGCTGGAGGAAACTGAGCACCACTGCTGTAATGGAGCGTATTAGTTTCCTTGTCGATAATGCCAAGAAACATCGCCACGTGTTTTTCTATGGACTGCTCGATCAGGGTAGCGTTGATCCACCCAAGCATCGCGCCTGGTGAGTTAAATGACGGTGAGCCAAATTTTTGTTGCAGCCGCCAAGAAATATTTTTGAGCTGTACGGTTAACAGTGCAGATGATGCCCCATGGCCAGCAACATCAGCTAAGAAACACGCCACATATTTTTCTTGAAGTGGAAAATAGTCGATAAAGTCGCCGCTTAAGATCAGCGACGGCGCCAGCCACCGAGAACATAAAAAGGTGCCTATAGCCTTATCCTGCTTGGGCAACATACCGCGCTGAATCTGTTGGCCCTGCAACTGGTCTTGCTCTAGTTCAAACTGCATATCAACAAGCCGCTGAGAACTGTCTTCCAACTGCGCCACCATCTGCGCAAACCGATTTGAGACCGCGGTAATTCTCTGCAATAACTCGGGACCATGCATATCCAGTGGCCAGCAATCAAGGCAGCCTAGGGCAAAAGCCTCATGGAGCGTTGCTGCAGACGGCAAATCATGACTGAGTAATATACAACAGGGCAAATTATCTAGACTGGCGCACAGTTGAACTTCCTCAAGGCTCGCACAAGCGACTATTTCAGGAGACTGCGAATGTTCTGATTCGGCAATATTCTTAATGTTAATTTCGCTGTCGCTGCCGACACCTAAACTCGCAATCGTAGCAACGAACGCGCGACTAAGTTCGGTGTTTGTATTCAGTACTGCCAAGCTTATCGACACATTAAAGCTCTGTTACTACTGCTAGATAGATTGCAGAAAAGTACTCTTCTTGCGCAAGTTGTACAAGCTTCAGCACAACCTAATAATCTCGATAAGTTAGGCAAGACCTACCCGCCGTTCTTCCAGCAACAATTTTTCCCCCACCCGTTTTTCAGAGACCTTCCAAGTCCCAGGGGGTAACGGGTGGGCGCTGACTTTTTGCCGGGCAATTGTTTCGGCAAAAAGCTTCAAGCGCAGTTCTTCCAAATAGTATTTCAACTCCAGTGAGTGCTCAGCATCACTCAGCTCATGGGTACAGATTGCCGCCAGGCGCTTCTCCAGAGGTTGGATCTGCTGAATCAAGCTTCGATCTTTTGGCACATGTCCTTGGAGATTATCAATGCGAGCAACTAGGCCTTCCAAGAAACGCGGCAGTAATGGCAAAAAGCGCATTGGGGTAATTTGTAAAACATTCCCAGGCGCCAAACGTTGCAGGTGACTACGAATATCGTCCACGCTATCGCCATAAGCACTAGATGCAAAGCTGTCCAACTTATTCACTATCGTAAAACGCAGCTGGAATACTTCAGTCAGATATTTGACTGTGTCGCGAAAAGTGTCGTTCAAATTACCACGTTGCTCTTCTAACCTAGCCGCGAACTCATCGGCATTAGACGGTAATTCGCGACCCTCGAAATAACAATACCAAGCCACGTTGAGCATCAACTGCTCACGCAAAGATTCAGCGCTACCTATACCTGCGAAATAAAGGCCGAGCTGTTTTTCCTTAGCTAGCTCACGACGAAAAAAACTCGCCGGCTTGCCGATTTGCAGCAAAGCCAATTTGGGATAACCGAGCCTATTGGCTTCATCTCTTGACTGTGCCGTTTCAAACAACTTGAGTTCTACACCGCTGCTTGTACCGGCTAGTCCAGGATAAGCCATCACTGGCGCCATGCCCTCTTCCACCACAACATGACTTGGTATCTCAGAGTCTGGAAACCGTTGCAAATCCTCACGTGCATAATCTTTAAACACCTCGTTAGCAGCCGGAGATTCAACCTTAGACAATTGCGCCTTTATAGCATTGAGATCTCTTCCAGCGGCAAGGATGCGACCTTGCTCATCTACAACTTTCGCATTGACAAGTAGGTGATCGGGAATACGTTGAGCGTCCCAATCTAAGGCGTCCACACTTATACGGTAAAGGTCTTTTAAGACACCGCCTAAGGCTGAGAGAAAGCGACCCTGTCTATAGACATTATCGGCAAGTAGGCGAGGCACAATTTCGGTAAGTTTGTCTGGCAACGGCGCAAGCATTTTGCGCTTGTTTTTTGGTAATGTGCGCAGCCATTGCTCTACGACAGCCGGAAACATGCCTGGCACTGACCACTGCAAAGGCTCTGACCCGACTCCATGCAATACACCAACCGGAACAGTTATAGTGATGCCGTCCGCCGGATCTCCCGGCGCAAAACTATATTTCAACGGCAAAGCTACACCGCCTAAATTCAGCGTATTGGGAAAATCACTATCATCGAGGCGTGCAGACTGGGTGCGTAACAATTGCTCTTCAGTAAAGAATAATTCTTCTTTGGCTTCTGGGCGCAGGCGCTTCCACCAACGGCCCAGATCACCAGCGCGACATACCAAATCGGTGATATGTTTTGCATAGAGCTGATAGACCTCGTCGTCGCTTATCAATAGGTCACGACGACGCCCCTTTGCCTCGCTATCTTGAATACTCCCGATCAACTCCAAATTATGACGTAGAAATGCAGGCGGATTATTTATCGCGCCATGCACCAACCCTTCACGAATCAGAAGATCTCGGCAGAACACTTGATCAACTTCGTGATAGCTCATAGGCCGTCGTTCAGCCAAAGTCAGCCCATATAAACTAACGCTCTCGTAGGCAACCACCTCACCACGCTTCAAACTCCAGACAGGATCACTGAAACGTTTCTTTATGAGATGCTGGGCTTGGGCTTCTATCCAACGACTCTCCACAGCGGCAACACAGCGCGCAAAAACTCGTTGGGTTTCAACAACTTCTACCGCAACAATCCATTTCGGCGAGCGCTTAGCCAGCCCAGAACCTGGAAAAATGCCAAGGCGTAAATTTCTCGGACCAATATACTTGCCTTTCTCATCATGCTGCGCAATCAGCCCCAGTGAACCAACGAGAACCGCCTCATGAATTTGCCGATAAGATGCAGGCGTATCATTGCGCGGTAAGCGCAATTCTTTACACACAACCCTGAGCTGACGATGAAGTTCTCTCCACTCACGGACTCGAAGCGGGTTAATAAACCGTTTGCGCAATACAGTTTGCCAACGATTTTTGGTTAACTCTTCACGCTGTTCTTCAATCCAACGCCAAAGGTTCAGAAGGGTTAAATAATCTGAATCTTTGTGTAAAAACATTTCATGAGCCGTGTCTGCAGCTTGAGTTTTTTCATGCGGCCTATCTCGAGGATCTTGCACCGCCAAACAAGAGATTATGATCAGCATTTCGTTGACGCAGGAGTGTTCCTTAGCTGCAACAAGCATACGCGCTAATCTTGGGTCAACCGGCAGCCTCGCCATAAGGCGACCAATGTCGGTAAGTAGCCCGCCTTGCAATGCGCCCAGTTCATCGAGTAGGCGTAATGCATCACGGATAGCCCTTGGTTCCGGCGGATCAATAAATGGAAATTTGCTAATGTCGCCCAGCCCAAAGGCTTCCATCTGCAGAACTACCGAGGCCAAATTGACCCGCCTAATCTCCGCATCCGTATACTCAGGGCGGCTAAGAAAATCTTGCTCCTCAAACAACCGATAACAAACACCAGGAGCCACGCGCCCGCACCGCCCCTTGCGTTGATTTGCGCTGGCTTGACTAATAGGCTCTATGGGTAATCGCTGCAACTTAGAACGATAGCTATATCGAGAAATTCGAGCAAAGCCGGGATCAATAACAAAACCGATATTTGGCACAGTTAACGAAGTTTCTGCCACATTTGTTGCTAAAATAATTCTTCGTCTGCCAGCAGAAGAGGGATTAAAGACACGACGCTGATCTGCTACCGATAAACGAGCGTACAAAGGCAGTATTTCAAAGCGCTCGTTGAATGCCATGCGCAGACGCCGTGCAGCTTCAAAAATTTCTCGCTCACCAGAAAAGAAAATCAGTACATCTCGAGCCGAGGTCATTGGCTTGCGGTCGATCTCATGAAGCACGTCCAACATAGGACCAAACTCACCATCATCACCGCCACGATACTGGACATCCACTGGGTAGGTACGACCGCCCACTTTGACTACAGGAGCACCACCAAAGAACTCTGAAAACCTGTCTACATCGATCGTCGCACTAGTAACAATTATTTTAAGATCTTGACGCTTCTGCGTTAGGCGTTTCAAATAACCTAGCAAGAAATCGATATTTAGACTGCGCTCATGTGCCTCGTCAACAATAATGGCGTCATATTGATCCAGAAAGCGGTCATGTCTTATCTCGGTGAGCAACAAACCATCAGTCATGACCTTCACTAATGTACTGTCACTAGTTTGATCAGAAAAACGTACTGCGTAACCCACATCTTGACCCAGCTCAGCATCCATTTCTTGAGCAATACGCTGAGCAACAGTACGCGCAGCTATGCGCCTAGGTTGCGTATGCCCAATAATGCCGGTCAAACCCAAACCTATCTGCAGGCATAACTTGGGGAGTTGGGTTGTTTTGCCGGATCCCGTTTCGCCAGCAATCACTACCACTTGATTGTCTTTGAGTAATTTACAAATTTCGTCAGCGGCTTCGCTAACAGGAAGCCCGGCCATTGGAGTGAGATTTAGTTTGGCGAGATTTTCTCTACGCTGCTGCAACAACTCGTGAGAGGATTTTTCGAGGGATTGGCGAGCCGGCCCTTTAACACGCCTCAGCTTAAAAGCATCTTTACGCATCACATCGGGTTTATTTTGACTGTTCATTGCGAACCTTCGATTCCGGTCACACGCTCTAACGGCTTAGTTTAATTCGACCAACACTTGCTTAGCACATTCATATCTTCTTAGGGCTCGAGGAGACGAGCCCTACACTTAGCCTAACCAAATATTACTTAGAAAGATTTCCCATGCCTTCTTCCAGGCCTTTAATAGTTAACGGGAACATATTTCCGCCAACTAATTCTTGGGTCATCATTACTGAAGACGAATACTCCCAAGTTTCTTGCGGCGTTGGGTTTAGCCATATGACCTTGTCATAGATGGTAGAAAATTTCTCCATCCAAGCTGCGCCAGGCTCTTCATTCCAATGCTCCACACTGCCCCCAGCATGAGTAATCTCATAGGGAGCCATGGTGGCATCACCTACAAATACAACTTTGTAGTCCTGAGAAAATTTATTCAAAACTTCTAGTGTGGGCATTCGCTCGGCCATGCGGCGGCGATTGTCCTTCCATACGGATTCATAAATGAAGTTATGGAAGTAGAAGCTTTCAATATGCTTGAACTCAGTCCTAGAGGCCGAGAACAGCTCTTCACAAATCTTTACGTGAGCATCCATTGAACCGCCAATATCCAAGAACAACAATACTTTTACTGTATTACGTCGTTCTGGACGCATCTTAATATCTAACATTCCGCCGTTATGCGCTGTAGATTTAATAGTGCTGGAAATATCTAGCTCGTCCTCTGCGCCCGTTCTTGCGAACTTACGCAATCGGCGTAATGCCATTTTGATATTCCGCGTACCAAGTTCAACGGAGTCATCCAAATTTTTATATTGGCGCTCGTCCCATACTTTTTTGGCTTTCTTCTTTTTGCCCTTACCTAGACCGCCGGGGCCGCTTTGACCTTGCCGATCTGCGTTGCCTTCATCACCGTCTTTGCCTTCTTCGCCAGCCTTTGCTTCAGCTTCTTCTTTGGCTTTTTTAAACGCTTCGATCAGCTTTTCAAGACCGCCCAAAGACTCGATCTCTTTGAGCTGTTCGGGTGATAGTGACTTCTCGAATTCGTGTCTAAGCCATTCGTCTGGAATCAAGCTTTCTAGCAATCCATGCAGGTCTTCTAGGCCTTTAAAATATGCACTAAAAGCGCGGTCAAATTTGTCATAATTCTTTTCATCTTTTACCAATGCGGTTCGGCTCAAGAGATAAAAATCATCCAAGTTTGCGTAAACCAGTTGATGCTGCAACCCATTAATTAGATCCATTAGCTCCCGGATAGTTACCGGCAGCTTATACTTTCTAAGAGTTAGAAAAACATTGATGAGCACAATCTAGCCCCTACTATCTCGACGATTCATAAACGCTAGACGTTCCAATAAATGCACATCTTGTTCGTTCTTTACAAGAGCACCATAAAGTGGAGGAATAGCTTTGCTGGCATCTCTATTGGTCAAAATTTCGTCAGGAATATCATCCGCCATAAGCAACTTCAGCCAGTCGATCAATTCAGATGTAGACGGCTTCTTCTTCAGCCCTGGGACCTTGCGCACGTCGAAGAAAATTTCCATCGCTTCCTTAACCATATCTTGCTTAACACCCGGAAAATGCACATCAACAATTTGCTGCATGGTTTCTCGATCTGGGAAGTTAATAAAGTGAAAGAAACAGCGGCGCAAGAACGCATCGGGTAGCTCTTTTTCATTATTTGAAGTAATGATAACAATCGGTCTGTTTTTCGCCTTGATGGTTTTGCCCAGTTCGTAGACATAGAATTCCATGCGATCGATTTCTTGTAACAGGTCATTGGGGAATTCAATGTCTGCTTTATCGATTTCGTCAATCAACAAAACAACTCGCTCTTCGGCTTCAAAAGCCTCCCACAGCTTCCCTTTCTTAATATAATTGCTGATGTCGTTAACACGCTCATCACCCAACTGAGAGTCACGTAAACGCGAAACCGCATCGTATTCGTAAAGGCCATTAACCGCCTTCGTTGTAGACTTGATGTGCCATTCTAAGAGAGGCATTCCAAGGGATTTAGCTACTTCAACAGCGAGCATTGTCTTACCAGTGCCTGGCTCACCTTTGATCAACAAAGGGCGTTCGAGCTTAGCAGCAGCATCTACGGCCATGCTGAGTTCGTCGGTGGCGATATACGAGTCGGTACTTTCAAAAATCATTCAAAACTCTCTTTTGCTTGTCTAATTGTTTGTCTAATTGTTTGTCTAATTGTCAGTCTAGCTCTTATGTAGGTAGCGCTAGGTTGGTGCACATCAGTCTACAAATTCATCATTTGGCTAAATAGCCTGCTGAAGTCCTGCGGATCTTCTACGGATGATCTACAGACTTTCGCCGCTTAAATATAAACCGCGATGTAGTCTCGTGGTTAATACCGTTCAGCGCGGCGCGCAATCAGCCCTGTGACTTAAACACCTTAGAAGAAGTTTAGCCCATAAAGCCCTTTGCATTATCTCCCCACCTAGACTCGAGCGTATTTCTACAGCCCAGCCCTTGAAGCTTGGCAACACTTTAATGGAGCATGGGTAATTCATGCAACCACGCAGTTAAGGAAGATTTTCTGCATCTGCATGTAATTTGCGCTTTGACCTGAATGCAAAGAGTGAAAAAAGCCCAATAAGAGTCACTGCGGCTAAGCCGACGATCAAAATATTTCGGCTCTCATTGGGCGACCCGTTACTCTGAAATAGAAACTCAAAAACGAAGACAACAAAAGCCGGAGCGAAAACTTCTGGATAATTTGGCAGCGGCGCTGGGATTAAAAAGAAAAAGAATACAAGCGCGACAAAAATATACCTCAGCTTGCGCGGCGACCCAGCCCGCGAGCGCCTAGTTCCTTTGATAAGCAGATTTAGGCAGTAAGCGCCGATAACAGCTGATGCGCCAATGACCATCCAAGCGGTGGCGTAAAGCATACTAGTGCCCTTGACCTATCGCGGGTCTACTGTGTTTTAACCCAGCTATGCTAGCTCTTGCCTCTCTACAACCACTATAACTAGCACCACAGTTCGTCAAACAGCCTCTTTCCAACATCTTATTTATTGGCTTCATGGGACATTTCAACCCAATGGATAATCATATCTTGCTCATCTTCCTCATGAACTTCCGCTTGCGCTATAACTTTACCACGAACCGAAATCTGCGCTTCATGCACGGTTTTGGAGCTGCCGCTAACTAGTGGGTGCCACCATTCTAAGTCTCGCCCCTCTGATAAGGCCCGATAAGCACAAGTAGTCGGCAGCCAACCAAATTCTGTCACTTTCTCAGGAGACAATTGCACACAATTTTCTACTAGATCATGACGTTCTGGATAACGAGTGCACTGGCAAACATCCTGATCTAGCAAATCACACACTATAGACGTGTAAAAAACCTCTTCGGTTTCGTCGTCTTGCAGCTTGATCATGCAACACCTTGCACACCCATCGCAAAGACTCTCCCACTCAGCTTGATTCATTTCAGCGAAAGTTTTTCGTTGCCAAAATGGTTTCACTCCAAGAGCTCCTCTGGCAGCACTGGAGACAAATTTGGCGGTGGGAATTGGAGGAAAAAACCATCTTTTGCGATTCCCTGCATAACCGTCACACAATCATGAAGAGCCAACTTTAGCGAGGGTGTCAAAAGCACCTCCATAACAAATACAGTTTTCCCAAACTCTTTGCGTAACGCTTCGGGTAAGTCGTCGTATTCCGCATCAATAGGCAGGTAAATGTATGTATCCAGTTTACGGCTGCTACGAAATATTTTTACCTCAATATCGGGCAACGACAAAGTGCCTGTTGCGGACTCCGCGTTTTCGTTAGTTGTCATTAACCGGCTCCAAGATCTGCAAAAATTCCTGTTCCAACAAAATTCTCCTCCACCCCATATAGTGTTCTGAAAGCTTATTATTTTTGGCATAATCACGAAAACAGGCTTCCACATCCTTCTTCCGAGCCAGCAGTTCAGGCGCAATAACAAGCTTCTTTGCCGCTGCCACCGCCACCTCTCGCAGCGCCTTCACTTTTGCGCTGGCTCCTGGCCCAAGAGGTTTATCTAGTTGTTCTATTGGTTTGCTAGCTTGGGGTTTGTTAGCTTGGGCTTTGCGATGACAGGCAATCAACGCTTGTCCGTGACGTTTGGCAATTTGGCTCGGCAAGGTGTTTTGTAAAACATTGTTATCAAGTTCAGGTGCAATTGCGAAAGTCATCAAATGATCATCCCACACCACCCTATTACGTGGAATATCGAACTGCCGTGCCGCGTTTTCTCGCCACTGACACAGCGCCTGAAGCATTGATAACTGTTCTGGTTTAAGCTGCCAAGCGCGCTTTACTTGACGGTAGTATTCGCTCGGTTGTGGCTCCATATACTGACCGCGCAGCGACATATCACGCGCAAACCACTCGCTGCGACCTAACTCTGCAATTCGCTCGTTGATGATTTTAAACATGGGCACTAGCAAAGTGACGTCGTCTACCGCATAAGCCAACTGCTCCTCACTCAACGGCCGCTTTAACCAATTTGAACGAGTTTGCTGCTTTTCTAGGTCAACTTGCACCAGATTTCGCGCTAAATTGGCATAGCTCAAACTGAAATCTTCACTGACAAAAGCGTTAGCGAATTGAGTATCAAAGATATTCGCTGGGCGCGCACCTAAGTGATGAAACATCAACTCTAAATCTTCTTGGCATGCATGCATGACGACCAGATGGTCAGGGTTATGCAAATAATCAACCAACGGTTGCCAGCTCTCTATTACAAGAGGATCCAACAAGAACACATCATTGCCGGAAGCTACTTGATACAGACCCGCTAAAGGATAAAACGTGTCAGTACGAATAAATTCTGTGTCGAGGCCAATCTGGTTTTCCCAGCTAGCCACCGCTTTGGCCAGCTGCGTATCGCTATCAATCCAATAAACTGATGTTTCTTCTTCCCTGCAAAGCATGGGTCAATGTGCCTCCGTCGGTGTATTCAATTTCACCACCTAGCGGAACGCCATGAGCAATTCGGCTGATGTTCGGTACTTGGTCGGCAACCAAACGACTGATGTAGTTAGCCGTGGCCTCGCCCTCCACAGTAGGATTAGTTGCTAAAATCATTTCACTGGGTTGGATTGCAGCAATTCTTCGCTGCAATGCCTGCAAGCCAAGCTGTTCAGGTCCAAGCCCATCAATGGGAGATAAGCGTCCGTGCAAGACGAAATAGTAACCGCGAAAACCACCCGCTTGTTCGATGGCTAGAACATCCGCAGGAGATTCCACAACACACAATATGGCATTGTCTCTGCGCTCGTCACTGCATAGGCGGCAAATTTCGCCTTCCGTTAAATTTCTACACAGCGAACACTGCCTGACTTCATCCATTGCAGTCTCAAGGATTTGGCCTAAATGCGCCCCGCCCTGACGATTCCTCTGCAATAGGTGCAATGCCATGCGTTGGGCGCTTTTGGGCCCCACCCCTGGCAATACTTGCAGCGCTGAAACCAGGTCATCTATAAGTGACATTAGAAAGGCATTTTCCCGAACGGCATGTTCATACCAGAGAGCATACCACCACCGATACTGCTCATTTTTTCGCTTTGTACTTTTTCCACACGTCGCACCGTGTCGTTGCAGGCCGCGGCTAATAAATCTTCTAGTACATCTTTTCGCTCGTTGAGTAGCTCTGAATCAATAGATACGCGCTTAACTTCGTAACGACCATTCATGATTACTTTAACCATGCCCGCGCCACTCTCGCCTTGAACTTCCAGATCTGCAATTTCTTGTTGCGCATCTTGCAACGCAGACTGCATCTGCTGGGCTTGTTTCATCAAATCACCTAGGTCTTTCAACGCCAAATGCCTCCGCTTCTAATTCATTTATTTGCTGCACAAAAA
This sequence comes from marine gamma proteobacterium HTCC2089, assembly GCA_905182905.1. Lineage (GTDB taxonomy): Bacteria > Pseudomonadota > Gammaproteobacteria > Pseudomonadales > Azotimanducaceae > UBA4421. Next base: position 18,585 of record CAJJDH010000089.1, on the reverse strand, counting down.
CTCAATACTTGAACCAGCTGGCAAACCAATGCTTAAGCTGGTTTTACCTCATCAATACTGCCGCCAAAATCTGCCAACAAGCTCTTCACAGTCTCATCGGCCTGCAGTGACTGCTCGGCCGAAATCTGGCGCTCGTGGGCCAGCCTAGCTCTATAAACAGAGGGCGTTTCCTCTTTTACATTACCAACTTCCACAGTCAAATTAACCGTTTGGTCGCAGACTTCACTTAACCCCCGAGCTAAATTGATAACCTGTGCATCACTCAACAACATGTCGTGTTGACTGCTCAGTAACAATGCAATGCTGGGCAGGGCAAAAGAGAGGGGAACAGAGTGCTCGGCAATCATTCTAGCAACACCCCCGATAGTAAGGCTCTGTACTAGCTCATGCCAATGCAAAAGAGCATCGCCATTAACCGTTACCGGCCAATCACCTTCGGCAGGCTGCAAACCTTGGTTATTATCCGAAGAGGGTTGAGTTAGCCCATGGGCTGGCGCGTGCTCTGCAACTTCGGCGGCTCCTAATTCTGGCTTTGCCTCTAGATCTGGTTCTATTTCAGTGTCCGGTTGAGAGGAGGTTTGCGCTAACTCAGCTGTTTTTTTTTCTGCAGTCGCTACTTCGAGGCTTTCATGAACTTTACCTGTATTGCCTTCGTCACTAGAAACAGCTTGGGAACCCAAAGTACCGTCTTCTGGACTAGCCTTGGGGCTTATTTCGGCATTTATTCTTGGTGCTACAGTGCTCTCAGGCTGGGGTGCAAAAGCCAGCATGCGCAAAAGAGTCATCTCAAAGCCACTGCGCTGATCTGGAACAATTGGCAGATCTCGCAAGCCTACTAAAGCAATCTGGTAGTAAAGTTGTAACTCATCGGCCTCAAACTCACCGGGCTGCGGCTCAAGGGCGATATCTACAGACATACTGTGGAGGGACTCAAGTAAACCTTTGAGCACATCCGCAAAATCTGCATTACGCTCAGCCAGTTCAGCCGTTAATTGAAGCATTTGTGCTGCTGAACCCGCAGCTAAGGCCTGCAATAGTGCTGAGACTTCGTCTCGACCAACAACACCTAACATGGTGACAACATCAGTTTGTAACAACTTACCTTGACCAAACGCTATGGCTTGATCAGTAAGGCTCAGCGCATCGCGCATGCTACCTTCAGCTGAACGGGCAATAACTTCTACAGCAGAGGTCTCAAAGACGACCTCCTCTGTGGCTAAAACCCCCGCAATGTATTCAGTGATTATTTGCGGCGAAATATTCTTTAACTGAAACTGCAAGCAGCGCGAGAGAACGGTTACAGGCACTTTTTTCGGATCTGTCGTTGCCAGTAAAAACTTCACATGTTCTGGCGGTTCTTCAAGGGTTTTCAACAAGGCATTGAAACTGGCCATTGAGAGCATGTGCACTTCATCGATCAGGTAAACCTTATAACGCCCGCGAGCCGGCATATATTGGGCATTTTCCAAAAGTTCTCGGGTGTCATCCACCCCTGTACGCGAAGCAGCGTCCACTTCAATCAAGTCAATGAAGCGATTTTCTTTTACTTCCATGCAAATTGAGCATTCGCCACACGGACTTGCACTCACACCAGTTTCGCAATTTAAGCTTTTCGCCAATATTCTTGCGATGGTGGTTTTACCCACGCCTCTAGTACCGGTAAACAGGTAAGCATGGTGCAAGCGGCCGTTGTCTAACGCATGGCTAAGTGCACGCACAACGTGTTCTTGCCCAACCAAGGCATCGAAACCGCTGGGACGTAATTTTCTTGCTAGAACTTCATAACTCATGACGGGTATCCTACCAGTCTACTGGCTCAGGCTCTAAACAACTTGCACAAGATAATGACAATAAATGACGTTTTTCGAGCATCAGACTTCCTAATTATCGGTCATCGCGGCGCCGCTGGCCTTGCGCCTGAAAATACATTGGCTAGTTTCCGACTAGCTATTGAATTGGGTTGCCCTATGTTGGAGCTAGATGTGCAGCGTATCTACAGCAATGACGGCACACCGAGGCTGTGCGTATTTCATGATGACCGAGTGGATCGAACGACCAACGGCAAAGGCTTAGTAAAAGACTATACCGTTGAAGACCTCATTAAACTCCGCTGCGCCAATGACCAGCCTATCCCAATGCTTGAAGATGTATTGGACCTTATCCGCACTTATCCAAAAGTAGCTTTGAATATCGAACTCAAGGGCCAACAAACAGCGGAGTTAGCGGCTGAACTAATCACAAAGCATACGTACAACCCAATTTTAGTATCCTCCTTCCATCTTGAAGAGTTAGCAAAATTTAGGCGCATAGACAAAACCACTGCTGTGGCTCCATTATTTGCGCGTTGGAGAAAAGACATAGCGGCTGTAGCCCAAAAGCTTGACGCGACAGCAATCAATATTGCGGCCACTTCTATAACGCAGAACAGAATGACTGGTCTGTTGGAAGGTAACCTGCCAGTTGCGGCCTATACCGTAAACTCTGCAAGCCAAGCGGCAACGCTAAAGCAATACGGGGTATCTGGAATCTTCACGGACTATCCAGACAAGTTTGTAAATATTTAATGTAATATATGAACTTAGCCCTATAAGCTAATGATAATTATGTTATTTATCAATTATATGGAGCTCCTTATGCAAATAGAACTGCTTGGAGGTAACGAAAGATTCAAGTTTGCGCAGACGTTTTTCTAGCTCCTGGTTTTTAAACTTTGCTTTGCGCAAAATCACTGCTGGGGCGACTAAATCTGCCTTCGCATTACTCTTGCCTGTGTCTTTGCGCGAATAGTTCGCTGCGCTTTGAGTGATAGGCGACTCTGGGTTGCCTTGGGTATTTCTCGACACATTCTCTTCATTATCCATGACTCTTTCATTCTGATAGGACTGCCACTTAAGCCATTTAGCAGGATGTATGTATCTGCCTCGACGCATTTCCCTAATCTGCTCCCGACTCCAACCGTAGCTGGCACGCGCACTCAGTTTAGCCGCTCGATTTGCTCTGCGCATTGCTCGACGCTCTCGCCTACGTTGTCTACGTTTTTGTCGGCGAGTTCTAGAATTTGAATGGCTGTCAGCGAGATCACTCTTCTCATCCAACATGAAATAACACAACCAATAAGCAGGAAATACCACTTGAGGAACGAAAATGAGACCCGTCAAGGCAAGCATTCTGACCGTAAAGGTATCCATGGCAAAGTATCGAGCAAGCGCTGCACACACCCCAGCGATGCGGTAGTTATCATCCAAATATAGTTCAGAAACATCGTCTTCGTACATTTTTGCAAATGCGGCATTATCGTTGGCGCCGCGATCTGTGCTTTCAGACTCGACCTGATCACTCTGTTCGGTTTTGCTCTGAGCCTCGCTTCGAATTCGCTCAGCCGCTTCCTTAATTAGCGGAATAGCGCTATTCAGCGCTTCGGTTGAACGCGAGCTCGCCAGATCAGACATACTCTCGCCGAGTTCTTTCAGCGCGTCATTAAAAGACAATTCTTTTCCCTCGGCGCTGACACTACTTTCATCTCGAGCCCCCCTTCGAGTGCTGTGCTGACTCGTATCTTCTTTGACCGTCATCTCAACCTCATCTAAATTACCCAATCACCGTTACGCATTTAACCCAACGCTTTGTTTAGGCCTGCAAAGACCTAGAACAAAAAAAGAAATGCATAAGAGAACGCCTAAATCTCACCGCGCCGCCAGTCTGGAGTTTGCTCGTCTAATATTGCCTCAAGAGAGTCAATTCGCTCCTGCATGCGCTCGGCCTGCTGATTGAGTAGCAACAATTCTTCACGTTCGCTCTCCGAGAGTGAATTCATGCGTTTCTCTTTACCTCGATAATGCATGGTCACCCAAATTGGCAATACAACCAGCACAAACAGTATGGTCGGGACCATAAACGCGATAACTACGCCTTCCATAAACTACTCCTGTGACTATTGTTTATCGCTACTTGAAGTTTCCTTCCCGCCATTAGCGGCGCTGGCGGTATCTTCTGGGCGCTCTGATTTTACGGTCTTGTCACTTAGCGCATTCGGAACCCTAACTTTTTCAGTATTAGCCTTGCCGCCTGGCGAAGTTCCAGATAATCGAGTTTTCAGGTCAATAAGTAGGCCTTCGACATCATCATCAGTTTCTAAGGCACTAATCTCGTCTGAAAGAGACTTTTGACCAAGGTCATAGGCTTCAACCAAACCCTCAAGATCATCCATTTTGCGCTCATAAAGTTCGAACTGTTGGAGAGCATCATCAACCCCGCTTTCGTGTAGCTTTTTGCGCAGACCCAGCCGAGATTGAGCGGCCTGACCGCGCAATAAGATCGCGTTTTGCCTTGCCTTTGCATCGACAATCTTCTCTTGCAGCGTACCAATGTCGCCATCGAGCCTTTGCAAGGTTTCATCAAGCAGGCCCACCTCGTTAGCCAATGATTCGGCTAGCGCGCGCCCACGACTGCTTTCAAGCAAAGCACCCTTAGCCAAATCATCCCGGCCATTTCTGACCGCGACTTCAGCTTTACGTTCCCATTCGTCCGCACCGGCCCGTTGCCAATCAAGTCGCCGCAGCAGCTCCTTGCGATCAGCTATAATTCGCGCGGACGTACTACGAACCTCAACAAGCGCCTCCTCCATTTCCTGAACAATAAGGCGTACCATTTTTTCAGGGTCCTCAGCTTTGTCCAAAATTGCATTTATATTGGAATTCACAATATCCGTCATTCGAGAAAAAATACTCATCGCTATTCGCCTCCAGTACCTTTAGTACAACTGTTTTTAGGCGCTAAATCCTTACGCCTGACTTAACAAATGACTACGAACCGTTGTAAAACTCATTCGCAATCTTTCTATAACTTCGGCTGCGTGATTTGCTATGTCGACGGCAATTGCAGTGAGTTACAACCGCCGGTCTTGATTAAGAGCACATACATCCTTAGTCGGATATCTATCTACAGAATTCGTGCCAACAATTGAAAGTTGCTAACCCCATGAAATCTATAAACTTTTTAAAGTACATAGGTTATGGTAGATGTATGTATGGCCAAGTTAACTAACTATTAGTCAATTTTATGCGCAATGAACCGGATCGATTGCTGGGCGAGACCCCAGTATTCTTACAAGTGCTTGAGGAAGTTTCACGAGCTGCGAGTTTAAATAAACCTGTACTTATCGTCGGCGAGCGCGGTACCGGTAAGGAAGGTATAGCCTCTCGAGTACACTATTTGTCTCCACGATGGGGCCAAGAATTCATTAAGCTCAACTGTGCCGGTATAGCTGATTCACTGCTGGAAAACGAACTCTTTGGTCATGAACCTGGAGCATTTACCGGTGCAACCAAAGTCCATCATGGGCGTTTTGAACGCGCGCATAACGGCACACTCTTTCTCGATGAACTGGCTAATACTTCATTGGCAACACAGGAGAAAATTCTTCGAGTCATAGAGTACGGAGAATTCGAGAGAGTTGGTGGGAACAAAACCATCTCCTGTGATGTTAGGTTGGTCGCTGCGACAAACGAAGATCTACCTATGCTCGCCCAACAGGGTAAATTTCGCGCTGACTTGTTGGATCGACTAGCCTTCGACGTGATCACGTTACCGCCTCTACGAGAAAGAGCCAGCGATATAATGATACTTGCAGAATACTTTGGCCTTAATATGGCAAAAGAACTTGATCGTGATTATTTCCCAGGGTTCAGTACAACCGCTCAAGTCCAGCTACAAGACTACGCTTGGCCAGGGAACGCTAGGGAATTGAAAAATATTGTGGAACGAGCGGTCTACAGAGCTGAACCCGAAGAGCAGATTGCGGACATTATCTTTGATCCATTTGACTCGCCCTTTCGCCCCCGAGCACTTTCCTCTTCGAAGAACCCTATGCAGCCATTGGCTGTACCATCCTCACAATTCCCCATAGATCTAAAACAACATTTAAAGGATCGGGAAGTTGAACTCATCAATGCTGCTTTAAGCAAAGCCAAACACAATCAGCGGCAGGCAGCCAAACTTCTACAGCTGACCTATCACCAGTTAAGGGGTTATTTACGCAAATATGATCTCGTTGCAAGCAACGAATTAGACGAAAACCTAAAAGACTTTGAAGAAGTATAAGAATAATTGCTTCTGCTGATCGACAAGTACCCATAGGTTTGAGTTACAATGCGCGCACCGGAGAGGTGGCCGAGTGGCTGAAGGCGCTCCCCTGCTAAGGGAGTATAGGTTAATCCCCTATCGAGGGTTCGAATCCCTCTCTCTCCGCCACACAACTACATATAAAAACAGGGCCTTTAGGCCCCTTTTTTATATGCGCGGAATAGGCCTCCGTACACCCCTGCCTACCTCGGCCCACGATATTAGTTCAATGCTCTAAGCCCTCGGCTCCTCCTCTTCCTGCTTCGACATATGGCTTTCCCACGATTACCATAAGTAGACAGATTCTGGTTACACATAACAGCAACAGTCCCACCAGGTTCGCGATCTTGAATAATATGGATGACAAACTTCTGTACTTCTCTGGCTTCTTTTCTGCCTTCTCTTCTGACTTCTTTGCTATTTTCTTGCGTATAGTTTTCTTAGCAAAGCACCCATTTGTAACCAAATGTTTTTGCCCAAAAATATCGGTAGACCCAGAGGGTTTTGTTTGATTTTCCTCGCCAGAAGACGTTTGAGGGCATAGGTGCCATCATAGTTGCCTTCACGCTGTCCGTGGCCTTTATGCATATCAATGGCCGGAATATCTATCACATCTAAATCCAAAGAAAGTGTGAGCGTTTCCGTTCTTGGTAGCAGACATTCTTGGTCCGTGCAGGCTTGGTAGCGCACCGATACCCTTATATCAATACTAGATTGGTCCAGGGGGCGACACTCGCTGGCCAGTTCACCCGTAGCGTAAAATGGATAAACAAGGTCAACCTTGCCATGCCAGACGTTTAATTCTGCAATACCGGGCAGCGTTAACTTTTCTGTCGCTGGTAACTCCGGCGACATCACTACGAAGCCCTCAGGCCCTTCTATTGTGACTGTCGTGGCAATCATGCCATCTGGCACCCTAGGTCCATAGATATGCAAGCCATCCGGCACTTCGAAACGTACGACTAAGTGCCGGACCACTCCCTGTCTTACAGTACCTTTACCCCCGTGTACGGCGACGGTGAGGTTAATTTCTTGGTTGCTGCCGGTTACCTGAGGGGCGTTTTCATCTAGGTTGAGTCGGCCTATCGCTGCGTCGATATAGAGTTCAGGGCTGTCACGCTTTTTATATGAGTCGTGGAAGAACTTAGCAACCACTGTACCTGCTTCATCGGTAACATATACGCCTGGATAAGGAATTCCGCTCAGCAATGCGTCGTTTTTCGTGACCTGCTCGTTGAGGATGCCGAATTGTTTGATGACCTTAGAATCAATATCAGACAGCAATGGATATGGGATGCCTTGTTTTTCGCCAAATTCCACCAGCGTTTCCTGATCGTCGTAGGATATGGCGTAAAGACAGATGTCATGTTCGGTAAATTTGGCTAGTGCGTCGCGAAGCTCGCCGAGCTGCGTCCAACAAGGGGGTCACCAAACCGCTGAGCGGTAGAAAACCACCACGGATTTTCTACCGGCTCTGTCAGAGTGATAATCAACCATCGTGCCCCCTGCACTTGGCAAGGTGAAGTCAGGCAATCGTTGGCCAATTTCTGGCCCCGTTGAATGCCCTTCCGGCAGGCCGGCTCTACCGGGGTGACCCAAAGGTGCTGGGGCATCGAAGCCGTGATGATCTCTTTCGACAACCATAGAGTGAATCTCAATTTTTGCGCAAAGGGCATTTCTGAATAAATTTTAATGTAACCCATTCAAGGGTGTGCGCAACCCCACATGCTTGACTGCCTGAAAATCACTCGAAGTTTCGCCGTATCAAAAAGGCTTCCAGCTATTAACCAAAATCAAATTGAACCCAAAATTTTGCTTATGTTCTTTCGGAACTTTTCGCCAAAAGGTGGTCGTGCGCCAACAATGGGCAACACATCAATCATGGTTTGGGAGTAAATCGCACGCGGGTGACTCATGTTTCTAAACCCCTCTGGACCGTGATAGGCACCCATGCCAGAGGCGCCAATACCACCAAACGGCAGATCCTCTTGGACGTAGTGAAGCGTAATATCATTTATACAAATGCCACCACTTTGTACGTGATTTAGTAAGTACTCCTGCTCACCATTGTCTTTGCCGAAGTAGTACATGGCGAGTGGATTACGACGGGGTTCAACCTTATCTGGAACTTCAGTAATGTCTGCATAGGCCATGATCGGGAGAATAGGACCAAAAATCTCCTCGTGCATGACCTGCATGTCTTCATTCACGTTCTGAAGAATGTGTAATGGCATACGACGATTGTCTTTCGAGGCGCGAGCACCATCAGCGCCTACGATCGTAAGCTTAGCGCCCTTAGCAACTGCGTCATCAATGTAATTCTGCAACCTAGCAAAATGTTTTTCGTTAAAAACACCAGCGTAATCCGTATTCTCGGTGATGTTCGGATACATCGCTTGTGCTTCTTCAATTACCCGCGCAATGAGCGGCTCTTCCAACTCTTTTGGTACGAGGACATAGTCTGGTGATAAGCATAGCTGACCACCATTTAATAGCTTACCAAAGGCAAGGCGCGTTCCGGCGAGATCAAGCTTTGCGCTGCGACCGATAATGACGGGTGACTTACCGCCAAGTTCTAGCGTAACGGGAACGAGGTTTTTTGCCGCTGATTGCATCACTTGTGCGCCAACACGAGTGGACCCAGTAAACAGAAGGTGATCAAACGGCAGCTCCGCAAACTTTTGACTGATATCTGCGCCACCGGTGACAACTGCGACTTCATCTTCTGAGAAATACTTAGGCACTACTTCAGCAAATAGCGCCGCTGTTTCAGGCACGTACTCTGATGGCTTCAGTAATGCTCGGTTACCGGCTGCAAGCGCACTGGTCAGAGGCGCCACCGTTAGACCAAAGGGGAGGTTCCATGGAGAAATGATCCCAACCACACCTTTGGGAAAACATCTGACCTGACCCTTCCCGCCCAGAAAGTTCATTGGTTTGTTGGTTTTTCTCTTTTCAGGTTTCATCCACGCTTTTAGATGTTTCATTGAATAGTCGATTGCCTCTACCTTTGACGCGAACTCTGAGAACAAACTGAATTCATAAGATCTTGCACCGTTGAATTCGCGCTTGGTTGTTTTTGCAAACTCTGCCTTGTTTTCAATGATCAGAGCTTTGAGTCTCTTTAGTCGGTCAATCCGCGTGGCGTAGGTGACCTCACCTTCGGCACGAAAACTGCTTCTTTGCAGTTCGACTAATGCGCTCAAGTTTTGGATGCTTAATTCTGTGACGTTATTGTGTTCTGCTATGCTCATAGTTCCTCTCCTAAGATGTTTGGTATTATCTCGATTTAGTGATTCGTCTAATTATTTGACTAAATGTCAGGTGTTGTTTCTGCACGTATGCCTTCTATCAAGCGAACGGCATTCTTAACAAAGAGCGGCTCTGACGAAAAACTGGCTATAAGGTTTTGCACATCCTCAGGCAGCTCTTCGTTGTCTAATGATGGCCCCTGATCGGTTCGCGTTGCACCAATAAGGAGAACGCCCATTAGTTTTACCACCTCTATTGCCTGCACTTTACTTAGCTTGAGGGAAGTTGAAGTGGGGTGTGCAATAGCCTCGACCTGATCTATGAACACTCGTTTCGACATGATGAGTCTGGGGATCGATACATTGTGTTCGATGACATGTTCAAGTCGTATAAGTAAAGGCAAGAAACTACCATCGGCTAAGGCTGTGCTATAGAGTGTCTTGGCATATACCTTGCTCGTCATGGAGCCGGATAAGTAACCGGTGAAGACTTCGCCCCATCGAATTAGGCTTTGCTCATATAGGGTTAGAAAAAGCTCCTCCCTAGTTTTGAAGTAAAGATAAAGTGTACCTTTCACCACCCCGGCTCTCTTGGCAAGTTGAGCCATAGAAAACGCCTCGTAGCCAACCTCAAGGAAGTATGTTTCAGCAGCGTCCAGTAGCCCTTGTCGCCGCTGTGCTTTTTGCTCTGCGCTTCTTGCTCTCTGACTAATTTCGACGACTGAATTCACAAGTGCCTCCAAACAACCGTTATTTTATTTCTTGCTAAGGGGCTGGTTAGCAGCTCCGCAATATAACTGACCAAGTGTCATTTATATAACTGACCACCGATCATTTCAAACCTTTTCTTTGAAATTTGCTTAGAAATTTAGCGATACATAGCTTTCAAGAAGAACCAGGTAAGCACAAAGAGCCCGAAAGACTTAGCGACTTTCGCTCTTATAACCCTAGGCGATGACAAAATGGGATGTGTAGCCGCACCCGTGGCAGAACTCTAAATAGTTTATAACCGGTATTGTTGGCTTATCCGCCGGATAGCGACCTAACGCATTTAGCAACAGTAAACATGAAAGTAGCTAAAAAGCTCATTGCGCAGAGGGTTGCAGCGTTCTAAAACAGCGCTCCGAAGAAGCAACACCTTCTATTTACAGCAACAACAATTGCAGCAAATAGACCTCGCAAGTTATTGCTTACCATTCAAAGGAGTAACGATGATTACTACCCTACTCCCCTATCCATTCACATAGAGATCTGGGTGGGCCGCTTACCGTTTGGGCCGTAAAGGTTTACTTTCAAACTAGATATGGCATGCACCAGAGGGTTCGGTGCAATGGTTTGTTTGCCAGTCCAAGCGATATCTGGGAAGCGTTCAAATATCTTTTCGAATGCCAGCCGCAGCTGCATCTTTGCAATACGCGACCCTAGGCATTTGTGTACGCCATGGCCAAAGGCAATATGCTTATCCACATTACTGCGATGCATATTAAAAACGTCAGGATCAGGAAAGATATCGGGATCACGATTTGCTGCCCCATACCAAAGTACTACTTTTTCATCCTTAGCAATTCTTTGGCCATTCAATTCTGTATCTTCTAGTGCAGTGCGCCGCATGTGTATAACAGGAGACACCATCCGCAGTGCTTCTTCTGACATTTGTGGAATCAGCGAGGGGTCATCTAATACCATCGCCCGCTGATCCGGAAACTCGGTCATTAATCTAATGGTGCCAGAAAGGGAATTTCTCGATGTATCGTTGCCAGCAAAGATAATCAACAGCCAGCTGCCATCAAGAAACTCTTGGGGCAACAGCTCTCCACCTAACTTGGATTGTGCAATAACAGTTAGCAGATCTTCGCGAGGGTTAACCCGCCGGTCGGCCATCACGCGTTCACCGTAAGCAAACATGTCGTTCACCACAGGATTAAAACGGAACGGGAACATTGGTTCAGATAAAAACGTTTGCCAAGGATTCGACAAAAATTGCGCCGCTAGCTCCAAGTGATGCATCCATACTTTTACTTTCGGCCGATCTTCTTCATCAACTCCGAGCATCTCGCAAAGTGTAAAAAGTGGAAGCTCTTCTGAGAACATTTTAACAAAATCTACAACCGGCCCCTTGCGCTCCATCTCATCAAGTAACTCATCTATTTTTAGCGCCACCCTTTCACGAATCTGTTCAACATACGCTGGGAAAAAGAAGCCACTCTGCTGCATACGCATTTCACGATGCAGTGGTTCGTCCAAGTTAATTAAGGAGTTATAGGCAGCTGGTATGAGTTTTTTTGGGCGCCAATGCTTCCGTTCGCCAACCGCCATGTTGATACTGCCGCGTTGGGACGAGAAAACACTGTGAGCAAGCTCTACCTTTTTGATGTCTTCGTAGCGGGTAACAGACCAAAATCCAGACAGCACCTTATTTGTAGGCAGCCACATTACCGGTGCTTGCTCGCGCATCTGCTTGTAACGCTCGATCGGGTGACCATCTGTCCAAGCCGCGGGATCCCAAAACTTGAAGCCGTCGAAGGTAGGATAGACTGCATCATGAATCGGCAATTGTTGCCCCGAGTCTATCAAGATTTCGTCGCTGATTAGTTTCAAATCCGGTCTCCTAAGCATGTTTTTCGCTGGGTTTGCAGCGAGCTAGGATACATGAAACTGGGAGTTTTTCGCAGCTGTTACCGCATATGTAGGATTACGGCAAGAAGCTCAATAGCGTCTAATTACCCTCGTACAGAGCCCGGTTACACAATACCGTTACAAAAATGCCCTTGGCACGTTTTCTCAAATGGTACTGCGCGAATATGTCTAAGCAGCTTATCTAGTTTCTTATCCATTGCTACCGACTCACATGCTCTCAGATGACCATAGCTGATGCTAACCCACGCTTTGCATCCTCGACGCGTAGATGTTTAACTCTAACCAACCCTACCTACCCCACTTTTAGGAGTGCGCCTTGTGACGCAGTCGAGTGCTGACTCATCGATTCAAATTAGTACCACCAATTCAGGCTTCTATCGGGGATTTAACGTATCCGTGGCGGCTGTCCCAAAAGTTTTAATTTTGGCATTTATTCTCTGGATCGGTTTGTCTCCAGAACGCGCCGGCCAACAACTTGCAGAGATGCAGACTTGGTCCACCTCAACCTTTGGCGCTTGGTATATCTACGTCACAGCTTTTTTCACTGTCACCTGCCTCGCAATAGCTATTTGGCCGAGAACCGGCAAGGTGATTTTGGGTAAGGCCGATGAAAAGCCTGAGTTCTCTATGTTCACTTGGCTCTCCATGATGTTCGGTGCGGGTATTGGCATTGGTATGTTGACTTACTCTACTGCTGAACCCATTTTTCACTTCGCAACTAACCCGGAAACTATCCAAGGGTTAAGTACGTCATTGGATGCTTCCAATGTTCGCAACGCCTATAAATGGGCCTTACTCCACTATGGTCTGACCCCTTGGGCGTGTTACGGACTAATTGGTATCACTCTTGCCTACTTGAGCTACGCCCGAGGTATGCCTCTAACCATCCGCACAGGCCTGCAACCCTTATTCGGCGAAGCTATGTCCGGCTGGTTAGGTCATGTGGTGGATATTGCAGCAATTCTGGCTACGCTCATTGGTCTTGGCGTCACTATTGGGTACGGGGTATCCCAGTTTGCTTCTGGTATTTTCAACATTAGCGGCATGTCTTGGGTTGTCGATGAGACTGGCTCACCAACCTTAGCCGCGCAAATTACTGGTTTGGCGATCATTGTCAGCGCATCATGCTTATCTGCACTCTCCGGCATACAGCGCGGTATCAAGTGGCTGTCGAACATCAATATGGCATTGTCGATTGTGCTATTACTTTTCTTTGTCGCCCTCGGATCTACTTGGTTTGCCATTCAGTCCTTCGGCTATGCCATTTGGGATTACCTTATCGCTCTGCCGGCAATGTCCACTACCGTATGGAATGACGCGAGCACAGAGGTTGGCGCAGCGCTGCAAAGTTGGCAAGGCGCGTGGAATATATTCTACTGGGCGTGGTGGATCGCCTTCGCGCCTTTTGTAGGTATGTTCCTAGCACGCGTTTCACGCGGTCGCACCATCCGAGAATATGTTTTGGGCGCCATCATTATCCCGTCTCTGATTTGCTTAACATGGCTCACCTTCGTTGGCGCAACAGCAATTGATTTGGAACTCAGCGGCATAGCGCAGGGTACAATTGTTAACTCTGATATCTCCGCCCAACTGTTCACAACCATGAATCTTTTGCTATCCCCAAATATGGCAATCGCTTTGTCCGTGTTGGTAGTCGTATTGTTGCTTACGTTCTTGGTCACGTCCGCTGACTCTGGCATATTAATCATCAATACCCTCGCCTCTGGCGGCGATCAAAGCCAAAAGCAAGGAACGCATGTAATCCTTTGGGGAGCGATATTTGCTGTTCTCGTTAGCGTGCTCTTGCTCGCTGGCGGCATGGACGCGCTGCGCTCAGCCATGATTGTAGGCGCACTACCCTTCTCTTTGGTCATGGTGCTCTTAGCTATTTCTCTGATTAAGGCGCTAGTATTCGATGACGAAACACAAAAATAATGCGTGGCAAAAACGAAAATCCGTTAGTTAAATGTACGACGAGCTATTTGGCCGCAAAGGGGCGTAATGTTGGTTAGTTACCTAGACCCATCAAATTTGTTTTTTTGGGGTGCGGTAATTACCGCCTTTGGTCTAGTTATTGGCAGTTTTCTCAACGTAGTCATATACAGATTACCGAAAATGCTCGAGCGAGCTTGGCAAGAAGAGGCCTACTCTGCTCTGGGTAAAACACCAGAATTCACCGAACAGAAATTCAACCTATCGGTGCCGCGTTCTCGCTGCGCAAAATGCAATAGCCAAATAACCGCATTACAAAATATTCCACTCCTCAGCTTTCTTTGGCTCCGTGGCAAATGCGCAAATTGCTCGGCTTCAATTTCTTGGCAATATCCGGCAATAGAACTACTCACCGCAACTCTCAGCTTAATGGTCTTCCTGCGTTTCGGACTGAACTTAGATTTGGTTTTCGCACTCCTCTTTACTTGGGCATTGATTGCACTAGCTGGCATTGATGCCAAACATTATATTTTGCCAGACAACATAGTCTTACCACTTTTGTGGCTGGGTCTATTTGCCAACCTGGATGCTAGCTTTGCACAACTTTCCGATGCGGTACTTGGCGCAACAATAGGCTACGGGGTTTTATGGCTCTGTTTCTGGGGTTTCAAACTTGCCACCGGCAAAGACGGTATGGGCTATGGCGACTTTAAGCTCATGGCGGCTGTTGGCGCCTGGTTTGGGTGGCAAAGTTTACCAGGAGTATTGTTACTTTCCTCCTTAGGCGGCGCAGTAATCGGCATTGCACTTATTTTAATGAAAAAAAGTTCACCCTCAACGGCTATTCCATTTGGTCCATACATCGCAATTGCTGGGTGGCTAACACTGATGTTCGGTCAGCAGGTACAAACGCTACTCAACCAAATAATGGGATCAGCCCTCTAATCAATCAGAGTTTGAACTCACTACCTTCGATAACACTACACCTGCCGGTTACCTTAATGCTGGCATCAGACGCAGGTGTAATGACAGATGTCCCTTTCGTGTAAGACAGCGCATAACCCAACGTGCGCCTATCGATAGATAACTCAAAGGATGTCCAGTTGTGTTGTGCAGACTGCTCTGCATAAAAGCTAGCAACCAGCCCATTGCCTTCATGCATGACCTGAGAGGTTTGGGTTGCGAAAACGCGCTGACCAAATCCGCCAGTGAAATCGATATGGTCTAGAGCCGAAGTCATTCTGAGCATATGCGAGTAACGGCGCTGATCTGGGAAACTGGCACTGCATATCACCTGAATACTCAAAACTCGTAGAGGCGTGGCCTGAAAATTCGCCTCCGAGGAGGCCCGCGCCGCTGAAGAAGAGGCGGGCTCAGTCTCCGCCGCATCCACGCAACCCAAAAGCCACATCAAAATGCTGGCACCGAATACAACCCTAAACATAATTACTCTCTAATCTGCCCATTCGAAACTCTTTTCGCGATTCGCCGGCTCGGCCACCAAAAGTAAGCGAAACCAATGATGCATACCGAAACCTCTAGCCAAGAAATATTGCGCACATCTCAACGATTGATTACCAAAAGTTAACTAAATATACCGTTTAAACATTTTTTTATACCGATCACCCATAAATTAGTTACTTAAAGTTTCAAATCAGGCAAAAAGCACAGCTGGTAAGAGTGCGATGCGCCAGCCTAAACCCAAAACACGAGTAACCGTCGCAAGCAACGGTTGCACACCAATAGTAGCCTGGAGCCTCATTTGCGCGATCAAAATATAAGAACCAAGGTCATGTCCTTCTTACTCTTAGTATGTTTTGGCATCAGTACGATCATGGGCTGGATTGGCTTCTATAACGGCAAAGAGGCGCTGAAAAACCTAAGTTTCAATCAGCTCACCTCCATACGCGCCACCAAAAGCAGTCAAATGCAGAGCTATCTTGACCTTGTGGAAGCGCAGATAGTCACCCTTGGAGAAAACCCTACAACAGTTACCGCAATGAAGGAGCTATCACGTGCATTTATTCAACTCGGCACTCAAGCCGATCAATCAAAGCTGGTAAACGCCCTTGTCGCGCGCGACGGCAGTTTAAGTGCCTACTATCAGAATCAATTTCTTCCTTCACTCGAAAAAGGCAGTTATAGAAAACAATCGCTGGCGCAATTTTTGCCCAGCAATTTCACAACTGCCTATTTGCAACACCACTATATAGCGGAAAATACATACCCACTAGGTAAGAAGAACGCTCTACAGAGAGCATCGGACGGCAGTCAGTACAGTGTATCCCACGCCAAATACCACGACACGCTTAACACCTACCTGAAGAAATTTGGCTTTTACGATATTTTTTTGGTGGATCACAAATCAGGCAACATAGTCTATTCGGTATTTAAAGAGGCTGACTTTGCCACCAACTTGAGAAACGGCCCCTACCGCCGATCTAATATTGCAGCGGCTTATGAGCAAGCCAATGTCTTGAAAAAAAACGACGCACCAGTATTCGTTGATTTCGACTACTACGCTCCTTCCTACGGAGCACCAGCGGCATTCATCGCACTGCCAATATTTGATGGTGAAGTACGTGTTGGTGTACTAATTTTTCAAATGCCAATAGATCGCATAAACCAAATCATGACAGGCGATGAAAATTGGGAAAGCGATGGTCTTGGCCAATCAGGTGAAACGTATTTGGTGGGATCTGATTTCACTATGCGCAGTGTCTCTAGATTTCTTATCGAGGACCGCGAAGGTTATTTTGAAGCTCTAAAAGGCCTCGACTACTCGGAAAAAGTTATCGATCAATTAGATCAATTTGACACCTCAATTCTTTTGCAGCGAGTCCAGAAAAAGGCTTCATTCGGCGCACTGTCAGAAAAACGCGCAACGGGAATAATCGATGATTATCGCGGCGTACAAGTTTTAAGTTCCTACGGCCCCATCAAATTTGGCGACCAACAGTGGGCTTTGATATCAGAGATAGATTCCGCCGAAGCATTTTCGCCAATAGATACGTTAGCAAAAGTGCTAGTTATTTCATCCCTACTAATCGGCGCATTGATGGTCGTACTTGCCTCTTTCTTTTCGCGAAAGTTCACCAAGCCGATAACCTCCCTAGCTGATGCCGCGCAAAGGGTAGGTCAAGGCGAGTCAAATATGATTTTGAAAGTTGAGTCGAAAGACGAAATAGGCAGCTTGACCAACAGTTTCAATGAGATGGTCAACAATTTGGATAATCAACGACGCGTTATTGAAGCCAAAAACTTAGAAAACACACGTTTGCTACTAAACATTTTGCCAGAGCAAATTGCAGAACGACTAAAAAGTGGCGAAGCGCAAATAGCGGATACATTTTCCAGCGTTAGTGTAATTTTCACCGACCTGGTTGGCTTCACCAAATGGTCAAAAGACAGGCCGCCCATGGAAGTGCTGTCTATGCTGGACGACTTATTTGGTTCGTTCGATGCCGTCGCAAAACGCCTAAGTGTCGAGAAAATAAAAACAATCGGTGATGCTTATATGGCGGTATGCGGCCGGCCCGTACCGAATGAAAATCACGCTAAAGTTATGGCAGAACTCTCTTTCGGAATTTTACAGTGCCTCGAAGATTTCAATCGACGCAACCAAACCGAACTTCGTATGCGAATTGGCATACATTGCGGACCAGTTGTTGCTGGCGTTATTGGCACATCCAAATTCACCTACGACTTGTGGGGCGAAACAGTGAATATGGCAAGCCGCATGGAATCAACCGGCCTACCAAATCACATACAGGTCTCTCAAGCCTTTCACGAAGCACTGGAAGGGGAATACCAGACCACCTACCGCGGTGAGATTGAAGTCAAAGGCGCGGGCATGGTGAATACCTATCTCTTGGAGGATCAGAGAGCTGAGAGTCACCAGACACGCGAAGCAGTAGTTTGACTGGCCTGCCTTTATATCTGGCCTGCCTTTGCATATAGGTGCAAGGCGCAGTCCATGGGGGGACGTACAGAACTATCTAGCTCTCAACTGGGAAGTAATATACACGCCTGATCAAATCCCCAGCGAATTCATAGACCGAGATACTTTGCTGTTCGTGAATGCCACTACTTGTTTCAAAGCTGGCCACTTCCAACGCAGACACACTGCGGTGCGTGGAGAAAATTCGCTCCAACCGTGACTTACAGCTACCACAAGACTTGAAGTACTCCACCATGCCAACACGAAGTTCTGCCTTATTGTTTGTTTCCTTAACAACGGTGTCACCATCAATACTCAACCACTGCACATCGTCGACGACCATTCTGAGCATAGTTTCAGTATCGCGAGCATTAGACGCCGCGATATAGCTACGAACTATTTGCTCATACTTATTAGTTACATTGGTGTTAGCGGCGGCGGCCAAATTTGCAAATAAAGAGAGACAAAAAAACACGGCGAAATTACGCCAAGTAATAAGAGGATAACGGCACATATTTTCTCCCAAATATTAATGCCCAGATTGATGGATCGAGGAATTAAACTTCACTTAACTCGCACAAGTCGCCATCACAGGCTTCTTGTGCGTATGAATGTTTATAACAAGGGCTAGCAAACTATCTGGGTAAAAACAGAGTGGTTTAGGGAGTGCAAGGCCTAGCGAGATTTCAGACGAATGGATTTTTA
>CAJJDH010000088.1 GCA_905182905.1 marine gamma proteobacterium HTCC2089 | reverse complement strand
GTCACTACGAAGGTCTATTTGCATATCAAATTCACCCAAAAGTCGAAAAAGAGATCTCCAACAAAAAAACTACAGGCAAAAAAAAGACCGGTTCACCGGTCTTTCTAAAGTAACCAAGGCAGGTTCGCATTGGTTGATTAGTCATTTAATAGCCTGTCGACTACCCAATATCTTCGTTATTGGGCTGCTAGAGAAACGTTATAAACACCCGCTTGCCGAGCCGAGTCCATAATATGAATCATCAAGTCAGTAGTTGAATCAGGGTGGGGCTGAATTATAACCGGCGCTTCAGGATTTTCCGCATGAAGACGTTCAATATTCGCCCGAACGGCACGGCGATCGTTATCGCGCTTCGCGATTTGAATTCTATCGCGCTTCGTGATCTTGACCACAATGCTCTTTTTATTCGGATCAACAGTCTTCGGCTTGTCTTCGTCCGGCTGATTTACATCCAAGCCCACTTCTTTCACGAAGGTTGCTGTTACGATGAAGAAAATTAGCATGATAAAAACCACGTCCAACATAGGCGTAAGGTTAATTGCCTCTGTTCCTTCTTCGTCTCTTCCTCTACCAAAAGGTCTACGCATGATGCCCCTCAAATTCTAGCTTGCGTTAAAGGCGCTATGGTATGTCATGCGAGGCGCCGATTCCATAGCGGTATGAAGCAAATTAACAGACAGATGATTAAGATTATGAGAGTAATGGGTCGATCTGCCAAATAACCTATTTCTCCAGAGCTCAATAACAATGCTCTGCGTAAATTCTCTTCGAATAGGCTACTCAAAATAAACCCTAAAAGCATAGGTGCCAAGGGAAACCCGTAGGCTCTGAGTAGGCCAGCTACCAACGCAAATGCAAGCATAAGGCCTAAGTCAAAAACACTAAACGTGGTCAGAAAGACACCAAGAAGAGAAAAGCCGATAACCAATGGGAGCAACACTTGACCGGGTAGGTTGATGAGCCTTGCAAGATAAGGAATAAGCGGCAAATTAAGTAGTAATAACAGTAAGTTACCTACATACATCGAAATAATAACTCCCCAAAAAACTTCGGGTTGGTCAACGATAAGGGTTGGTCCAGGCTGCAGACCATAAGCGAGCATGACGCCAAGTAAAACGGCAGAGGTGCCAGAGCCAGGTATGCCCAAACTTAGCAGAGGGACAAAAGAGCCGGTAGAGGCCGCATTATTCGCCGCTTCAGGGGCGGTGAGTCCAGCTTCTAAACTTTTATCACCAATCTGTTTTTCTAGGTCGTACGCAAAAAAGCTTGCCAACGTCGCGCCCGCGCCCGGCATAACGCCGACAATAAAGCCTAATACAGCGCTTCTACCAGCTACTGGAGTCAGTCTGCGAACTTCAGATTTAGGTAATTTTAAATCGCGCATAGATACTTTTTGCTCGGTTTGCGGCGACTGCACTATAAAAAGCCTAAATGCTTCGGCTAAGGCAAATGTCGACATCACCAAGAGGACGAAGTGAATCCCGTCGGCTAAATCAATTTGATTAAAGGTGAAGCGTTGCACGCCGCCCAATTGATCAGTACCTACTGTGCCTAGCATCAACCCCAGTAAAAGCGTCACGGCGCTATGTATGCGTTGACCAGTTTGGGCAAAGACCACAATACTTGTCATGGCGAAGAGTATTAGCGCTGCATATTCGGGGCTTTGAATTTGTAGTGCAAAAAGCGCCAGAGTAGAAGCAAAGAACAACAACAAAACAGCGCCCAAAGTGCCGCCAAAAAAGGAGGCATAGGCTGCTATAGCCAGAGCTTTACCTGCTTTACCAGAGCGCGCTAATGGATAACCGGCGAAGCTTGTAGCTACAGTACTGGCGACCCCTGGCGCATTGATCAAAATTGCGGAAGTAGAACCACCAAACACCGCGCCATAATAAACACCAGCCATCATGATCAAGCCGCCTGCGGGGTCTAACGAATAGGAAATAGGGATCATCAGAGCGATGGCACTAATGGGTCCCAACCCTGGAATCATGCCAATTAAGGTGCCTGCAATACAGCCAAATATCACCCAACTCAAATTGCTAAGTGTTAACGCGGTGGCAACGCCTGTCATTATTCCTTCGAGCATGTCTATAGAGGGACTACCATTTCAAGCAATTGCTCAACTAAGCCCCAGCCGACAAGGGGTACGCCAAGTGAAACCCCAAAAAGAATCGGTAGGCGCCTTTCACCCATAATGAGCATATTCGCGACCAATAAAGCAGCTAAAGACCACCATAAACCTGCATATTGCAATAATGAAATGAAGGCCACGATAACGAGGCAGACCAAACCTAGTGGCAGTATTCGCCCGGAAACTTCTAGCGCAACCGGCCTTTGTAACAACAAAACTAGGGCACATAGCGCCAAACCCGAACCGTAAAAGTAGGGTAGGGTTCTGGAATTTATCGCGTCCATTTCACTCCAAGGGTCTAAAGCGATCTGAGATGCGATGACCACATAACCCATGCCAATGGCGAGTAACGAAACTAAAATACTGCGATAAATCACTATAAGTTATACCTACCGCACTAGGCCTAATTGCATGAGCACATTTTGCAACTCAGTTTCCTGATCAGCTAAATATTGGGAAACCTCCGGTCCGGGCAGAAACAGCGGCTGCCACCCATAGCGCAGCATTTGCTGTTGCCATGCTGCGCTACCCATCGTGTCTGCTATAACATCAATCCAGAGTGCGCGTTTTTGCGCAGTGGTGGAAATAGGCGCAAACAAACCGCGCCAATTATAAAAAACCACATCAACCCCTTGCGACTTAAAGGTGGGGACATCAGAAAAGTTAGGGTTAGCGTTTTCTGCGGTCATTCCAAGCAGTCGAATACTGCCTGCTTTTTGCTGTGAAAGTGTCTCGCCAAGGCCACTAACCATGATATCTACTTCACCACTGAGTAGTGCCAGCATAGCCTTACCGCCACCATCGTAGGGCAAATAACGCACACTGCGGGGCGCAATACCTGCGTTTTCTACGAGTAAGGACAAAATAATATGATCCAAGCTACCCTTAACAGAGCCGCCACCGAAAAATAGTTTACCTGGCTTTTTTTGCATCGCTGACACCACGTCGGCCCACGTTTTGAAGGGCGAATCAGCGCGTACTGCAATGATCCCGGGGTCTGCTATCAACCCAGCAAGTGGCGTTAAATCTTTGTAGGAATGAGGAAATAGGCCTTGAAGCGAGCGAATCAGTAGGGGAGTAGAATTGACCAAAAGCGTATCCGTTAACGAATCTGCAGATTCAACGAAATAAGCCATCGCTTTACCGCCACCGCCGCCGGTACGGTTTTCATAACTCATTCGAACCACCTGTTCATTGCTCACCAATGCCCGCCCAATGGCCCTAGCAGTAGCGTCTAACCCACCTCCTGGCCCAGCGGGAATAACAATATGAAGGCGCTCTTGGGCAGGATTCTCCGCCAACGCGACTTCGCCAATACCCACAGCGGAAATAACTAACAGCGCAAAAATGAGTCTTAGCATCGGGCAAACTACCTATTGAGAAAATTAAGTGGCAAACCGCCAACTGGCCAGTCCATGGCAACCAACTGGCCGGTGGATGATAAAGTAATATACGCGGTCTTCAGGTCTTTGCCGCCAAAGCAGATATTAGTTGTAATACGATCTGGCATGGCCACAAATTTTGGCGCAACGCCATTATCGGAGAGGGTGGTGATGCCTCCATCTAAAAGCGTTGCAACACAGACATCGCCATTAGCGTCAATCGCTAAGGAGTCGAACATAAAGTGACCATCACGCCCAGTAAGTAGCCGTTTCGCATTGTTAGCTTTTGCCAATTGCCCTGGGCCGGCCAAATCATATGCCCAAACTCTGCCCGTAGGCGTCTCAGCGACAAATACAGTCCTTTCATCAGAGGAAAGGCCAATACCATTGGGGGCCTCCATTGGAAAAATTACCTCTGAGATAGATGCCCCGTCAGGTTGTGCATAAAACACCCCGGTCCGGTCACGATCTCGCGGCCTTGTCTTACCATGATCTGTGAACCAAAAGCCGCCAGTGCAATCAAAAACGATATCATTGGGTCCGCGTAATGGCTGGCCATCACATTCGGAGTAAAGGGTTTGCACCGCCCCGCTGACCAAATCTACGCGCTCGATCCTGCCACCGCTATAATTGCTCGGTTGCTCGCCGGGATAGGTCTTATCACCAACTTTTATCCACTCAAAGCCACCGTTGTTGCAGATATAGCACGCTTCATCAGGGCCTATGGCAGCGCCGTTAGGACCACCTCCAAGCTGGGCTACCACATCAATCTGACCATTACTTACACGAGAAAGCGTACCTCGTTCAATTTCCACGAGTAAAATTGAACCATCGGGCATAGCAATGGGACCCTCAGGAAACTGTAAGCCTGTAGCAAGTATTTGCAGATCTGGTTGCATTTTAATCTCCCCGTGATTCAATCTTGCATTCTAACCGCGTCACTGGATAAGGATATAGATATGCGTGCTGTTCGTTTAATTTGCACTTGGGTGCTATTAGGAATGTTGCTTGGATGCCAAGCTTACAGCGATGGGTCAAAGAGAACTGTAGGGGAGTTCACTGACGACGTTCAAATAAAAGCCGCAGTAAAACTTCGTTTACTCAATGACCCAGAGGTTAAAGGGTTAAAAATAGGCGTTTCAGTAGACAAGGGCGTGGTCACACTCAGTGGTCGCGTGCCGTCGGATTATGCCCGCCAAAAAGCACTACGAATTACTGGAGAGACGGGCAGTGTAAACGGCGTAGAGGATCGGTTAAGCATAGTAGAATAAGTTTAAATTACCGCTCTATCTAGCTGATTTGTATGTCATTATTTAGCCAATTTTGTGGCTTTAAGTAATGTTCAGTAAGCCGTGCCTCACGGCTACCGGCTTCAGGTTGGTAGTTGTATACCCACTTGACTAACGGGGGAAGCGAAGCAAGTACAGATTCAACCCTACGACCACTTTGCAACCCATAAGCAGTACCGCGATCTAACGCCAAGTTAAATTCTGCGTAGCGCCCACGGCGATAAAGCTGAAAATCTCGCTCTTGCTCTGTGAAAGGCGTATTCATACGTCCATGGAAGATAGGTAAGTAGGTGGGTTCAAAAGAATCACCGACACCTTTAACGAATTTCAGGCTTTGCTCAAAACCGCCTTCGGTCCAATCATCAAAGAAGATGCCGCCAACCCCGCGAGTTTCGCCCCTGTGGGAGAGATAAAAGTATTCATCGCAGGCATTTTTCATGGCAGGGTAATGGTCACCCGTTGCTGCCCGAGCAGCGCTATGCCAGAGCACTATATCTTCGTCTACCGGATAGCATGGCGTTAGGTCGTAACCGCCGCCAAAATACCAAGAGGGCTCATCAGCCTCGACATAAAAAAAGCGCAAATTCATGTGAGTTATGGGTACGTGAGGGTTGCGCGGATGCACTATGAGTGAAATTGCGGTTGCCTGAAAAGGGCAGCCTGCTAGATGTGGATTCCGCGCTGTAGCCGCCGGTGGTAGAGACGCGCCCACCGAATGAGTAAACTGCACAGCGGCTTTTTCGATATGGGCACCATCAGCCAACACCCTTGGCTGGGCCAAGCCACCAGCTGGCGGGCTAATCTGCTCAATTGAAAATTCAGCAGCGCCGTCTGCCGCCGCCAGGTTAGCGCAAATAGAAGACTGCAATTGAAGAAAGTACGCGGTGACCTGCTCTATCATTTGGAATATTCGCAAAGATTGGGCTTGCTACTATTGCCTATCGCATGGACTGCTGCAACGATCTTAGAAATTTTGTCTATTATTTCTCACCCCAAAAATAGACAAAAATGTGTCTACACAAAGGTGAACTAAAAGCTCCGAGCGTTTTGTTCCTCAGAGGGTTAAAAACGGGCATACTGCGCCCCATGAATAATAGTGAATTTACCGCGGTCCTAGACCAAATCGAGACTTTAATCCGAAAATCCTGCGCTTTCTTGCAAGGAGATTTGGATCAAGAACAAATAGAACTGTACAACTTATCATTTGCGCAAGCAGACCTTCTGGCTGCCAGAACAGTATTATCTAGCGCCGAAACCAATCCAAATTTAGCGAAAATTGCCAATTATTTCATTGCTGACGTAGTGACTTCTATCACGCAGAAATTCGCGGTCCGCCCCAAGACCTATGGCTTGGAAGGGAACGAACTGCCCGATTTAACATCGCTGCAAGACTACCTTGCACCAGAGTACGTGACGTCGTTGGGACAAGAATTTTTAGATGAAGGTCTACCTGAAAGTGACGTTGACGAAGACAAGCGCATCATCCGCGACACCTTCAGAAGTTTCGCCGAAGACGTAGTAATGCCCTTGGCAGAAGACATTCATCGCAAGGATTTGCTAGTTCCAGATGAGATTCTCGAACCACTCAAACAAATGGGCGTATTTGGCTTGAGTATTCCTGAGCGTTTTGGCGGCCTGAAACCAGATACCCAAGAGGACAGCATGGGAATGGTTTTAGTTACCGAGGAGTTATCCAGGGGCTCTTTAGGCGCTGCGGGCAGCTTAATCACGCGGCCTGAGATTATGGCTAGAGCTTTGATGGAAGGTGGTACGGAAGAACAGCAAGCCAAGTGGCTGCCAGCAATTGCTAGCGGCGACACACTCTGCGCTGTATCGGTAACTGAACCCAATACAGGCTCTGATGTGGCCTCCGTTGCGCTAAGCGCAAGCCAAACTGAAGGCGGGTGGCTATTAAATGGCGGTAAAACATGGTGCACCTATGCAGGTGCAGCAGGTGCTCTGTTAGTCCTAGCCAGGACAGATAAAGCCATCAAACCAGCCCATAAAGGCTTGTCATTGTTCATCGTTGAGAAGCCCGCGTACACAGGCCATGACTTTGAATATGAACAGGACAGCGGTGGGCGCATGACCGGTCGTTCTATTCCTACCTTGGGCTATCGTGGCATGCATTCATATGAAATGTTCTACGATAACTTTTTTGTTCCCGATGATTGCTTGATCGGCTGTGAAGCGGGCCTTGGTAAAGGCTTCTACTTTACAATGCGCGGATTTATGGGCGGTCGCTTGCAGACTGCGGCACGAGCATGTGGCTTAATGCGCGCGGCCTTCGAAGAAAGTAAGACCTACACTCAAGACAGAAAGGTATTCGGGCGCTCAGTGTCTAGTTACCCGCTGTCTCTAGCGAAATTGGCTAAAATGGGCGCACTGATTAGTGTTTCTAGAGAGTTTACTGCGCACGTCGCTGGTCTAATGGACAAAGGCCTTGGGCAAATGGAGGCAAGTTTAGTAAAGTTGTTCTCTTGCCGAGCCGCTGAATGGGTAACCCGAGAGGGTGTACAGTTACACGGCGGCATGGGTTACGCGGAAGAAGTAGCCGTTAGCAGATATTTCGCAGATGCTCGCGTTCTTTCTATATTCGAGGGCGCTGAAGAAACGTTGGCAATTCGTGTGGTCGGTAAATCGTTAATAGACCAAGCGAGAAACTAAGTAACTAGAACAAAATTTGGGGTCATCGAACAGATAATTCACATCTGTTCGTTAGCCAGATAAATACACTTAAATACGTATCAAAAACTTGGAGTTGTAATGGACTTATCATTTTCACAAGAAGACCGTGACTTTCAACAAGACGTGCAGTCTTTCCTTCAAACTGCATGGCCACAAGAAATGCGCGACAAGAAAGCACGCAGCGCATTAGGCAAACTATCAAAAGATGACTTAGTAGGTTGGCAAAAACGCCTAGCAGAGAAGGGCTGGGCAGCAGTTAACTGGCCAGCAGAGCACGGTGGCGCAGCATTCACTCCAACCCAAAGCTACATATGGGATTTAGAGCGCGCCAAAGTAGGTGCCCCAGGTGTGATACCTTTCGGCATGAGCATGGTTGCACCGGTAATCATGAAATTTGGTACTGATGAGCAAAAAGCAAAATTCCTACCCCCAATACTTAACTCTGACGTTTGGTTTTGTCAGGGATACTCCGAACCAGGCTCTGGTTCAGATTTGGCCTCACTAAAGACCAAAGCAGAAGATATGGGCGACCATTACTTGGTCAACGGTGTGAAGACTTGGACTACATTAGCCCAGCACGCTGACTGGATGTTCTGCTTGGTTAGAACAAGTAACGAAGATATCCGTCAAATGGGCATTAGCTTCATTCTTATGGATATGAAAACACCAGGCATCAGTGTTAAGCCTATCGTTACGTTAGATACGCCAGCTGAAAACTTCCAAGAAATCAATATGGTCTACTTTGACAACGTTAAAGTGCCAAAAGAAAACTTGGTAGGCGAGCAGGGCAAGGGCTGGACTTGTGCTAAGTACCTGCTTGAGTTTGAACGCGGCAACGCCTATTCACCGGCACTAAAAGGGGCAATGGCTCACTTACGTCAAGTAGCTGCAGCAGAGCAGGACGGCTACGGTTCAACTTACGCCGAAAATGCGGAATTCCTAAAGCGTTTCAACGACGTAGAAGTTCAAATTTTGGCTATGGAATTCACCGAATTCCGAATTTTGGGCGCCTTAGCCGCTGGGCAAAATGTTGGCCCTGAGAGCTCAATGTTGAAGACTAGAGGATCAGAACTGCAACAGTCGGTAACAGAGCTAGCTTTGGAAATTACTGGTAACTATGCTTCGCCACTAGATACCTCCACACCGGCACCGGGTGATAATTTTCAGAGTATTGGACCGCAAGCTTCCAATGGGGTGGCACAAGAGTATTTTAATACTCGTAAGGTGAGCATCTACGCAGGATCAAATGAGATTCAGCGCAACATCATGTCGAAGTTGGT
>CAJJDH010000087.1 GCA_905182905.1 marine gamma proteobacterium HTCC2089 | reverse complement strand
GCTCTTCCGATCTAGTCTAAGTGTGCTTGCCATTGAAATTCCATTGGGTATTTTGGTCGCGAGAGGCTTGCCAAAGAATGGAGCTTGGACCTCGGTTTTGCTCATATTGCTGGCCATTCCCCTACTTATTCCATGGAACGTGGTGGGCACCATTTGGCAAATTTATGCACGCTCAGATATTGGCTTATTGGGTGTAGGGCTAAACGAATTAGGCTTGGCTTTTAACTACACATCTAACCCCACCCATGCGTGGCTGACCTTAATAGCCATGGACGTATGGCATTGGACATCTTTGGTGGCGTTGCTGGCATTTGCCGGACTAACCTCAGTGCCACCGGCTTATTATCAAGCCGCGGAATTAGACGGCGCCAGTAAGTGGCAGGTTTTTCGCTATGTAGAAATGCCAAGGCTAGGTGGTGTATTGGTGATAGCCGTTCTGCTGCGCCTGATGGACAGCTTTATGATTTATACCGAGCCATTTGTGCTCACCGGTGGTGGGCCGGGTAATGCCACAACCTTTTTAAGTCAGTATCTTGCCACTATGGCAGTTGGGCAATTTGACCTTGGGCCTGCAGCAGCGTTTTCGGTGATTTATTTCTTGTTCATTTTGCTGTTCTGCTGGATTTTTTATAACAGCGTTATGGTTGAAGATGCGGAAGAGCCGGAGGGTCAACGCCGTGACTAGTGTTAGCCGTTGGGTCCTTGTGGCTTATTGCATCTATTTACTGCTGCCGTTGTACTGGTTGATGACCATGGCGCTGCGCAGTAATAGTGACATTACTGGACAGTTTGAGGTGATTCCCAGCAATCCAACGCTGGCTAATTTTGCCGAGATATTTTCTAACCCGGTTTGGTATCAGGCCTTTGGTAACTCACTGAGCTATGTGGTTTTAAATACGCTGATTTCCATTTGTGTAGCACTGCCGGCAGCCTATGTGTTTTCTCGCTACCGCTTTTTGGGCGATCGACAACTGTTTTTCTGGCTGCTGACTAATCGTATGGCACCGCCAGCGGTATTTTTGCTGCCGTTTTTTCAGCTGTATTCCTCCATTGGGCTATTCGATACGCCCCTTGCCGTGGCACTGGCCCACTGCCTTTTCACCGTGCCGCTGTCTGTATGGATACTAGAAGGTTTTATGTCCGGTGTGCCTTCAGAAGTTGATGAAATGGCAAAGATCGACGGGCATAGTTTTATCTACTTCTTCTTTCGCATATTTATTCCCATCAACCGCGGCGCAATAGGCGTAACGCTATTTTTCTGCTTTATGTTCAGTTGGGTAGAGTTGCTGCTGGCAAGGACGTTAACGGGCAGTGTTACCAAACCCATTGTGGTAGTGATGACGCGCACGGTCAGCGCGTCAGGACTAGACTGGGGTGTGCTGGCTGCGGCAGGTGCGCTGACCGTTGTGCCAGGCATAGTAGTGGTGTGGTTTGTGCGCAAGCATCTGGTTAAAGGCTTTGCCTTGGGGCGGGTCTAATGGGTTGGATGGCATGGACAACACCTACAGCTATATTCTTTATCGCCATCGGCTTGTCTTTAATGACACTAACCTTGGCCGAACTTAAGTGGCCGACAGTGCTGGCAAAAGGTTTTTTGCCCCTGAGTACTACCCGTGGCGATAGATTCTTTATTAGTCTGCTCAGCGCAGCCCTTATTCATTTGTTTTGGCTGGCATTGGTGCCATTGGATGTTTTATTTGGCTCTGGAGTTGCGCTAGTTTGGGCAGGCTTGGTCATGAGCAGAGGTTAACCAAGTAGAGTGCGCACAATATTATTCAAAGAAATTAAAATCATTATACTGGTTGCAAAACGCAGTTTGAGAGTTCGTTAAGAGCTGATCGAGATAAATAGGAGATGGGGATGCATAAGCTTATAGGCTTACTAGGATTGAGTATTGTACTGGGCGGGCTTGCCAGTTGCGGTGGTGGAGAAGACAAGGCGGTGAGCGCAGAGATTCAAGCCATGGATTTTGCTGGCAATGCAGCTCAGTGGATTACACAGGAGTTTCAACCCTCGACTTTAACCACTGAAGAAGCCAGCGCAGAGATGGCGTGGTTTACCAACGCAGCCCAGCCGTTTCGTGGCATGACAATCAATGTAGTGTCTGAAACCCTGACCACCCACGAATATGAAAGCGCGACCCTTGCCCAAGCATTTTTTGAAATTACAGGTATTCGGGTTAATCACGATTTGATTCAAGAGGGCGATGTCATTGAAAAACTGCAAACCCAAATGCAGTCAGGTGAGAACGTCTACGATGCCTATATCAATGATTCTGATCTGATCGGTACCCACTCGCGCTACGGTTATGTTGTAGCGTTGAGTGACTTTATGGCGGGCGAGGGCGCAGATGTAACGTCGCCAACCTTAGACTTAGATGACTTTATTGGCATCAGCTTCACCACCGGGCCTGACGGCAAGGTTTACCAATTGCCCGACCAGCAGTTCGCCAATCTTTATTGGTTTCGCTATGACTGGTTTTCAAACGCGGAACTTCAGGCGAAGTTTGCATCACTCTATGGCTATCCGTTAGGCGTACCTATCAATTGGTCTGCTTATGAAGACATAGCGGAATTTTTTAGTAAGCATGTAGGTGAAATAGACGGTAAGAAAGTTTATGGCCACATGGATTACGGCAAAAAAGATCCATCGCTGGGTTGGCGTTTTACCGACGCATGGCTGTCTATGGCTGGTGCAGGGGATGTAGGTATTCCAAATGGCCTGCCAGTAGATGAATGGGGTATTCGCGTGGAAAACTGCCGTCCGGTTGGTTCGTCTGTATCGCGTGGCGGCGCAGCCAATGGACCTGCAGCGGTTTATGCATTGCAAAAGTACATTGATTGGCTGAAAGCTTATGCGCCCAGTGAAGCGCCGGGTATGACGTTTTCCGAGTCTGGTCCTGTGCCCGCCCAAGGTCATATTGCCCAGCAGATATTTTGGTACACCACATTTACTGCGGACATGATTAAGGAAGGTCTTGCGGTAGTGAATGAAGACGGCACACCGAAGTGGCGAATGGCACCTTCGCCCCATGGACCCTATTGGCAAGAAGGCATGAAGTTGGGCTATCAGGACACTGGCGCTTGGACACTACTGAAATCAACGCCACTAGATAGACGCAAAGCCGCTTGGTTGTACGCGCAGTTTGTCACCGCAAAGACAGTGTCTTTGAAGAAAACAGTAGTTGGTCTTACACCCATTCGTGATTCAGATATTCGCTCGCAAGCAATGAGCGACTTAGCCCCTAAGCTAGGTGGTTTGGTAGAATTTTATAGAAGTTCAGCGCGTACCGCTTGGACCCCAACCGGGACCAATGTGCCGGACTATCCAAAGCTTGCACAACTATGGTGGGCAAATGTGGCGAACGCTGTAAGTGGTCAGGTGACGGCACAAACGGCAATGGACAGTTTAGCCAGTCAACAGGACAGAGTGCTTGAGCGTTTGCAAAAACACGGTATTCAAGGCGAGTGTGGTCCAATGCTGAATGAAGAAAGAGACCCAGAGTATTGGTTGTCTCAACCCGGTTCGCCAAAAGCTAAGCTCGCTGACGAAAAGCCACAAGGACAAACCATCTCTTATGACGAGTTGCTACAAACATGGGCGGCTGAATCTTAGGGCGTTATGGTTTCAGAGATAAAATAGGGTTAGTGTTCAGGCTGGAAAAACAATCTGAATACTAACAATATAGTTAAGGTTGAAAGTTGAAGCTGTATTCGCGCTCAACTTTGCACACCCGAACGTGGTACGACTCGTACCACTTTTCTCGTCCAAGCTTCTGCGCCACCTGATGCTCGGAGGCCTGTCTCCACGCTGCAATGGCCTCCAAGGATTGCCAATAACTCACGGTAATACCCAACTCGGACCGAGCAGATTCCATATGTAAAAATCCCGGCTGCTGTTGCGCCAGCTTGTACATGGCTTTAGCCATGGCATCATAAGCGGGGTCATTACCTGTAGCCGTTGAGGTAAAAATTACCGCATAATAATCGCTAGTTTCTGACATTTATCAGCCTCCTTTGCGCCACCTCAACGCGCCTCCCGAGCTATTTGTCCAAGTTCTTGAAA
Source organism: marine gamma proteobacterium HTCC2089 (assembly GCA_905182905.1). GTDB lineage: Bacteria > Pseudomonadota > Gammaproteobacteria > Pseudomonadales > Azotimanducaceae > UBA4421. The sequence continues at coordinate 3,594 of CAJJDH010000087.1, read as the reverse complement.
AAGTCGATATCGCGTTTTTCACCCTCAGGTACTGCTACTTCAGTAATGCGCTCGTCTACGTCATCCCACTCTAAGCGCAGTGCGCGGGTCATGGTGGCGTGCATCTCGTAAGTGCAAACAATATATGTTAGTTCTATGATCTGCACCTCATTCAGATGATTTTGCAGTACCGCAAAAGTACCATCGGCAACGCGGCCACCCTGCAGTACCAGATCGTCTGTGTAAGCCAAAACAGCTCGCTCTAGTTCATCGAAAAGATCTGTTGCCGCCCAGTGTGGGATAGCCTGAATTTGCTCCTCAGAAAAACCAGCGCCGCGCAGAGCCTTACAGTGTTGAGAAAAGACAAACTGACTGCCGCGAGCAAAGCCCGCTCGAGCCTGGCCCAGTTCACGCAGCTTCGGCGAGATTTTGCGGTTACGGCTGCGATAAAACTCAAACCCCGTGACCATGTGATGCAAGGCATCTGGCACGTGAGCAAATACAGTCCACCAGTTGCCAGGCGTGCCAGTGGCGGTACCCGGATGAGTAGTAGGTTCGCGATCTTTGCCAAACAAGGCATCATAAAACGGCAGCACACTAGGGTCGGCTTCAGTTCTTGGTATCTGTCTTAGTCGCGGCATAATTCTCCCCTATATTTTGTATAGCCAGAGTATCGCGGTTTTTCACCGATCACTCCATAGCGCAGTATGGGGTTTTACGCGGCGCAAACTGACGCCCGTAGCTTGATTCAACTAAACCTGTGCTAACACAGGCTGCAGGTTTGTCATGCCACCCACCTCTTACCACTCAGCCGCTGTTTGCAACCTTTGATAATCTAATGAGCCGTTGTGGAGGAGCAACTTGTTACTTTCCAGCTGAATAGTTCAAGCCTTAGGCCAGTGGTAATTCAACTTTTGGCTGTAGCTGACTTAACGATTTATCAACGCCCACTTATTGAGGATCAATCCATGCGTCTAATTTTGGCTATTTTGTTGCCTTGGCTCCAATTTTTCACCATTGGCCGGCCCTTTGCCGGCGTGATTTGTTTATTGCTGCAGCTCAGTTTAATAGGTTGGATTCCTGCCGCTATTTGGTCTGTCTATGCGTTAAGCCAGTACAAGACGGATCAAAAAATAAAAGATGCCATGGGTGGGAAATAGATCACTAATGGCTTTGTGGTAAATCATTAGGAAATCTTATGCGGTCTAGTACTCATTTAACTTCAACGAAGCGTGCGCTCGGTACTCGTTTTTATGGCCGGTTGCTGGTGCTTGTTTGTTCCCAGATGCTTTTGTTGGGGTGCGCCTCTGCCTATTACGATGCGTTAGAAAGTATCGGTGTGCACAAGCGGGATATTTTTGTTGATCGTATTGAAGAGAGTTTAGAGGTTCAAAAGGAAGGCCAAGCGCAGTTTGAAAGTGCGCTTGAGCAATTTAAGGCCACTGTTGATTTTGACGGTGGTGGATTGGAAAAAGCCTATAACCTTTTCAATGATGAATATGAAGAAAGCGAAGAAGCCGCCAATGCTATTAGTGAGCACATTAGCGCAGTGGAATCTGTTGCAGATGCTTTATTTGAAGAGTGGTCTGACGAGTTAGATTTGTATACTAGCCCCTCGTTACGCAGAGCTAGTGAACGGCAATATAAGAGTACGCAAAAGAAGTATCAGCGGTTGCTTGCGTCTATGCGGCGTGTGGAAGAAAGCATGCAGCCTGTGCTGGCAACTATGCGTGACAATGTTCTCTTTCTTAAACACAACTTAAATGCCCGCGCTATTGACACCCTGAAGGGTGAGTTGGGTTCTATTAACCGCGATGTGTCTAAGCTGGTGAAAAATATGCAGCGCTCAATTGCTGAAGCCGAAGCGTTTATTACTACATTGAAGGCGGACGGCTAACGTCAACAAAGGAACAATTGGGGCAGGGTAAAATTTTTGCGGTTTAAGTTTTACTGGCAAAAGCCTTAATCGCCGCCTTCTCCCTATGCTTTAGTTAGACTTTCTTTCTACCACCTTTGAACTCCTGCTGTTTAGCCTTCGCCAAGGTGCAGACTTTACTCCAAACATCTGTATCATCTTGCCCATGAATTTTGTCCAACTCGCCATTCCGTATTTTATTCTTGCCATTCTGGTTGAGTCTATTTACGGATACCTGCGCAACAGACAAACCTACCGCCTGAACGATACGGTGAACAGTCTGCAAATGGGCATGCTTAGCCGTCTTGTAGGTGTTTTGCGTCTGGGCTTTTCGGCGGTTGTATTTACTCAATTGGTGTCGCTGTTTGGTGTTCAGCAATGGTCCCCGGATACATGGGTTCACTGGGTGGTGGCGTTCATTGCTTATGATTGTTGCTATTACTGGAAACATCGCTTTGGGCATCAGTGGCGGATTATGTGGGCATCTCACTCGGCCCATCATCAAAGCGAGGAATACAACCTTAGCACCGCGCTGCGTCAAACCGGCACAGACTACATTGGCTTTGTGTTTTACATTCCCATGTATCTGGCGGGTACTCCGGTAGAGGTAATGATCAGTGTAGGCACTTTAAATCTGGTCTATCAGTTTTGGGTACACACAGAGCACGTGCGGTTTTTAGGCATACTCGACTACATTTTGGTTACGCCTTCTAATCATCGCGTTCACCACGCTAAGAACCCTAGTTATATCGACAAAAACTATGGTGGCGTGTTTGTTATTTGGGATCGGATGTTTGGCACATTCGCCGTTGAAAAAGTAGAAGAGCCTTGTCGTTACGGTATTACTCACGGTCTCAAGAGTTGGAACCCTGTTTGGGCTAATGCCATTGTGTGGTGGGATACTTTAAAGCTGTCTGTTAAGACCCGCCGTTGGCAGGACAAATTTTTAGTTTGGTTTAAAGGCCCCGCTTGGCAGCCTGCGGATATTGCCCAACAGTACGAGGGCAGTTGGCAAGATGATAAATTTGATCCTGTGGCTTCAACCTACTGCAAACTTTATGTGTTTGCACAATTCATAGTGGTCACTGTGGCGGCCCTCATACTGCAAGGGTTGCAGAACGATCTCCCCAACTCATTTGTGCTGGTTGCCTTTGGCTTGTTGGTCATGTCCGTCTGCGTTCAAGGCGTTTGGTTAGAGGCCCGCGAGAACTTTCGTATTTTTGAAGCCGGGCGTTTACTGCTGGTGGCCATTCTTTCTCTTTGCTTGCCAGTCTTGTGGCCCGCATATGTTTGGGCAGTGCAGTCTTATGAGGTGTCTATGCTTGTGCAAGTCTACGTTGTTGTAAGCGGCGTCCTCCTTTTGGGTAGTCTACAAAGTAACCGGCCTGAACAAGCGTCAGCCTAAACCACACCAGCGCCAAGTGTCTCTTATCGCATGGTTTCTATGTAGTCCTTAACCTGAAGGCATTTTTGCTCTCCGCCAAAGTAGTCAATTTCGTCCTCGTCAAAACCTGCCATAGCTGTCAGTAGATCTTGTTGCGCTTGCGGGTACTGGGCAATATCCGCCAGCGGTTGAAAGCGCGGGTTAATGGTGAAGAGTAAATAGTCTTCATGAACTCGGCATAAGGTTTCTCTTTCTGAGCGCACATACCATTGTGTGGGGCCGTTTTTCATAGTGTCATCTGGTTCGTTATGAAAGC
>CAJJDH010000086.1 GCA_905182905.1 marine gamma proteobacterium HTCC2089 | reverse complement strand
TTCAGAGTGGACCCTCACTGGGGGTAAGAGCGAGCGTAGTAAAGGGTTTCTCGAGCGGTTGTTCGGGCGGTCTTATGGCGAGGGTTATGATCATTATATATTGATCTCAATACCGCCATCTTTTGTCGGTATTCTCAGTTATGGGTCGCTTGGTTGGCTTTCCGCGCATCCTATAGACACCCACTCTACGCAAATTCGTACTGGGGTTATTGGTTTAGATGATAATGCTTTAGACAGCGAGAGTCATGAGTTCGCGGCGGCATTCTTAAGAGAAGATCAAAATATTTGTGAGCGCGTACAGAAGGGGATGCAGTCTAAGTTAGCTCGTGGCGGCAAGTTGGTAGATATGGAGCGGGTTGTTGTAGATTTTCATCGCTTTGTTGGGTCGCGGTTAGGCGGTACGCCGCCGAGCACTTTTTTTCAAGATGAGGCCGGGTCGCAGTGGTGGAAAACGAATAATTAGATGTGGATTTACCGTGCCGGGTTTATCGACAGTAAGGCGGCTTCGGGCTTATTAGTTGGGTGCTTTAGGCGATTGGTTGTCGCGGCTACCTGAGCGGAATTTGCGTTTTCTCTCTGCATCACGTTGCGCTTTGATTTGTTTTTGCTGAGCGATTATTACCTCTTCATCTTTGATCATTTCTGGGGTCTCCAAAGTTATGCCGCCCAGCATACCCGCACGAAATTCGGTAACTAATATCGCAGATGCCTTTTCTAAATCGACCCGGCCTCCTGCGCTAATACAACCGCGACGAGCACCCATAGCCTCCATGAATTCGTATTCTGTTTCAGGTAATTCCGTTAGGTCATAACGATCTTTCAGGGCGGTTGGATATTTTTTGATTAAGTACTCGGCAAGGTAAAAGGCGACGTCCTCAATGCCCATTGCGGTGTCTTTGATTGCGCCTGAGGCAGCCAAGCGATAGCCGCTGTTTTCGTTCTCTATTTTTGGCCAGAGTATGCCAGGCGTATCTAGCAGAATAATCCCTTCCGCTAATTTGATACGTTGCTGGCCCTTGGTGATAGCCGGTTCGTTACCGGTTTTAGCTGCCTTACGCCCTGAAACGGTATTGACCAAAGTAGATTTACCCACATTAGGAATGCCAGCGATCATGACCAGCATATGTAGGTTTGCATTGGCTTTTGAGGGGATCAAGGCTTGGCATAGCCTAATGATTTTCTGAGCTTTGTCTTGCTGGTCGAGGGTTGTGGTAAGCGTTTTTACAGTGGCATCTTGTTCAAAATATGCCTGCCAGAGGGCAGTGGTTGATTGGTCTGCTAGGTCAGATTTACTCAATATTTTGATACTTGGCTTGTTCTTCCTTAGCGTTTCAATCACCGGATTCTGACTGCTGGAGGGCAAGCGCGCATCGAGTAGTTCTATGACAAGGTCAACTTCCGCTAAGATTTTGTTCATCTCGCGAATCGCTTTGTGCATATGTCCTGGGTACCAGTGAATCGCCATGTGCTAAGTGTGCGCTATGCATACGTTCTTCGCCACAACTCTCATGGCTATTTGCGTTTGCGCCGCTGGCTGTTTAATACTTTCCTGTCTTTGAACGACAGAAGTTAAATATCGGCCTGAGACAGAGACAGAGACAGAGACAAAGACAAAGACAAAGACAAAGACAGAGGCATAAGTTCCTATGGGACCGAGGTTGAGTGGAGGTGAGACCGGTACCTCAAATGTACGTGATAACCGCCAAATGCTTTTCCATATTTGCTAAGGTTTTGGGCCAATTAATACTGAATTAAGGTTGGATAGAGTGAAATCTCACAATTTGCAGGCTTTTCGCGAAGATACCCGAGAGTGGTTAGATGCTAATTGCCCCCCATCTATGCGTAAGCGCATGGTGGCGGGAGAGGAAGTAAACGGCGGACATAAACGTCGTAGTACAAACACTGAGGCATATGACTGGCTTTCTGCAATGGCGGAGAAAGGGTGGACTGTTCCCACATGGCCTGTGGAATTTGGGGGCGCAGGTCTAAGCAAAGACGAGTTCGTAATACTGCTGGATGAACTGCAGCGGATTAATGCACGCCCGCCGTTAGGTGGCATGGGGGTATCTATGATTGGCCCTACGTTACTTGAGTACGGTTCCGAACAACAAAAACTACAGCATCTTCCGGCAATAGCGCGTGGTGATTTGGCGTGGTGTCAAGGTTATAGCGAACCAGGCGCTGGGTCTGATCTAGCCAGCCTGCAGACCTTTGCTGAGGATAAAGGCGATTACTTCTCGGTGAATGGTGCCAAGATATGGACCTCGGGTGCCAACTACGCCGACTGGATGTTCTGCTTAGTCAGAACAAATCGAGACGTACCTAAGCATGAGGGCATTAGTTTCTTGCTTTTTTCCATGGATAGCCCGGGCGTTAGCACCAAACCTATTGAGTTACTCAATGGCAAGTCACCTTTTTGCCAGTCCTTTTTTGATGATGTGCGTGTGCCGAAAGAAAATCTTGTGGGTAAACTCAATCAAGGTTGGACCGTTGGCAAAAGATTGTTGCAGCACGAACGTTCCGGGCTCGCTGCATTGGCTAGTGCAGACAAAGTCGGCCCAATGGAGCGCATCAAACCTGAATTACCCTTAAGTGATTTGGCGCGTAAATATGCCGGAAGTCACGATGGTGTAGAGCCTAACTTACGTAACGATTTGATCAGCAATGAAATTCTGAAGAAATCGTTTTTTCTAACCCAGCAACGCACGGTAGAGGAAATTGCATCCAGTGCACCTGGGGCGGCCACGTCAATATTTAAGTATGTGGAAGCAAACTACGTTAAAGAACAATTGGAGTTGCAATTGCGCGTTCGCGGCACTCAAGGCCTTGGTTGGGAGGGTGATTCCTTTGATGATGAAGAAATCTCCATGTGCCGGTTATGGCTGGAGGCGAAGTCAATTTCTATTGCCGGTGGTTCTAACGAAGTTCAGTTGAATATCATTGCCAAACGCGTCTTGGGCCTACCTGATTAATGTTTTGGCAGGTATTAGTTGGAGAATAGGCGATGGTAGATATAGTTGCTGGTCCTTTGTGGGCAGCGAGGAATTGGTCTGCAGATGGCGGTGCGGGCAGCATTCATGATGACGAAACCGCTTCTAAATTAGGTTTCCGTGGCGGCACTGTTGCTGGTGATGTACACATGAATCAATTTCCGCCTGTATTGCTAAAGGTTTTTGGTAATGAATGGTTTGAGCGTGGCAACCTTTCCTTGAGCTTTAAGAACGCCACAACAGATCTGGAAAAGGTCCAAGTTTTTGCCGAAGTGCCTCAGCCAGGAGAAAACTGTGTACGTGTTTGGATGGAGCGCGAAGACGGCTTGTTGGTGGCAACTGGGAGCGCTGCGATCAGTAATCATGCTGCCTCTGAATTGCGGAGCAAAGATTATCGAGCATGTGACCCAGGCGAACTAAAAATCGTCAACCGCTTACAACCGGGAATGTCCTTGGGCACCTATCAAGTCACCACAGATCCAACAAAACAATTCCAACGCTACGATTCGAATGTTATCAGTGATCCATTAGATTGGTATCGCTTAACCTCTCCGTGGGGCGAGCCAGTGACAGCTCCGTGTACTGTTATCGAATATTTGTGGGGTTACGCCATGCAGGGTCTAGGACCGTTTGTTGGGGATTCTGTGGGTTTGTTTGGCGCCATTGAAATTGGTTTTCATCATGGCCCGTTTTTAGTGAATTGCGATTATATGTTGGAGAGTAAAGTTCTATGCGTTGGCCAAAGTCCACAGACGGAATATGTGTGGTATGAAACTGAGGCTTTTAACTCAGCTAATCAACGAGTAGCGACAATGTTAATGCAGTCTCGCGTAATGAAAGCTTCGTCACCAGAGTATGCGAGTTAGGCGAGCGTAAGTTCAGCGAATTGCGCTTTTATATATGACGTTTTGTCACGTAAAACCTTTTCTCATTGGTGTTGCGTAAGCGTTTTCGGGGAGGGTAGTGGCTATGGGAAATGAAACTAAAGGTATGCTGATTGGTACAGTAGGCGTACTGATATTTAGCTTAACCCTGCCATTTACCCGTATCGCGGTGCTCGAACTTAGCCCTCTGTTTGTCGCCTTCGGGCGAGCTCTGCTAGCCGGTGTCTGTGCTGTAGGCTGGCTATACTTTTCTAAGGCGCGGTTGCCTACGAAAACTCAACTGTGGAAACTCTTGGTCATTGCTCTGGGTATTGTCTACGGTTTTCCTATATTCACTTCCATTGCTATGACTACGTTACCCTCTGCTCACGGTGGCATTGTGCTTGGTGTGCTGCCATTAGTTACGGCAATTTTCGCTGCAATACGTTTTAGAGAAAAGCCGTCCGTTAGTTATTGGCTTGCGGCAATTACGGGTTCTCTACTGGTGTTATGTTACGCCTATTTAGATGGCGCTAATGGGCTGATGTTGGGCGACCTCTGGTTGTTATTGGCCATCATATTTGCCGCGCTTGGCTATGCCGAGGGTGGTAAGTTGTCTGTAGAAATGGGCGCGGTTAATGTAATTAGTTGGGCTTTGGCGCTCACGCTGCCTATAAATATATTGGCCACTTATGTATTTTTTGATGTGCCCTTAAACTCAGTATCTAACGAGGCTTTAGGTTCGTTTTTGTATGTCGCATTGTTTTCAATGTATATCGGTTTCTTCTTCTGGTATCGAGGGCTTGCAATAGGGGGCGTTGCAAGAGTCGGTCAGGTGCAGTTGTTACAGCCATTTGCCACTCTTGTTGGTGCTAACATTATCTTAGGTGAGTCGTTTACGTTGGTTAACGCTGCATTTGCCGTAGCAGTTTTTTTAGTTGTGGTCATTGGCCGCCGCATGCCCATTTACCAAAATTAGACCTTGTTGTTATAGTCTTTCCTATCTCGCGCAAAAGCGCCGATTAGATACCGCCAGGGCAAGTGGTTAAAGACATTGCAAGTATTCTGG
>CAJJDH010000085.1 GCA_905182905.1 marine gamma proteobacterium HTCC2089 | reverse complement strand
GTTGGATGAGTTCGAAATGCAACAAGTGCACCTGCCGCAAGTTGGGTTGTGCTGGGTCGGCTTTTACTCTAGATCGATGCTGAACGGTAACTCCGCTATGCACATCGCCCTCAAGACCAATACCCCGAAGCAAACGCGCTTGGTCCATCGATGATTTTGAAAAGCCATGGTGACCACTGATGCAAATACAACTGAGGAATGACATTACGAGAGACCTTATGTTTAAAGGGGTTGTTGAGCCCTAATTATGAGGAAAACGGCGTTCTGCATGGGGCAGCATTTCAATGTATCCACCAAACGGTACCTTTAATAGGACCACTGGCCTCTCTAAACGGCTATGTCCTATCTTAAACTTAGCACCGATTTCCAATGACTTTTGCTACAAATAAACTTGCAGAGCGAAGTTCCAAATTTTGCGAGTGGATATGCTGCTAATTAGATCAAAAATAAATATTACTAACCTTTCGTTTCATCGCATGGTGCAATCTAGAGCTCTGCTGTTACTGGCGGCAAGTTCACTGCTGCTAGGCAGTTTCAACGCTGCGCACGGTGCAGAAACTGGTTCAAATGCACGGTCAACTTCAAACACTACAACCACCCTGCCTCAGCAACAAGCGACCGATATCAAAAACCTCCCAATCGTTTGGGTTAATGTCGCCACGGGAGAACTTAAAGTTTTTGGAACGTTAGAGGACGGTACACGTAACACCCTATTTGCAACTAAGGTGTCTATCGGCCGTAACGGCTCGGGAAAAACTAAGTCTGGCGATCAAAAAACGCCAGTAGGCATTTATAAGACGGAAAAATTCATTGAACGAAAAGATCTACCTAAACGCTACGGAAATGGTGCCTTTACGTTGAATTACCCAAATCATTACGACAAAATTTTAGACCGAACAGGTGACGGGATTTGGATTCACGGGCGACCCAGCGAAAAAGAAGACGCACCCTATCTAGACACAAAAGGCTGCGTTGTCATGGACAACGAAAATCTAAACAAGTTACGAGAATTTATTCAACCAAAGGGCACAACAGTAATAATAAGCGAAGAGTTTGAGCCAACAAATCTTGGCCCAAACCAAACCGCCATTATTCAGCGCATACAAAACTGGTCAAATGCATGGGTTAGCCTAGACCACGAATCCTATATGGATTTTTATGATAAAAGTTTCTTCAACGGCAGTCGTAACTATTCAGACTGGGACAACTACAAAGGAAGGATTAACGCCTTTAAGTCGTTCATCAACATCCAGCTTTCAGACTTTGAAATACTCAACTATCCAGAAGAAGAGGATCTAATCTGGGTGAGCTTTCAACAAAGTTATGCGAGCAGTAACTACAATTGGGAGGGTCGCAAGATAACGCTATGGAAAAAGGATAACCGCCATCGCTGGAAAATTGTCTTCGAAGGCAATGAATGAAGAAATTCCACCTCGGCTGTTTAGCAAGTCTGTTACTTTTCAGCGGTTGCTCTATCTTTGAGCGACCAGCCACTGTCTCAGAGCCACCCGCACAGCCGAAAGAGCTAGAACCTCTGCAAAGCGATACCCTAAATCCGGCTAAGGCAAACATAAAGAAAAAAGAGGGCCGCGGCAGCAACCTTCAGACTCAGTTGCCCGCTATCCATATAGAATCTCACCATCCAGATAAAGACCCATCAGAGCAGAGCGCAGAACCCAGCACAGGGTCCCTTGATAGCGACTTACTCGATAAAGAGTTACTCGACCAAGAGTCGCAAAATAAAAAACTGCTCAATATGCATAGCGATAATGATCTTGCCACTCCTGCCACTAAGGTTAATCGTTTTCAAAGAACGGAAATAGCTAGCCTGTGCAAGCAACTTAGTGACAAATTATTCAGCCTAAGCTTGGACCAATGCCTCAATCTGCGATTTTCAGCCAATGCACTTTCAGTATTGCGAAGGCCTCTTGTTCATCAAGATTTCATCAACGCCAACCCAGCAAACGCTCCCCGCAAGAGGGTGTTGATCATAGGCGGCATTCACGGTGACGAATACTCTTCAACCTCAGTGGTATTCAAGTGGATGGCAATGATCCAAGAGAACGGTCACTCCATATTTGATTGGCGCTTTCTACCCAGCGCTAACCCAGACGGTTTACTCAGAAACAAACCACAAAGACAAAATGCCAATAACGTGGATTTAAACCGAAATTTTTTAACCCAAGATTGGTATGAACAAGCCACCTCAAAATGGCGCAGCAAGTACAATAGTGACCCCAGACGCTTCCCCGGCGACAGTCCCGCCAGTGAGCCCGAAGTCAAATGGATTGTCCAACAGATCAAAGATTTCAATCCTGACGCGATCATCTCTCTGCATGCACCGTATGGACGAGTGGATTTCGACGGCCCACCGGAGGGACCAACGAAGTTAGGTGCATTAACCGCAATTAGGCTGGGCGTTTTCCCCGGCTCCTTGGGGAACTACACCGGGGTTGATTTAAAAATACCAACGGTCACTTTAGAACTACCCTCCGCAGATAAGATCCCCGCAAAACTAGAGATCTCATCGATGTGGCAGGATTTGCAAATCTGGTTATGCAATCATCTGGACGAACAATGTGATGCAGCCGCCATACCTAACGGCTCTGGTGCACTAGGTTCTGTTGACGTAGTGCATAACCGATAGAACCGCTTTTGCGCATCCTCTTAAAGTCAGGCGTTTGAAGCCTGTCGTTTAAAGTCTGTCGTTTAAAGTCAATACTCGCCCAGAATATTCAGACCACACTATGCATTAAGCTAAAACCTGCTGCGCTATTTCATTGACTGCGGCTTCACACGCGTGCCCGCTGTTACCCCGGTGTGCAGGTCAAACCATTCGTCAGCTGTCTGGCCTAAACGCGCGCGCATACCCTGCTTAATTTTTGCAGGCGCACCGCTAGGGAAGTCTGCAAAGCG
>CAJJDH010000084.1 GCA_905182905.1 marine gamma proteobacterium HTCC2089 | reverse complement strand
TTTACAGACCGCAGTCAAGAAGCCTGAAAATTTCTCAGTGTTCTTTTCCCCGCCATTCTTACCATAGCCGCACTTTTCTTCCTGTCTTTCACCGCTCATTGAGGGTGCCCCAACCCGCTTAACAACTCTCTTGAACTCAGTCGGCTAAGACGTTCGCGTTTGGGTGTTTGAAAAATAATTCTAATTACGCCATGGTGTTTTATAAAAGTGATTTTCATACGGGGATAAAACATGCCAATCAATATTTTGGGCATGATTGGTGTGACACCGCCAGCATCAGCGTCTACGGTTCACATAGTTGGTGGCGGGGTAGATCCCAACTACATTACTAAATTTACCCAGATACACGAGGCATCTGATTTTGACGCGGTACTTATCGGTCATTCTTCTAGTTCAGCTGATGGTTTTGCTATCGCCCAACATGCCGCTTATCACACCGAAAAAGTTAAAATTTTGCTGGCCCATCGTCCTGGTTTTGCCTCTCCTACCCAAGCTGCAAGGCGCGTGGCAACGTTAGATAACTTGATCGGCGGCCGGCTGTTATTGCACATAATCACCGGCGGCGTTGATGCAGATCAACGCAGGGACGGGGACTATCTTCCGCACGATGAGCGATATCAACGTACTGATGAATATTTGCAGGTTATGCGTAAGGTCTGGACAAGCGATCAACCATTCGACTTTGAGGGTAAATACTACCAAGTCAGTAGAGCGAGTTCTGACGTTGTAGCTGCCCAATCTCCTCATGTGCCATTGTGGTTTGGTGGAATCTCAGATGCTGCAATTCCCGTTGGCGCGCGTCACTGTGATACTTATGCACTATTTGGTGAACCGCGTAAGCAAGTCTCCGAGCTCATGACGCAATTGGATAGTGCAGCCGATGTTTATGGTCGAAAACTCAAGTACAACCTATCTTTTAGACCGATTATTGGCGACACGGAGGAGGCGGCTTGGCGTAAGGCCAGAGAGATTCTGGCTGGCGTAGAAGCGGCCTCAGGCGGCAAGAAGTCAACGAAGACACCAGAAGCGGAAACTGCACGGCGGCTGAGTAGTTTAATCGAAGGTGGGGAAGTACAGGATGAGCGGCTATGGGTGCCGATTGCTGCAGCAGCGCAGGGGAGTGGTAACTCAACGGCGCTAGTGGGTACGCCTGAACAGGTCGCAGAGGCTATAGCCAAATACTACGACATGGGTGTAAGCGGGGTGCTTATTCGAGGCTTTGATCCATTTGAAGATGCGAAAACCTATGGCGAAGAACTAATACCTTGGATTAGGGACAAGGTTCGCCAGCGGGATGCCGCTAGGTCGTAAGTTCTGCTTGTTGCTTTGCAACACCGGGTTAGGAATTTGAGTTTTAAAGCACTCGCCCCTCTAAGGGACCAATGACTGCCCAATCGACGATAAAGGATGCTATAGCGAGCACCACGCAGACTAGACCGATTACTCCAAGGAGGCGCCAGACATGGAAGGTTTCCTCACCTTCCGGTGCTTGATCTTTTTCTTCAGGTAACATTTGTTGCTCCATTCCAGTTCCCAGCGGACTTGCGTTGATCTAGAGCTTAACCTAGGTCATTCAAGTGGCGCATAGTTGATCATGTCTTGTTGATGCAGTGTGAATTTGTCTACTTGCTTGACGGTGTCTAAGTCTTTGCCAGGTTGCCGAGCTAACCGTGCATAGCATTCATGGCATTAACTGTTAGTCCTGCAGCCTCACCCGAGCGAATCACATCGTTCCAACTGTTGTCATCGATGTCTATGCCACGAGACTCTCTAGCGGCCTTAGTAATTTGCTCAGGGTCGCCTGGGATCAGAACTTTTTCGGTACCGTCTGCGGGTGTGCTGGCATAGATATAGTCGATCATGGCCGTTACTTCATCGTCGAATGCTTGCAGGTCACCTACTGCAGCAGGGTCAATAATAATGGACAGCATGTTATTAAGTGTGGCGCCTTGGCGAAGGTTATTTGGCTGCATCGTAAAGTTGCCTCCTAACCCACCGCCTAATAGTTCGCACATCACCATAAGTCCGTAGCCCTTATGTTGTCCAAATGGTTGCATCGCGCCTTTTGCATTTGGCCCAAAAATAACGCCAGGGTCATTGGTGTCTAAGCCATTTTCATCGACGAGTGAGTTAGGCGGTACCGCTTCACCCTTCATATGAGCTACGCGGACTTTTCCAGCTGCTACCGTGGTTGTCGCCATATCTAAGATTACATGCTTGCCGTCTGCGCGAGGCACCGTGCAACAAAAGGGGTTAGTGATGAAGCGTCGATCTCTACCGCCGTATGCAACCACCATTGGGTCGTGGCCTACTACGTTGACGTAGTGTGTAGAGACTAAACCCGCGTCTGCACAGGCCTCCCCAAAAGCGCCAATACGGCCAAGGTGGGCAGCGTTGCCTAAGGCCACACAGCAAATTCCCAGTTGTTTTGCGCGCTCTATGCCCAATTCCATGGCCTGCATGCCGACAACGCGCCCTAGTCCTAGTTCAGCGTCAAAAGAAACTACCGCGCCATTGTCTTTGATCAACTTCGCGTTATTAGCTGGGTTGATATGGCCGGCTAGCATTGATCTCACGTAGCTTGGAATCATGCCCACACCATGAGAGTCGTGCCCTTTAAGGTTAGCCTCCACTAAGTGGGCGGCCACGGCTTGTGCATTTTCCTTTGGTGCTCCCGCGGCTGCTAAAATTGCGCTTGCTAGGTTAGTTAAGTTTTGATGTTGAATGATCATTATGTCTCGTTCCAGTCTCAGGCGGTGCTGCCGGATGTTAAATTGCTAGCCTCAAATAATGTCTTGATCTAGCGGCAAGCGCCATAGGTAAATTTGTTTCCCAAGCGCATGCTGCTGATGCCTTGCATAAGGCATGTAATTGTCAGCCGTTTTCGAGCTACTTGAACAATAGAGCATTTGGGAAGTAAGTCATTGATAGGTAATGACTTTAAGGAAGATAGAACTCGAACGAGTTCTACAAAAATACCAAGTAAATGGTGCACCCGACTGGATTCGAACCAGTAATCGCCGGTTTCGTAGACCGGTGCCTTATCCAGTTGGGCCACGGGTGCTCAACGAGGGCAGCATTATCTTGAAGAATGCTCTGGATCTCAACTTATTTAGTAAGATTGCGCAATCTAATTGCTTATTTGGACACCTTGCTGGGCATTTTGTTGGCAAATGGCAGGTATTTGTTGATGTTAGAATTTTGATTAGCTTAATTCGTTGGGTTGGAGATAAACTCAATTGGAGAAAATATCTAGGCATCTCTATGGAGGTGTGTTGCCAAAGGAGACATATGTGAGCGGGCTTTTAGAATCTGGTATCGAATTGATGATGATTGGCATGGGTACAGTGTTCTCTTTTCTTACCCTATTAGTATTTACGACCCGCGCAATGTCTTGGGCGGTGCTAAAACTTGGCTTCGCTACAACGCCGTCGCAAACAAATATTGGGCACGGTCAGGCCGCTGGAGCAGGTGGTCAGGGCGTTAACACGCAACAGCACGTTGCTGCTATTGCCGTGGCCCTAGACACGCACTTAAGCACAAAAAACAAATAGGTCACCTTCTTAGAGTGGTAGACATTTGCGCCCCGTAGGGCTTCGAGGAGTATTCAATGAGTAACAGTCAAAAACTAGGCATCACTGACGTAATTTTACGCGATGCCCATCAAAGTATTTTGGCCACGCGCATGCGCGTGGAAGATATGCTGCCTATTGCAGGCAAACTCGATCAGGTGGGTTTTTGGTCTCTAGAATCTTGGGGTGGTGCAACTTTTGATGCATGTATTCGCTACTTAGGGGAAGACCCTTGGGAACGTATTCGATTGCTCAAGGCAGCTATGCCCAATACGCCGCAACAAATGTTGCTGCGTGGTCAGAATATTTTGGGCTATCGCCATTATGCTGACGATGTGGTGGAAAAATTCGTAGAACGCGCGGCTGTTAACGGCGTTGATGTTTTCCGCATTTTTGATGCCATGAACGATATGCGCAATTTGACCACGGCGATCAAAGCAACTTTGGCCGTTGATAAACATGCTCAAGGCACTATTTCGTATACGGTAAGCCCCGTACATACGATGGATATGTGGGTAGATTTAGCCAAAGAGATTGAGGATCTGGGTGCGCATAGTATCTGTATAAAGGATATGGCTGGGTTGCTTAAGCCTTACGTGGCATTTGACCTCGTTAGCCGTCTTAAGGCCTCCTTAGATATTCCAGTGCACATGCAATGTCACGCCACTACCGGAATGTCTACTGCTACCTATTTGAAGGCGATTGAAGCGGGCATTGATAATGTCGACACCGCTATCTCCTCAATGAGTATGACTTATGGTCACTCCGCTACCGAGTCGTTGGTCGCCATACTTCAAGATGAAGAGCGCAGTACTGGTTTGGACCTTGAGTTGTTGGAGGAGATTGCCGGCTACTTCCGCGAGGTGCGCAAGAAATATGCACAGTTTGAAGGCGCCATGCGTGGGGTAGATTCTCGTATTTTGGTAGCCCAGGTGCCCGGTGGCATGTTGACCAACTTGGAAAGTCAGTTACGTGAACAAAACGCCAGTGAACGCTTAGATGAGGTGTTGGAAGAAATACCTAAGGTAAGAGAAGATCTCGGTTTTATTCCCCTAGTTACCCCCACTTCGCAAATTGTTGGCACTCAGGCAGTGATCAACGTGTTGTCTGGCGAGCGTTATAAAAACGTAACCAAAGAAACTACTGGTGTTTTGGCAGGCGAGTACGGTGTTACCCCAGCTCCGCTCAATAGTGAATTGCAGAAGTCTGTCTTAGGCGATGTAACACCAATTACCTGCCGCCCAGCGGATTTGCTTGCCCCGGAATTGGCGGAGCTTACCCAAGCTTTCGATGAGCTGGCAAAAAGCGAAAACATTTCGTTGGCACAAGCAAAGATAGATGACGTTTTAACCTATGCTCTTTTCCCTCAAGTGGCGACAAAGTTTTTGCTCAACCGCAATGACCCAACAGCTTTTGAACCAGCGCCGTCCAAACAGTCTTCTGTTGCTGCGCCAGCAAATTCTGCTGCATCGGGTAGTGGTACTGGCTCTTATACCGTTACGGTGGATGGCACCCAATACTCCGTACAGATTGAAGAAGGTAGTGGCAGCGTTGCCGAGCGCGTGCAAGTTAGCGCGCCGTCTAAAGAGGTAGCGACGGGTGAATGGATGAATGCTGGGTTAGCTGGCACAGTCCATCAGGTACTGGTCAAACCAGGTGATGTGGTAACCGTAGGCCAAAAGATATTAGTCCTTGAGGCAATGAAGATGGAAACCGATGTTAGCGCCGCGGTAGCGGGCGAAGTGTCAGCGATCAACGTGGGTGCCGGTGATCAAGTGGCGGTTGGCCACCCCTTAGTTCTTATCAACCCTAGCTGATAAATATTTTCTTTCGTTTGTTCATGATTACTAAATTTCGAGGCTTTTAAATGGATCTACTAGATCAACTTTGGAACGGGTCTGGCTTGGCGCAAATGACTTTGGGTCAATTTGCAATGATTCTTATTAGCCTGTTGCTGCTCTATCTTGCTATTGCGAAGAAATTTGAACCGTTATTGTTGGTCACAATTGGCTTCGGCGGCCTATTGAGCAATATTCCCGGTGCAGAGATAGCTACAGGGAATGGGCTACTGCATCTGATCTACGAGGTGGGTATTGAAACAGGTGCGTTCCCCTTAATTATATTTATGGGGGTTGGCGCGCTGACGGACTTTGGCCCACTGCTGGCTAATCCAAAAACCTTGTTGTTAGGCGCGGCAGCCCAGTTTGGCATCTTTGCTACCTTGCTAGGTGCTCTAGGTCTGAGTGCGCTTGGCATTATGGACTTTGATTTAAAGCAGGCCGCAGCCATTGGGATTATTGGCGGTGCTGATGGGCCCACGGCAATCTTTGTTGCGGGCAAGCTGGCGCCAGAATTGCTGGGCGCTATTGCTATTGCCGCATATTCGTACATGGCCCTAGTACCTATTATTCAGCCACCAATAATGAAGCTGCTGACTACAGAGAAAGAGCGCAGTATTGTTATGGTGCAATTGCGCGAAGTGTCCACTTTAGAAAAAATTGTTTTCCCTTTGCTGCTACTTCTCCTAGTTGCGTTTCTGTTGCCGTCGGCTGCGCCGCTACTGGGTATGTTCTGCTTTGGTAACTTAATGCGTGAGTGCGGTGTGGTAGAGCGGTTGGCAGAAACGACACGAAATGCGTTGATCAATATAGTGACGATATTTTTGGGACTGGGGGTAGGCTCTAAGTTGGGTGCAGATAGTTTTTTAACTGTGGAGACTCTGGGTATTTTGGCCCTAGGCATGGTTGCGTTTTCTATTGGTACAGCAAGCGGTGTGCTTATGGCCAAATTGATGAACGTTTTTTCCGCCCAGCCAATTAACCCGCTCATTGGTGCGGCTGGTGTTTCCGCCGTACCTATGGCTGCACGCGTGGTGAATAAAGTTGGTTTAGAAGCCAACCCGCAAAACTTCCTACTCATGCATGCTATGGGCCCGAATGTGGCTGGTGTTATTGGCTCGGCGGTAGCCGCTGGGTTAATGATATTGATCACCAGTTGATCTTTTATTTGCGTGGTTTTGTTTGGTTCACAGTAGCAGGAGATTTCCCGCGTGGCGCGTTTTGCAGGTGGCTGCTAGACTGCAGTTCGATTTTGGGTAGATATATATGAAAGTTTCAACATTAATTACATTATTGGCCGCTCTCGTTGCTCCAACTGTTCACGCGGACTATTGGGTCTCTGTGGGGAGCTTCCAAAATCGTGATAACGCTGAGTCAGGTTTGCGAGAAGCGCAATCGCGAAGTAACGAGGCGTTTGTGGTTATTGCCAGTGAAACGGCTAACGGTTTCTTTTATCGAATTGCTGCTGGTCCCTATGCTTCGATGGCCCAAGCGAAGGGTCCATTGCAGGGTTTGCGCGACAGTGGCTATGGTTCTGCCTGGATTTGGCAGGGTCAGTCGACGCAAAACGTTAGCCCGTTTAAATCGCCTAGCCGATTACAGAATACAACTGGTGCGCTGATTACCGATGTGACAACTCAAGATGATGACTTGTTTGCAGACGACGATTTTTTAGACGAAGACTTAGATTACTTATTCTCTGACACCGAACGTACGCGTCCAGACGAGGTGATATCTGACTTGCCTGAAAAGTTAGCTCCTGCGCCTGCCAATTATCAATTGAATAAGCTACGCAGAGATTAGTTTTTGGCTTGGTTCCCGCTCAGCGATTGACCTTTTTTTGTCGCTGTATTGGAGCCGCCTAGCTAGTGTACTGCTGCTTGTTTTAGCTTTTTCTTCATTGGCATTTTTACCGAATTTCCCTAGTCTAATTACTTACTTATCATCAAGTGGTCGATATGCGCTATCGCAATGCAACTCAATGGGGTGTTTACGACGTCGAGGTAGAAGACGGCCGTATTGTTGATGTATTCCCCATTGATGAGGATCCAGAGCCCGCAGAAATTCTGCATACCTTGCGTGATGGCGTGCAACACCCTTCGCGAATCCGTACACCCGCTATTCGCCGTGGTTGGCTTGAGGGTACAGATCCAGAGAATAAGCTCCGAGGAGCGGATGAGTTTGTAGATGTGTCATGGGATGAGGCTTTAGACTTTGCTGCCAAAGCGTTGCAAAAAGTTAGGCAAGAGCACGGTAATAAAGCCATTTTTGCAGGCTCCTACGGTTGGGCCAGTGCAGGGCGCTTTCATCATGCCCAATCGCAGTTGCATCGATTTATCAATTTTATAGGTGGCTGTACGCGGGCTATGAATAGCTACAGTACCGCTGCAGCGCAGGTGATTCTGCCCCACGTGATTGCACCGTGGGCCCAAATGGAACTTGAGCAAACTAGTTTAGAAGACGTGGTTGCACGAACAGAGCTTTTTATCGCCTTTGGTGGTCTTCCCTCGCGCAATGCTCAGGTAGCCTACGGCGGTATCACCGAGCACAGAACGGGTATCGATCTGCAGCGGGCTCATGAATCCGGTACTCAATTCGTCAACATTTCGCCGGTTAAGCATGATGTGGCCGATACATTAACGCCACGATGGATTGCGCCTAGGCCTGGTACAGATGTGGCAATCATGTTGGCTATGGCATATGTACTCGAGACGCAAAATTTAGCGGACCAAAATTTCTTAGCGAGTCATTGCGAAGGCTATGATCGATTCAAGGCGTATTTGCTTGGTGCTACAGATGGGCAAGCAAAAACTCCCCAGTGGGCGAGTGAGATCTCCAGTGTAGAGGCGGGCGCCATCGAGTCATTGAGTAAGGAAATGGCGGGTAAAAAGACATTTCTCACTGCCGCTTGGGCCCTGCAACGTGCGGATCATGGTGAACAACCTTATTGGATGTTAGTGACATTGGCTGCAATGCTAGGGCAGATTGGTTTGACTGGCTGTGGGGTTGGGTTCGGTTATAGTGCGGAAGGGTTTGTTGGCAGCAATTGGCGGCGGTTCAATTGGGCAACTGTGAGTAAAGGCAAAAATCCTGCCGACTTTGCTATTCCGGTGGCGCGGATTGCCGACATGTTGCTTAACCCAGGGCAGACTATTAGCTATGACGGGCAAGAAATTACCTTTCCAGATACGCGATTGATCTATTGGGCTGGCGGCAATCCGTTTCATCATCACCAAGATTTAAACCGGCTGACGCAAGCGTGGCGGCGCCCTGAAACTGTAATAGTCAACGAACCCTGGTGGACGCCTACAGCGCAATGGGCAGACATAGTGTTTCCAGCGACTACGTCTTTTGAGCGCACAGATATTTGTGCTTCAAGTCACGATCCTTATGCGCACTTGATGCAACAAGCCTTGCCCCCTCAGTTTGAAGCTCGGTCTGACTATGAAATTTTTGCCGGTCTTGCTGACAAGCTGGGCTTTGTTGCCGAATTCACCCAAGGCAAAGATGAGATGGCATGGCTGCAAGATCTGTGGGAGCGTTCCAATGAGAGGGCCAAGGCACAAGGGTTTGAGTTGCCAAACTTTGATGAGTTTTTGGCTAAAGGCAGCTACCAAATTCCTGCTAAGACCGATTCTGCTGATTGGTTAGCGGGGTTTCGCGCTGACGCTGACAAACATCCATTGTCTACTCCCTCAGGCAAGATAGAAATTTTCTCTGCCGTTATAGATGGCTTCGGGTACGCGGATTGTCCTGGCCACGCAGTATGGCTAGAACCGTTTGAGCGGCTGGGTGGTGCGGGTAGTGATCAGTTTCCACTGCACCTTATTTCTCCGCAACCTAAGCGCAAATTGCATAGCCAATATGATCAGAGTGCTTACAGTCAAGCCGGCAAGATACGTGGTAGAGAACCGCTGACATTACATCCGATTGCTGCTGCGCAGAGAGGTATTAAGGCTGGAGATTTGCTACGTGTATTTAATGATCGCGGTGCGTGTGTTGTTGGTGCGCAGATCAGCGAGGGTGTTAAGGAGGACGTGGTTATTTTGCCCACAGGTGCTTGGTTTGCGCCTAGTCATGACGAGGCAGGCCTAGAACTGAATGGCAATCCTAATGTGCTGACGCGCGACAAGGGTACGTCGAGTTTAGCCCAAGGACCTAGCGCCCATACCTGTTTGGTAGATGTAGTTAAGTTATCCGAGGAAGAGCTGCAGGCATTGGTCGTCTGATCATTGAGGGCCTTGCTTGCTCAATCTCCTATGGTTTGAGGTGATGTGTTAAGAGCGTTTAAAGCAAAGCCAGCTGCTTTTTTGTAGGCAGACATAAACTCGCTGACTTCCTCTGTACTTATAACCTCGTCTATCTTATTGAAGGGTGCTCTGTCTTCAATGACCCCTAATATACCAATTGGTCCCGCCCCTCTATTGCGCAAAATTAGTTCGTTTACGGGCGCTAGTACTTCTGTTTCGTAGGCCTTTAACGCTTCCAGGGTTAAGCCATGGGATTTTAATTTTGCGCCGAGAATCCGTGCGTCAACAATACCTTGGCTAGCCCCATTGGAGCCAACTGGGTACATGGCGTGGGCAGCGTCACCGATAAGTACGACCCTTTGGTCCACCCAAAAATCCACTGGGTCACGATCTACCATTGGGTATTCGTAGACTGCATCCGAGGCATTGATCAATGCGGGAACGTCTAGCCAAGTAAACTGCCAGTGGGTAAATGCATCAATGAAATCTTCAATATTCGCGGAACTATTCCAATCGCTTTGTGTCGCTGACGCGTGGGCTTCTAAAGTAAGTTCTGCAATCCAGTTAATTAGACTTAAACCGGTCTCTGGATCTGGTTTTGAGATTGGATAACAGACAAACCGCTGTTCCATAGAGCCCATGAGCACAAACGAATTCCGCGTGCGGGTCGGTTTACCTAGTGACACTCCTCGCCACATTACCGCGCCACCCCAGTTTGGTGGCCCTTGGTTAGGGTGCATTTGCTGTCTAACTTGAGAGTGAATGCCGTCAGCGCCTATAAGCAAATTGCCGGTGACTGAGTTCGTGGTGCCGTCAGCACTTACAAATTCGGCGACCACGCCGGTGTCAGTCAACTCATAACCAGTTAAGCGGGCATCCGTGACCACTGAATCTTTACCCAGGCGCTCTTTCACGGCGGCTAAAAGCCCCATTAGCAGTTTGCCACGGTGTACAGAGTATTGTGGCCACTTGTAGCCCGCCGCTAAACCGCGCGGCTCCGCCCACACTAGTTCTCCGCTTTGGGTAAATAGTGCCCATTCTTCGGCCTGAATGCCGATGTCAGCCAATAGGTCATTCAAACCAAGATCGAATAATTCTCGAACGGCATTAGGCTGTAGGTTTATTCCTACACCCAAGGCTTTGAGGTGAGCTACCGATTCAAAAATCTGGGCTTTTAGACCCAGTTGGTGGCAGGTTAAAGCCATAGCCATACCTGCAATGCCGCCTCCGGCTATTATGATGCTTATTTGAAATATCCTTGTGTTTGCTCGCCAACCACACTAACGATTTCTTCAAAGGGTAGTTTTTCGATTGCGGGCACTTGGCAATTTTCTTCTGGGTAACCTACAACTAAGAGAAGGTAAGGGCGCTCGGTTTTGGGTCTTTCGAAAGCTTGGTTAAGAAATGCCATAGGGCTAGGTGTGTGGGTCAAGGTTGCTAGGCCAGCTAGGTGCAATGCTGAGATCAGCATCCCACAGGCGATGCCAACCGATTCGTATGGGTAATAGTTTTTAAGGCGTTTACCATCTTCGGTAAACGAGAATTTTTTCAAAAAAACGCCAATCAGCACCGGTGCTGTATTGATAAAGGGTTTGTATTCGTCGGTGCCCAGCGGTGCAAGAGCATTTAACCACTCATCAGATGCGCGCTTGGTGTAAAAGGTTTTTTCCTCAGTTTCTGCGGCGATTTTGATTTGAGTTTTGGTCGCAGGGTCGGTAGTTATTGCGAAATGCCATGGCTGCATATTCGCGCCGCTTGGGGCAGTACCTGCGCAAAGTAGGGCATCACGGATGACTTGAGCTGGTACTGGCTCTGAAGTGAATTCTCGGACAGTTCTGCGAGTTTTCATACTCGCATAAAAGTCCTTCGCGGCTTTTAGCATGGCCGCTTCTTCGAGTCTTTGGAATTCTAATTTTTCGTTCATAACCAGCTCTAGTCGCTCAAAATTATTCAACAGGTAAGCGTGATCGCCTAAATCATACTGATTTGAGTGCGGGAGTTCTAACTAAAAGGCACGCCCTAATTTGCTCTCTTCTTGCTATGACGTTTTACTTAGGCATTATGTTTGACGGTTCGCGCTAATCAACTCATTGAGGTTGCTCATATTCATATGTTGTTATGGGCGCCAGCGGAGAAAAATCATGTATGTTAACGGATACATTATTGCGGTACCCCAGGCCAAGAAAAGTGTTTTCATTGCAGCGATAAAAGTGTTCGCTGAGGTGGCTATAGATTTTGGTGCAATTGAGATTTTTGAGAATTGGGAGTTGGAGGTGCCTGATGGTGAATTTACCGACTACCGTAAGGCGGTGCAGGCGCTGCCCGATGAGAAAATAGTTTTTGCGTGGGTGGTATGGCCTGATAGACAGACTGGCGCTGTGGCTCATGAGGGTATGTGGGTCGACCCTCGAATGCTCGCAATAGAAGAAATGCCCATAGACAGCAAGCGGATGATTTTGGGCGGGTTTGAACCCATATTTTCGTACCGCAAAGATATTGAAAATGCGGATTAGTGGAAGCATCTTTGCTTCGACGCTAAGTCATTCCGCTTAACAGTGCGCGTTCTTGTAGTTGCAGGCATCTCATGGAACAAATTTATAACGAGTAAATTTCACGCACATTGCCGTTGGTAACGCCACATTTTGCCTGTTCTGGAAAGCCTTCGATCATCTCGCTGAGCACGTCGTTTGAACATAGCCCCGTGGAGCGTCATCGGCGAAACGCCTTGCAGGGCCTGTGGCCTCTCTACTGCATGAGAATCTGCTGATATCGGGTTCCTTTAAAGCGCTGTATTAACCATTAAAATGAACGCGCTCAACATATTTTCCGAGTTTAATTGGTCAGTTAATTCTCTGCAGCTAACATGATGGGTGGATTGGTACTGGACTGTCTTTCGGTGACATGAAAATATGTTTATAAACTTGTAACCGTTTTGGCACATGGCTCGACCCGCACTAACAGAAGCTCAGCGCAGCGAAACTAAGCAAAAGATTCGCGCCGCCGCTGTAATAATTTATAGAGAGCATGGCATTAGTAATATATCTGTCCGAGATATTGCGGAAAAAGCAGGTGTATCTGTAGGCACACTGTATGCTCATTTCGGCAGCCTAGGCGAATTACTGCGTTCTCTATGGGGTAAGCCATTAAAACGTTTGGTCAGGGAGCTAGAGCTCGTAACGGAGCAAAATGGTGATGCCGAAAACAGGCTGCAGCGATTGCTTGAAACCTATGTAGATTTTTCCAATCGTGAGCAGGCGGTTTTCAAAAATGCCCTTATGTACGTTCGTCCTGACTCTATTGCCGCACCGGAAAGACTAGGCCTTGATCGAGATAAGTTCTTTTCTGTTTTTCGACTGTCTGTTGAGGAGGGGCAAAAGACTGGCATTTTTCGTGCCGGCGATAGCTATAGGTTAACGCAGATTGTGCTAAGCGCGGTTCATGGATCAATTACGATGCCCGTGAATATGCACCGTTTGGCGTTGGACAATACGCCCGAATTTTCAGGTTATATGATTGAAAGCATGCTGGAGTGGCTACAAAACTAGAAGTTTCACAGCTTTTAGGTGGTAGCCCCGACAGGAGTCGAACCTGTATCTATCGCTTCATACCACTACTACTTTCGTAGCCACTTGTTGTGTTTGTGGTCTGGACTTTCTCTTAACCCTAACCAGCAATGTAAGTGAGAAGCTGGTTTTAGGTTGCATCCGTCAAGTCTCTACACCTTCCGAATTCATCGGCTTGGCTCGGGATTGCCATTACTAACGTAAGAAGGTTTCCCCGAATTTGAACGCATCTCATATGTAGTTTCCAAACATATGACCCAATTTAACTTAGGAGGCGACTATTCTATCCATTGAACTACAAGGCCATGGCGCGATGGTAATCAAACTCAGGCGGAAAGACAAAGTATGCTTTTGGTTAGTGCACGCACGCGTTTTTTAACGCCTAATTATCCGCCAAAGTCGAGTTGCACTTAACCTTGGCGGAGCGTCCTAAATTTAGTTTGACCAGCGGTCGAAGCGTAAAATTTCTTCCATTGGTTTTCTGGTTACAGGACCGAACTTGCCCATGGGATAACCTACAGGGATGAGGCAATAGGCGTGCATTGAACTGGGTAGGTTCAGAACCTTGGCTACCGCTTTTGGATTGGTTAAGGCTAAGGTTGTAGGTGCTGCCCCCAGCCCTATGGCTCGAGCGGCTAGGAGTAAGTTTTGAATGCCTGGCCAGATAGAGCCGTTGCCGCCAGCAATCATTGCTGGTGTTGGCGTGTCGCCGAAATCCATACAGGCGATGATCAGTGCCGGTATTTCGTGCATGTGATCTTTTTGCCAAACGACCGCATTGACCATGCGTTGGCGTTTGTCTGCTGGTTGGTGAGAGAGGCTGCCCGGATTGTCGACTAAAGGCGCTAGATAACTTTCAACACCAGTTTTGTTTAGCGCAGCCAGTTGCGCCTTTGTTTCTGGGTCTCTTACCACAATCCAGCGAGCGCCCTGAGTATTTGATCCTGATGGTGCCTGATTTGCAGCACTCACAAGTTTGACCAAATGCTCTTCGGGCACCTCGGTGGTGTCTAGCTTACGCATTGCTCGGCAGTTGTAGATGGTCTCAAATAGACCCATTTCTGTAGTTTCTTCGCTCATACTCTTTCCCCTTGGTGTTTGTATTGACTGAGCTGCACAGGATAGTGGTGCAAGCTAAAGGTTCAATTTAGCAGAGCTTGGCGTAGTTGGCTGCCAAATTGAGAGAGGGTGTAGAAATATCTTACAAGGTCTTTTAGATAAGAGTTTTGCTGATGAGTTCTAACTATTGAAATTTTCGCCTTCATAATCGGCGAATAGTTTTTTACTTATTTCGTCTGGTACTCGGCTCCAATTGCCTAATAATCGTCCGAGTCGTGTGATGCCCACGGGTACGGTGGGGCTGTCGTGGATAATGCTGGAATACATAGTTTTCCGCATTGATTCAAAGCGCCCGTTGATTATAGCGGCTGAAGCCGTGAGGATTTTGATCGCAATGGAAGGAAATTTTTCACTAATTTGGTCAAAGGAATCTTTCGATAAGTACAAGTAATCACAGGCTTCTCTAGCGACTACAGTAGCGGTTCTTGTGTTATCCAATACAAGGTTAACTTCCCCTAAGAGGCTGGGTCCTGGCCAGTTGCCTACATTGGTGGCGACAGCCGTTAAGTTCACGCGGATCTTATAAAAAGCCGAATACGAGCCATTTAAAAGCAAATATAGATCTCGATCGGTATCGCCTTGAGAGACCAAAATAGTGCCGCCTGCAGCGTGGCGCTCCTCAAGGAGCGGCAGAAAGTTATCTATATCTTCGGCATTAAGGGAGGGCAAAATCTTAGCGATTATGGCTTTCTTATCAGCATCTTCCATAAGATAGTTGGTCTCAGTATTTGGTTACGTTCTGCGGCCCTAACTAAGCAAAGTTGGGTCTCGTTGCTAGCGTTGCTCACCTTTACAGTGCTAGCGAGTCGCCCTCTTTGGCTACAATTGTGTCGCCAGGCATGTCTTTGGTAACGAGTGCTATTTTGTCCAAGCTTGCGTCAGTAAGGTCTGGGTTGAAGCCAGACAGTACGAGTGTTTTTACATTCAGCTGGCGTGCGGTTTTATAGCCCACCTGCCAAGTAGAGTGGCCCCAGCCCTTAAATTTTGGGTAGTCCTCATCCGAGTAGGCGGCATCGAATATCATTACATCGGCGTTTTCTGCAAGCTTATTTAAACCCGGGTGAATATGGCCGTTCTCTTCATGTTCGTGATCTAAGCAATAAGCCAAACTTTTACCATTATGTTCAATACGAAATCCAATGCTGCCGTCAGGGTGGTTTAGTTCAGCGGTAGCAATTGTTACGTCCCCTAGCTCTATGGTCTCGCCTGGCTCTATTTCAATAACGTCGCTGATACCTGCAAGCACATCAAAAGTAATTGGAAAGTTTGGCGGCTTCATTGCAGCCTCTAAGCAACTTTTGAGGGTGAATCCGGGTCTCTTAGGGCCATAGATTTTAATGTTGTTGGCTGGATTAAATGCAAGCTTGAAGAAGGGTAATCCTTGAATATGGTCCCAATGGGTGTGACTCAGGAATACTGTAATATTTAGGTTTTCATTTTGGAGCTGGGCAAGGCGTTCTGCGAAGCGGCAAATGCCCGTTCCTGCGTCAATCAAAAGTAGATTATTGCCCGTTCTAATTTCCAAGCACGGCGTATTTCCGCCGTATTTCACGGTGTGCTTTGCCGGCGTGGGAACCGAACCTCTCACTCCCCAGAAAGTGATCTCAAATTTTGTGTGAGAACTCATCGAGCTAGTAATACCTTTGTCATAATCTGCTGCGCATATTGAGTAATGTTATCACGGCCTTTTGTGGAAAACTGCGTCAATTAGACATTTGCCTACTGCACCCGCAAAGCCGAAAAGGATGTACGCCGAAACTAAAAACAGGTGGATTGAAAGTACAAACAATTCTCGACGTCTTGGGCGATAATTTGAGCGTTGTAACCCGTATATTGTCTCTTGTACACTTATGGTGTTCGGGCGGTAGGTTTTTTCTGCTCGACGGTCACTCTCTAATCTGCTTTTGGCGGTCTGTAAGGGGGGGCTTTAACCGTGATAAAAAAATGTCGAACTGAAGAGGTGTTACGAATGGGTAAGCGATTGTCACTGCTAAAAGGACTTAGGTTGGCTTTTGCCTCAATGATCTTATGTGCACCCCCAGTATTTGCT
>CAJJDH010000083.1 GCA_905182905.1 marine gamma proteobacterium HTCC2089 | reverse complement strand
GCGAGTGGTCGAGCATTTAGCACCGAAGCCCGAAGGGGCAAAACAGCAAAAGCTGTTTTGAGTAATCCGCCTGGTCCTACCATTAAAAAGCCTCGCTTTGGCGGGGCTTTTTTAATGGGGGTTTAGGTTGGGTGAGAGCGCCGTTGCTGTTCGACCAAATGCGAGTGGTCGCGCTGGCGATCTTGTAGCACCGGACTAAAAGATCAACCTTAAAACGATTATATAAACTATGTTTGTGTTGGTGCTAGGAAGAGGGCTAAATTGTAATGGTCGCTAATAAAAAAAATCGTTGAATGACATTAACTAAAATCCTTTGTGGACTGGTGGGCGCTGCTATTGCCTCTGGATGTGGTGGTGGCGGAGGTGGAGCGGGTGGTAACAATACGGTTAACCAAAACAACAACCCCCCTAAAGCCGTCATCGACTCGTCAGCCGTTGATTATACTGCCGGGAGCGTTATAGAGCTCTCATCTGCATCGAGCACAGATGATGATGGAGATACTCTGTCCGTAAATTGGCGTCTCGAGGCGCCAGAGAAAAGCTATGCCTCGCTTAGAAATTCAGCCTTAGGCGCGGTTGAGTTCGAGCCGGATATGGCTGGCACATTTACAGTCCACCTAGAAGTTACTGATGGGCGAGGTGGCTTAGGCCGAACTTCTCTGAATATTACCCCATCATTACCGACGCCAGATTCATTACCCACCTTCGTGAATACAACGCCTCCCCGGGTGGCCTTAACAGACAGGATAGATGCTGTTCGACTGCTTTATCAGGGTACATTTGGACCAAGAGATGGCGACGTCGATGACTTGGTTCAGCAGGGTGGCGACGCTTGGTTCAACGAACAGATTTCCGTACAGCCACATTTTTATACTGAAGCTTGGGAATCAATAGCTGCTGAGTTCGACGATATCGATAGTGGTGAAGATGCCAATTTTAAGCAGTTGAGTCATGAAACCTTCATGGTTAATGCGCTTACTAGCCCAGATCAGTTGCGTCAGCGCATGACCTACGCACTAAGTCAGCTATTCGTTATTTCCGATCAATTTGATTTTGCGGGCCATGATCGATTGATCATGGGGTATGCCGATACTTTGCATCGTAATGCCTTTGGAAATTATAGGGAGTTACTGCGTGATGTGACATTGCACCCGGCTATGGGAATGTATCTCGCAATGCTTGGTAATGAAAAAGCTGATCCTGAGAGGAATATCCGGCCTGATGAAAATTTTGCTCGAGAAGTTATGCAGTTGTTTACAGTAGGTTTGCAACTTCTCAATCAAGATGGCAGCCCTGTACTCGACGAATCGACAGGATTACCAATCCAGACTTATAACCCATTAGATATACAAAATTATGCTGCGGCTCTTACCGGATGGTATTTTGCTGGTCAAGAATCTAATCGGTTTGGCGACACGTTTCATTCTATAGACTGGCAAGATCGGTTAGCACCTATGGCGCCCTACGAAAATTTTCATCAAAAGACTCAAAAGAAGCTCTTGCGCAATTATTACCTGCCAGCGGGAGCATCTCCCAGAGACAGTCTTGAAGTTACCATCGACAGTTTGTTTTACCATCCAAATTTGGGACCTTTTGTCGCTCGCCATTTGATCAAAAATTTTGTTACGAGCAATCCATCAGCTGGTTATGTAGGGCGTGTTGCGGCGGTTTTTAACAGTAATTCAGATGGTGAACGCGGTAACTTGGCGTCAGTGATACAAGCAGTGTTATTTGACTCTGAAGCGCGCGCCGTGACTTCGGGGCAGACTGAAAATTTTGGTAGGGTGAAAGACCCGCTGTTAAAATTTGCCAATTTCAACCGCTTGTTTAACGTTAGCAGCTATTGGGAAAGCAAGAATTTTTTGCGCAATCGACCGAGCCAGACATTTTTGGGAGCACATAGTGTTTTCAATTTTTATAGCCCCACACATACACCCAACAAGGAATTTGCTGATCGAGGTTTGGTGGCGCCCGAACTTCAGGTCGTAACCCCCGAAACTATCGTTGCCGATGCATCGCATTTTGCTTATATATCGACTCGTGAGCAGCTTTCTTATTGGCATTCAGTGGACCCCTCAGAGGAGTCAAGTGAGCGTCTCAATAATGCCTTGGTGCATGACCTGTCGCCGCTTACGGATCGTCTTGTAGCATCAAATCTAGGCGCGGTGATTGATTTCCTAGACGAATATATGACTCAAGGTAACCTCTCGGCACCTATGAAAAATGAGTTGTTTGAGTATTTTTCACCAAGGATCGAGCAAAGACAGTCTGCTGAGTACTATGTCTCTGAGGCACATCGAACTGCCGATATTCATGCGTTGTTGGCCAGTTTGATTTATCAAGTGTCGCTGTCGCCAGAATACTCACTGCAACGATAGGGGATAACAATGGATCGAAGAACATTTCTAAAGTCTGGCTTAGCCTCATTTAGCGTTTCGTCTAGCAATTTATTTCTAGGTTCGGGCTTGGGACTACTAAGCAACCTTTCCGCCGCGAGTAGTGGCGCGCCAACTGATTACAAAACACTCGTAATGGTCTTTCTGCATGGAGGGATGGATTCGCTGGGTTTAATCATACCCTCTAATGGTGATTCCTATGAACGCTATAAAAATATCCGGCAAAATCTCGCAATCGAACAAGAAACGCTTATTGATTTTGGCTTGTCCGATTTCGCCGCTCCTGCTTTCTGTCAGAGCATGGCGAATCTGTATCAGGGAGGGAAGCTAGCTTTGGTCAGCAATGTTGGCCCTCTGCGGCAGCCCACTACAAAATCGATGATTGAACAAAACGATAATGCTATGCCTATTTTTATTGGCTCCCATAACTCTCAGGTTAACCTCTGGCAAAGTGCTGGTATGGACCCAAATGCGAGAGAGGGCTGGGGTGGGCGGATGCTAGAGCTCATGCAATTGCAAACAACGGCAATCACGCCGAATATTTCCTTAGACAAAGCGCAGCTTTTTACGACTACTCTAAATATGCCGACCTTTACAGTGAACCCACAGGGAGTTCGCAACATCCCGCGCATCTACAACGAAAATTCTATACCGGATGAGCAAGCTCTCTTTTATGCTCTTGCGAATCAGCAGCGCGCCAATCTTATGGGTTCTGAGCTCGCGGCACGCAATGTCCAGACTCTTGAGAGTTCAGCACATCTCGCAGAGATACTGACGAATACGAATACGGCACAAGTAATCTATCCATCTACTCAAGGGCATTCGGCGACTAATTTTCAACAACAACTTAAGATGGCTGCGCGGTTGATTGAAGCAGCGCCTAGTCTTAATCAAAATCGACAAGTGCTCATGGTGCAGTTGCATGGCTTTGATACCCATGACAATCAGGACCGAGACCTCCCTAATTTAGTATCCGCATTATTTGAAAATCTTGAAGCTTTTCAGAGGGACCTAGAATCTCGAGCCGTTGATGATCGTGTGGTTACCTTTAGTCAGTCTGATTTTGGACGAACACCAACCATTAACGCCAACGGTACGGATCATGGTTGGGGCGGCCATTATTTCGTTATGGGGACGCCTGTGAATGGTGGTCAGCTGATTGGTGAAATCCCGGCTTTCGACGTCAAGACGGATAAGATGCTCTATAATCTTTCAATTCCGGACATTAGCGTAGAGCAGTACGCATCTAACTTAGCAAAATGGTTTGGGTTGAGTGCGTCGGAAATTGTTGAAGTTTTTCCAGGTGTTGTGAACTTTGACGATCTAGATTTTGGCTTGTTTGGTTGAGCGAGCTTGTTTGCTTAATCATTGCAGTGTTACTAACTCGAGCTTTGAACTGGTAGAGGGCGACGGTTTGGTCAAATTCGAGTAATCGAGTCGGCAAGAAGAAAACACCGAAGCGCGAGGGGGCAAACCAGCAAAAGCTGCTCTGATTCATCTGTCCGGTCCGAGGAAATTTTCTAAAGCAAAGAAGCCTTCTCCTAGAAAACACCTTTTTAATGCACTGTAAGGCCATGCAGAGTTGGCTTTGCGTTGAAAAATAACACTCTCGGGCAATGAGGTTTGGTATTTCTTCGGGCTGAACGTCTCGTGCTGATTTTGGGCTAGCTGGTTTTGCAGACGGCCAATAATTTTAGTTGTAAATATGTTGTTTACAACTGAATCTCTCTGAGCGTAACCTCGAAAAGGAAAATAATAATAAAAAGGAATATTAACGTGAAACTTTTCTCCGCAGTTCTAGCCATTTTTTTAGCCCTGTTTTCTATACCTTCCTTTGCAGAAGACCAAAGACCATCTTTTGGCGGTGTTGAAACCTTCGCCTGTAATTTTAAAGAAGGTAAATCTATGCAAGATATGCTCAAAGTAGCTAAGAAGTGGGATAAATGGATGGATAAAAATGCGTCCCGCGCCTATTCAGGTTTTGCTATGACGCCCCATTACTTTAGCGAACCAACCGCTGACTACTATTGGGTAGGATTTACTACCAGCTTTGAAGATCAAGGTATAACTGATGAAGAGTTCATAAACAAAGGCGGCTCCATACAAAAAGCCTTTGATGAAATTGAGGTGTGCAACTCACGCTCGCAATATATGTGGTCCCTCGTTAGAGATACTTTTGCAGATCCTGTATCGGGAGGCTTTGTGGATTTTGCGAGATGTAGCTTTCGCGACGGTGCTGGGATGAATGAACTGGCAGCAGCGGATGCAAAAATGCAAAGTTTCCTCGACGGTATTGGTAACACCACGCGAATTTACCGGTGGATGCCGATTCAGGGTACAAACCTGCAAGGTGCAGATTTTATACAAACTCAGTGGGAAGAATCATTGCCCGCTAGAGGGAAAAATATGGACGCGTTCATTAACGCGGGGGGCGTGCAGCAGCAGGCAGCAATATATGATGCTGTGGTCAACTGCGTAGGCGGTCCTTCTGCAAACTATGTTTCGGTTGGTGGGTCTGAATAGGATTCGTATAAAGTGGAGTTTGAAAAGGGCCTTCTCGGCCCTTTGTGTGTTTTCGTAAACCTAGGTTATTAGCCAAAAAACGCTCTCGTTTTGCTTTATTCCACAATTGTTGCATGCTGGTTGAACTCACTGTCTGGCTCGCACCTATTTATTGATGCACGGGTGGCAAATTCCGCACTTCATTAGCCCGTCAAATTTTTTCTCGGACAGTTCTCCAATCGCGAGTTGAAACAGCATGAACATTGAAAATCGAAGTCGTTCTAATGCCTTGCAGTTAATGGATTGGCGTAGCTATCGAGGACTGGAACCACTGTGGTTTTATACTACCTTGGGCTTACTGTTTCTAACTGCTTGCTGCCTGATGGCTGCGGTGATAGACGAGCGGCTGCTATATGGGGTTTCAGTGTGGTCCAAACCCTTCAAGTTCTCTTTGTCGCTTGCCGTATATTTTGCGACATTGTTGATTTTTAGTCGTTACCTGCCCTTCAGATGCCTTCGAACGGGAATTGGTCGTCTGGTGGCTGCGTCTCTAGTGTTCGTAGCAATAGCTGAAGTTGCATACATAACCGTTCAAGGTGCATTAGCTGAAGCCTCGCACTGGAACTTCACCACACCCTTCCACAGTTTGATGTATTCGCTGATGGGTATTGGTGCCACTTGGCTTGTAGTGGCCTTGGTCTGGCTGGGCTGGGTTATAGGGCAAAGCAATGACAAGGGTCAGCCC
>CAJJDH010000082.1 GCA_905182905.1 marine gamma proteobacterium HTCC2089 | reverse complement strand
GGTACCCGGACCCGGACTTGAACCGGGACGGCCGTTAAGCCGAGGGATTTTAAGTCCCTTGTGTCTACCAATTCCACCACCCGGGCACACGCGAGCATCTTACAGAAGAATTCGTCAAATTGTGACGCTTTCATACAATATATTGCTATTTTTCTCTACTGAGCCGTTGGCCAGAATGTAAATTGCCCGGGTAATACATAAACCAGCGCGGCTATTAACACCAATCCAGTTAGAATCGCAGAGGTAATGAGGATCCAATTCGATAGACTTAGCGTGTCTTGGCGTCGGCTTTCTAATGGCCTTGCGACATTTGGCAGGGTTTGCATACTGACAAAAAACGCTACACTCATTAGCCCTGCTAAAGATACAAGCATTAGGGCATACGCACTGGGTAGAGCAGTTTTTCCAGACGCTAGGGCGCCTGTGGTTGTAAATATTAAGCCACCAATAACTGCGAATCTATGCACGCTACGCCAGTAGAGGTCTATCAGCCCGACATATGCCTTATCATCAGAGTATCGCCCAGCCATTCTTGGCAGGCTGGTTACCGCCAAAATTACCGCACCAAGGTAACCACACAGCAAACAAATAAAGGTTGCCATTAGATAGGCTTCGCTTAGGTGGTACATAAAATTTTCCAGTTAGGTTTGCCCGCACAGTATAAAAGCGAAGCGGCATTTCTCTTTAGCTTTTTGGCAGTTTCTAACTTATGGCTAAGTCTTTTTCAATAATGCGGAAAAGTTTCTGACTTACAACGCTTAAGTGACTATATTGTTTAAGAGGAGTGGCATTAACGCCAACCAAATTCAGAGTACCTATGACGAATGAAATTTCTGTCCTTGGCTGGTCAGACAAAGCCAAAGACGACCCCAGTGTTATTCAACTTACAGCCCACCTTGAAAATAATAATGGCATCAAAGGGCTGGAAATATTTCACCCCAAAGATATCGAAAGTGCTGTAGAAGTCTTTCGCAGAGACGGTTTTGTAATCATCAGTGATGTTTTAAACGATGAACAGATAGACATTCTGCAAGTTGGTTGCACTGAGGTGGTCGATGAAATTCTCGCACTAGATCAAAATAAAAAGGGTAATCGAGGGTCACACAGATACTCCTTTGGCGGTTCTAGTATGACTCGTAGCCAGCTCCATAAACCCGCATGGCAAATGCTTTTAGACATCAAAGTAGTCACAGATATTGTCAGTGCAATTTTTGCTTCAAATGACTATACACTGCGTTCAGCGAGCGGAGATTTTTGTTTGCCAGGCGCGGTTCAATATCAACCGCTGCATTCAGATATTCGAGACTGGATTGATACAGCGCAAACGCCTTTCAGCGCATTTAGCGACCCAACAGGGCGAATGACCATACGGGATATTCCTTGCCCATATGTTTGTGTCAATTTCTTACCCCAGGAGTTAACCCGCCTCAATGGACCAACACGACAAATTCTAGGTACGCAAAATTCTCGTCGTTCTATTCCATCGCTGAGTGAAGAGCCTGAATGGATGCGGCTAAGTACCGTTTGCCCAGTCCCAGCGGGTGGAATTATGGTACGCGATGTCCGCGCTTGGCATGGCGGCACCCCGAATTTGTCTGATGCCACTCGATCTATCCCAAATCTAGAATTCTACGCGCCATGGTTTCGTGAACCCATAGTACCCGGCATCAGCTATACCGATTTCAAAAAGCTATCACCTCGTGCGCAAGAGCTAACCAAGTTCTGCGTAGCAGATTCGAGTGAAGAACTTATCACCGGTGCTACACTGCGTGCGCCATAACCGACTTTTGTAGGAAAACTATGCATTATCGCCAGCTAGGCCGTTCGGGTCTGCGGATTAGTGAACTGTGTTTAGGCACGATGAATTTTGGCTCTCGTACGCCCGCTAAAGAAGCTTTTGATATATTAAATCGAGCTGTGGATGCAGGTATCAATTTTATTGATACAGCCGATCAATACGGTGGTAGTGCCGGTGTAGGTACTACAGAATCCATCATCGGTCAGTGGCTGGCTGAGGACAAAACTCGTCGTGACAAGTTGATTATTGCAACCAAAGTACATGAGCCCATGTCCGACGACATCAATGATCAGGGCTTGTCCGCGCGACATATTCAAATGGCTTGTGATGCCAGCCTAAAACGCCTAGGCGTAGATCATATAGACCTGTACCAAATGCATCATATAGATCGTACTACACCTATCGAAGAGATCTGGCAGGCCATGGACCGACTATTTCAGCAAGGCAAAATTACCTACGTGGGATCAAGTAATTTTCCTGGCTGGGCAATAGCTCGGGCTAACGAAAAAGCCATATCTCAGCAAAAACTGGGCCTTATTACTGAACAAGGTCTATACAACCTAATAGAGCGCAGAGCCGAGCTTGAAGTGCTACCCGCCTGTAGAGAGTACGGCCTAGGACTGATCCCATGGAGCCCATTAGCGGGTGGCTTATTAGCTGGCAAAACTGGCGACAATCACGGCAGAAGACAAGCCGAAGGTATGCAAAGCGCTTTGCGTGAAAGGGCTGAGCAACTAGATAAATTCCACGCGCTTTGTGCCAACTTAGAACAGACAACCAGCTGTATAGCCTTGGCGTGGTTATTACACCAGCCTGGCGTTGCAGCCACTATTATTGGCCCTGGCTCTGTTGGGCAGTTAGAAAGTGTATTGCATGTGCCAGAAATACAGCTGAGCACTGCAACGCTGGGGCAAATTGACGAGATCTTTCCTCCTTGCGGCGAAGCTCCAGAAGCCTATGCTTGGTAAATAGGCCGACTTAAACACTAACAATTTTTACTAGTGTTATGTGACTGCATGAACACCTCAATGGCTTGTAAAAACCCGGCAAAGTTCTCGCGACGTAAATTGTGGCCTGCATCAGCGACCTTACAAGCCTCAATGCCCTTATTGAGCTCTTGTACCAATTTAACAACTGCTGAGTTCACAATACCGCCATCTGCGTAAAGTAATAGGCCAGGGACTTGAATATGTGGCAAAAGCTCTTGCCAATCGCCCAGATTTAGCAAGCTCATTGCATTGAAGCTGACTTGTTTGTTTGACTGCACCCAAGGCTCAAACTCGTCTTCATGCCAGTTCGGGTGGAGGCTTTTGCCGTGGGCGACAGCCTCCGCTGTAGATAAATCAGCCATCATTTCTACATAGTCACGAAAACCTTGCTCCCGTGATGGGCTGGCTTGGCTACTCACCAGTTGCCAGGGCGGGTCTTCAAGAATCATTTGCGAGACCAGTTGACCATGATATGCACTCAACCCAGCCACAGCGTATCCACCCACCGAATGGCCTATTGCTGTAACGGGTGCAAGGTCTAAGGTTTTTATAATTGTCGCCAAATCATCGGCTAGAGTTTCTATTTGTGCAGGCCCAGCCCCAGATAAACCGTGATTTCTGGCATCTACCATAATTATGTCAAAACGATCCTCAAGAGCCCTCGCGGTACGCGACCAACATAGGCCGTTGTCGGTAAAACCGTGGGACAAAATCAGATTCGGCTTATCGCTAGAGCCTGTGCGATAAAAATGAACGGACACACCATTACAGTCGATATTGCCATCGTTCCATTGACTCACTGACTGCAAACTCCATTTAGAATGTTTAGCTGCATAAATGGCTATATTAGAGGAGAGAAAAAGACCAATTATATTTAGCGGCATTCAATCGAAAAGTTGGTTTTACGCTAGGTGTCCAAGAGTCGTCTCCGCCCACGCCCATATGATAGCCATCGAGGTAGACGTACAAACCTGCTCCAGCGACTAAGTCATGTGTGTGGCGAGCCTCGGCTAACTGCGCCTGCCCATACGGGCTGACACTGAAGTTAAATTGCCCTGCTACCTGTAGGTCACCCAACTTCATTGCATTCACATTACAGCGTAGACCGTTCTCAGATGGAAAAATGTAGTTAGTGTGCATTGCGGTAACGGGTTGCTGCCATGTACCAAAGTCTGCGCTAGCAACACGATCAGGATAGTTTTCATGGGGACCACGCCCAAACCAGCGTACTTCCTCAGCCGCCTGTACGGTGCGAAAACATGCGCCAACTCTGGGTATAGGCGGCATATCGCCATCTACATTTACGGTAATAGAAACACTCATCCCACCACATTCAGTAAACTTATGCAGCCAGCTGGTTTTGATTTGCAGTTTTTCGTCATGATAGTGGCCGTGGTCGACTTCGATTAAGCCATTTGCGTGATCAACACGAATATCCAAGCAATGGTGCTGCAAATTGAAAATTCCCGCTTCTTGCCAGCGCGCTAGCCATGAATGTTTGTCAATATGGTATGCCTGACTGATACCTATATCGTTATCCAGTGGCGCGCGAAAAAAGTTGTCTTGCAATGGGTCGGTCAATTGCTGGGTGCCATTTTTTAGCCAGCTATCAATTAGGCCACTCGTCGCGTTCAAGCGCCAAGTATTAGGCCCGGCAACCACTTCATAGCCGCCATTAAAATCCGCAATCAATGCAGCCGCAGGTGCAGTCTCTGGCAGCGTATTGATCTGCGCAGGCACGGCAAATTGCCAACGCGCTACCTCATGAGCAGCATCAGACCAAGCTGTTGCATTGGTCTGAGTAACCCATACATTAAGCCAACTGGGTTGAATCACGTTAGGAAATGCTTTGGCTAAGTGAATCTTCTCGGACCCTCCGGGTGCAAGCTTAAGTGCAGTACTATCCTGGCCGAAACAACGCTCTTGGGTGACGAATTCCCAGTGCAAAATTTCATCTTCACAAGTCTTAAACGCATATTCGCTGGTGATTGTCATCGCGACGCCTTGGCCTTTATGCAAGCGTGCGGTAAATGGCTGCTGACAGCGTTTGGCTTCCATCAAGGCGGGGTGGGGTGTTCGGTCAGGAAAGACCAAGCCGTTGATACAAAACTGCCGGTCATTGATTTCGTCGCCAAAATCGCCGCCATAGGCCCAGTAGGGGACGCCCTCGGGAGTGGCTTTGTCCAGCCCTTGATCAACCCAGTCCCATATAAACCCGCCTTGCACGCGAGGGTGTTCGCGGAACATATCCCAGTAGTCAGAAAAATTGCCCAAGCTATTGCCCATAGCGTGAGCATATTCGCAAAGAATAATTGGACGTTCTTCATCCGCAAAACCCACCCATTTGTTCAGCGAGGGTTTATTCCCTATGTCTCGATGTTGCAATGTCTCTGTGTCGGTTCTGGCGTACATTGGGCAAATAATGTCTGTGGCATAGGTATCCGAGCCGCCGCCCTCGTATTGAATCGGTCGTGACGGATCTATACGTTTGGTCCACTGATACATAGCATCGTGTGCGGCGCCATAACCTGACTCATTGCCTAACGACCAAAGGATAATGCAGGCGTGGTTAAAGTCTCTAGAGACCATTCTCATCATGCGTTCTAGGAACGCATTGGCCCACATAGGGTCATTGGCCAGTCGACTCATGGGTGTTACACCATGAGTTTCGATATTTGCTTCGTCCACTACATAAAGCCCAAGACGGTCACACAGTCGATACAGCCCTGGTTGGTGGGGGTAGTGGGAGCAGCGCACGGCGTTAAAGTTATGCTGTTTCATTAACCGCA
>CAJJDH010000081.1 GCA_905182905.1 marine gamma proteobacterium HTCC2089 | reverse complement strand
AACGCTGCTGCCGCAGGATTAAACTACACCGCGCAGATCTATTGGCTGGCTCTTATTACCCTCGCCGCGCTTATAGTGGCACCGTTCGCAGCGTTAGCTGGGTTAAGAATTAGCGTAGAGATGCAGTAACTTATCTGTATCCACAATTTTCAATTAAACCTTATCAACCTTATTAAGAGGCATCGTTAGCGTGAAGCTAAATCTGAAGCTCAAAGAATATTGGCACAAACTAGGCTCGCCGCGCTGGTTTTACCAGATCACGACAAGCTGGGTAACCTTCTTCGGTATTTGTGCATTGTTGCTGCTAGCCACTGGCTTGGTTTGGGCATTAGCCTTTGCCCCTGCAGATTACC
Source organism: marine gamma proteobacterium HTCC2089 (assembly GCA_905182905.1). Taxonomy (GTDB): domain Bacteria; phylum Pseudomonadota; class Gammaproteobacteria; order Pseudomonadales; family Azotimanducaceae; genus UBA4421. The sequence continues at coordinate 17,151 of CAJJDH010000081.1, read as the reverse complement.
AGCAGGGTAATAGCTTTCGAATAATGTATGTCCACGTGCCCGCGGCAATGGTGGCGCAAAGTCTCTACATAGGCATGGGTGTTGCCGGATTTGTTGGCTTAGTTTGGCGGATGAAATTAACCGATGTTGCCATTGGTGCCTGTCTACCACTGGGTATGGTGTTAACAGCATTGGCGCTGTTTACTGGTGGTGTTTGGGGTAAGCCCACTTGGGGTAGCTGGTGGGAATGGGACGGTCGTACAGTTTCTACACTAGTACTTTTGTTTCTTTATATAGGTATTTATGCGCTACGCGAGGCGATTCCAGATAGGGATTTGCGCGCCCGCGCCAGTGCATTAGTTAGTTTGGTGGGTACGGTAAATATTCCGATTATTAAATATTCGGTTGAGTGGTGGAATACGCTGCACCAATCTGCATCATTCTCGTTAACTGAAAAGCCAGCCATGCCGGCAGAGATGTGGTTGCCGTTACTTGTCATGGTGTTAGGTTTTTATTGCTTTGCTGGGCACCAAGTTTTGTCGCGGATGCGTTTAGAAGTTTTGTCGCGTGAGGCAACTAGTCGCTGGGTATTGCAGTTGTTGCAAGGTAAGAGCGCAGAAGCTGGCCTGGGGCAATCTTCTTTAATCGATCATGGAAGAGACTAACCGTGTACTTTGATTCATTTGATGCATTCCTCCGCATGGGCGAGCACGGACTTTATGTGTGGATGGCCTACGGGGCTACTTTACTGGTCTTGCTCAGCGCATTTTTTATTACGCGCAGTATGTCGCGCAGTGTAGAGGAGAATATTCGTTGGACCATTTTGAGTCGCCAGTCCGAGCAAGCTGCAGGTACTGCGCAAACACAGAGGCAGGGTAATGAATCCTAAACGCAAACAACGCCTGTATTTGACCGTCTTCTTATTGCTGGTTTCCGCAGGCGTTACTGGACTGTTGATTTTGGTATCTGGCGAAAATATGAATATGTTCTACCCGCCAGCTGATGTTGTTGCGGGAAAAATCCCTCCAGAACAAAAAGTTAGAGCTGGGGGTATGGTTTTAGATGGCAGTGTAGTGCGTAGTGAAACCTCGCTGGCGGTGGAGTTTCAGCTCACCGATCATAAGGGCGCAGTTTTTCCTGTAGCTTACTCTGGAATTCTGCCAGATTTGTTTCGTGAGGGGCAGGGCATTTTAGTTGAAGGTGAAATGGATGCTCAGGGAGTGTTTCAGGCTGAGGAAGTGCTAGCAAAACACGATGAAAATTACATGCCGCCTGAACTGTTGGATATAGATATGCAAGCCAAACCTAATGCATATAAGGCCATGCCTTCCATTGATCCTAGAGCAGCAAAAGGGGATGCACTTTGATACCTGAGTTGGGACATTTTAGTCTGGTTATTGCTGGTGTGTTGAGCTTGTTCACCGCGCTAGTAGGATTGTCTGGAAGCCGCAATAGCTTATTGCAGCGTAGCGTAGTGTCTATGACAGTAGGTCAGTTTGCTCTGACACTACTATCGTTCAGTGCGCTGGTTTGGTCTTTTGCTACAGATGATTTTTCAGTTGCTTATGTGGCGAATAATTCCAACTCGTTGATGCCTTGGTATTACAAAGTGAGTGCAACATGGGGCGCTCATGAAGGCTCGTTCCTGCTTTGGATATTGATAACCAGTGGGTGGATGCTAGCTCTGTGTTTACGCGGTCACCAATACCCGACTAGCTTCTTTACCAAAGTACTGGGAATTATGGCGTTGCTCAATTTGGGCTTTATTTGTTTCTCGTTATTCACCAGTAATCCTTTCTTGCGCTTGATTCCAATGACACCGGTGGATGGCGCGGACTTAAACCCACTGCTTCAAGACTTCGGTCTAATCGTTCACCCGCCTTTGCTATATATGGGTTATGTAGGGTTGGCTGTGCCATTTGCATTTGCGGTGGCTGGCCTGCTTGAAGGACAGGTAGATTCTGCTTGGGCGCGTTGGTCACGCACTTGGACCAACATGGCGTGGGCATTTTTGACCGCTGGTATTACCTTGGGAAGTTGGTGGGCTTACTACGAATTGGGTTGGGGCGGCTGGTGGTTTTGGGATCCGGTAGAAAATGCATCGTTTATGCCGTGGCTGGCCGCTACCGCATTGGTGCATTCTTTATCGGTTACAGAAAAACGCGGTACGTTTAAGAGTTGGACATTACTGTTAGCAATTACCGGATTCTCTTTCTCGTTATTGGGCGCATTTATTGTGCGCTCTGGCGTCTTAACGTCAGTGCACTCTTTTGCCGTAGACCCAGAGCGCGGCATGTATATCTTGATCTTTTTGGCTTTAGTCGTCGGTGGTTCGTTAACACTCTATGCGCTGCGTGCAGGACAAAATTCCACTCAAGTGGCCTACAGTTTTCTGAGCAGAGAGTTTTTTATGCTCATTAACAATTTGATTTTGATCGTGGCATTAGCTGTGGTGCTTTGGGGCACTATGGCGCCCATTGGATACGAGGCGGTTACTGGTGGACGTATTTCTATAGGCACACCATTTTTCAATAGATTTTTTGTTCCTTTGGGTTTGGTGCTCGCCATAGCCTTGGCGGTCTTGCCATTGCTTAACTGGAAGCGCACCAAAGCTGAAGCATTGCGCCCAGCAGGCATTAGTTTGCTCATTGCAGCCGTCTTTGCGGTGTTGATTTGGTTTGTATTAGATCCCACATCAGTTGTTGTAGCCACCGCTGTGGGATTGGGTGCTTGGGTTGTGATTAGTCATGGCGCCGACCTGTACAAACGTTTGCGCAAAGGTACTACCTTACCGATGGCCTATGTTGGCATGACTTTAGCCCATGTTGGTTTTTCTGTTTGCATGATTGGTATAGCTATTACCGCCACTCAGTCCGAGGAGTCCGATGTGCGGATGGCGCCTCAAGGATCAGTTATGTTGGCTGGTCAGCGGGTAACCTTCTTAGGAGTCGTTGAGGTGCAGGGGCCAAATTACTCTGCTCAACAGGGTGTGTTTTTGGTTGAGCCAGAGTCTACTGGAAGTTATGAGTTGCGTGCAGAGAAGCGCCGTTATTTTGCGGGCAACAATGTTATGACTGAAGCAGGTATTCAGGCGGGTTTATTGGCAGATACCTATGTGTCCTTGGGCGAACCACTTGCCGATGGCGCATGGGCGGTGCGATTGCATTACAAGCCCTTAGTCCGATGGGTTTGGTTGGGCGCTTTGCTTATGGCATTGGGTGGCATTATTGCCATTTTTGACCGCCGCTATAGAAGCCTTCGGGTACGCGACACCAAGGTCATTGGAGCGGTAGCGCAATCATGAGTCGTGCGAGCCTATTTGTGCCACTGGGTATTTTTATTGGCATCCTTGCCTTGGGCTATGTGGGGTTTAGCTTAGATGCTCGAAATCAGCTGCCGTCTGCGTTGCTAGGTAAGCCATTTCCCGAGTTTTCGGCACCGCTACTACTTGAGCCAGAAGTTCAAATTACCAAAGCAGATTTGCTTGGACAGCCAGCATTGGTCAACGTTTGGGCGACTTGGTGTCCCACCTGTAAGAGTGAGCATGAACAGCTGATGTATATTGCCTCTGCTACTGATGTGTTGATGGTAGGGGTGGACTATAAAGACAGACCTGCGCAAGCAATACAATGGCTGCAGCAATACGGTAATCCCTATGACTATGTGATAGACGATCGCGATGGGTCGCTTGGCATTGAGTTGGGTGTATATGGTGCCCCAGAAACATTTTTGCTCAATGCGGCAGGGGAGGTTGTATATAAGCGTGTCGGCGATATCAATATACGTATTTGGGAAAATGAATTGCTGCCTAGGTTTAAAGCCTTGGAGGTTGAAGTAATTACTCAAGCTGAGGCTTTGCAAGGACAACCTACTGTTGGTTCAGGTGCGGGGCAGTGAGCTTCGAATTTAAGTTATTCAATGTTCAAGCCGTCGCATTTTGTTTGCTGATGGTTGCGAATTCTGTAAGCCAAGCCGAGTCGCAGATAGATATTTATCCATTCGCCGATGATGTTGAAGAGCGACGCTATAAGGGGTTGATAGAAGAGTTCAGGTGCCCCAAATGCCTAAATACCAATCTCGCTGGTAGCGACGCCCCAATTGCTAAAGACTTGCGTAGAACTGTATATCGCTTGCAGGTGGAGCAAGGCTATTCCGACCAACAGATTCGCGATTATCTGCGTGAGCGTTATGGTGACTTTGTTCTCTATGACCCGCCATTTTCAAAGCAAACTTGGTATATCTGGTTGATTCCAGTTGGCCTTGGAATATTGGCGCTGGCTGTCTTGGCACGGCTACTCGTTGGCGCCCGCAGGCAGGAGCCAGTGCAACTCTCAGATGCGGATCGTGATCGCATAGCGACCCTACTTAAGGAGAAATAATGTTGGGTTTTGTGATGCTGAGCGTGCTCGGTCTTGGGTTTCTTTTGCTGCCGATCTTTGTCCGCAGCCTAAAACAAGGCGCAGGAGTGCAACCGGAGACAAGCCGCAGTTGGTATCGTAGCCGCCTAGCGGAACTTGACGATGACGCAGCGGATCAAGAGGTGCGCGATGAAATCAAAGCGGAATTAGGCGCAGTACTGTTAGCGGAAACGCCTGCTGCCCAAGACACGGTTCAGCCGATCTCAAATGATCTTGATGATGAAGCTTTAGGGCGGAAAATTTTGTCTGTTGCGAGCATTGGCCTAATTGTGATGTCCACTGTGGTTTACAGTAATCTTGGAGATCATCGACTGCCGGAAATCCGTGGCGCGGAGGCTGTCCTTGAGTTGTCCGCTGACACTCAAGAGGCGGCTATCTTGAGTTGGCAAGAGCGTTTAAAATTTTGGACTGCTGACAATCCAGAGGACGCGAAAAGTTGGTATTTGCTCGGGCACAGCTATCTAAAGCTCGGAACTTTTGATCAAGCAGCAGAATCCTTCGCCAATACTAATGCATTGGTTGAGAATGATGTCAGTGTAAAATTTTATTGGCTGCAATCGCGCTACTTGGTAAATAAGGGTGTGTTAGATGACACCAGTAAACGGCTTGCTGAAGAAATTCTTCAAGTAGACCCCACCAACGACAGTGTTTTAGAAATTTTGGCTATTGCTGCCATCAACGATGGTGACAACACAAGGGCTATTAAGCTGTTGAATCAATCGTTGTCGGGATTGCGTGATAGTCGTCGGCAGGCCGCAACCATTCAAGCGATTGACAGGCTAAGAGATGCTCTAACTGCTCAGCCTGAAGGTATTACAGTGCAAGTATCTGCAAAAGCGCAGGCAGACACTTCGGCAACGGTATTTGTTGTTGCGCGCCCAGTTGGTGGTGGTATGCCTTACGCCGCTGTGCGCAGACCTGCTGCACTTCTACCTTTCAGTGTGCGTATTGATGATCTTGTAAGCATGAGTGATCAGCGCAAGCTCTCCAGCGCGGAGGAATTCGAGATTATGGTCAGACTCAGTGTAAGCGGGGTTGCCCAAGCTCAAGAAGGTGACTGGGTTTGGCGCTCCCAGCCATTTACCGGCAACAAGCCTTCTAAAGAACCCATTCAAGCAGTATTAGCCCCAAGCGCGGACCTGAACTAGGCGCCAGTGTCACTTTTGCCTTGAAAGTGGTTAGAAGAGTGATAGAAAAATGTTACGAAAAGTCGGCAGATCTATTAAGCTTGCGGCTCAAGAAGCCCAAGTAGACATGGCTCTACAGGTGGCATACAAGATTTTTTATTCAGTCAGTCCGAAAGCAATTTTGGCTCTGTAGACGTAGCTAAGGTTAACGATTCAAATATGAGACTCAAGCAGATCAAACTGGCTGGTTTTAAGTCTTTTGTCGATGCGACAACGGTTGTACTTCCAGGTAATCGTTGCGCAGTAGTCGGTCCTAACGGCTGTGGCAAATCCAATATCATTGACGCCGTGCGCTGGGTTATGGGTGAGAGCTCTGCCAAACAATTGCGCGGGGAAAATATCACTGACGTTATCTTTAGCGGGTCCAATACTCGTAAGCCTAATTCTGCCGCCAGCATAGAACTGCTCTTCGATAACTCAGATGGCCGGATTGGTGGTGAATATGCCGCTTATGCTGATATCGCCATTCGCCGTGAGGTGAGTCGTGATGGCCAATCTAATTATCGCCTAAATGGTAGTAAGTGCCGACGTAGAGACATTCAAGATGTCTTTTTGGGTACAGGATTTGGGCCGCGCAGTTATTCTATTATTGAACAGGGGATGATTTCCCAGTTGGTAGAAGCTAAGCCTGAAGAGTTACGAGTTTACCTAGAAGAAGCTGCGGGGATATCTAAGTATAAAGAGCGGCGCAAAGAGACAGAAACGCGAATTCGTCATACTCGAGAAAATTTAGAGCGAATCAATGATATTCGTGAAGAATTAGGGCGGCAGCTAGATCGACTGCAACGACAAGCCCAAGCTGCAGAACGTTACCGCACTCTCAAAACGGAAGAATCTTTACTCAATGCGCAGTTATATGCCCTGCGACATAGCGCGTTGAAAGAGAGCTTGAGTGCACGTGAAAAGCATATTGTCGAGTTAGAAATTGAGCTTGAAAAAGCCCTAGCAGAGCAGCGCAAGGTAGAAGCTACTATTGAGTTAAAGCGCCAAGATTTTTCCAATCAAACTGACAAATTCAACGGTATTCAAGAACGCTTTTATCAATTGGGTGAAGAGATAGCGCGAATTGAAGAGGCGCTGCAGTTTAATCAGCAGCGTGTGAAGCAGTTAGAGCTAGATCTGGTCACGGTGACTCAGCGTCAGGTTGAGGCCAATCAACAAGTTGCGACTGATGAAGGTCAAATCCAATCTATGCAAGAACGTATTGCTGAGTTGCAACCAAAGGTTGCTGAGTTGTCGGCAGCGGATGCCTCGGTGCAACAAGGCCTGAAGGAAGTCGAGGAGAAGAATAGTCATTGGCAGCAACGCTGGGATTCCTTCAATGCCGAAGCAGCTATCAACGACCGTGAGGCTGAAGTACAAAAGTCCCGCGTGGAATATTTAGAACAACTCATTCAACGCCTAGATGCCCGGGCCCAAGAACTGGCAAAATTGTCTGCAGATCAGCCGCAACAAGAAGGCGGGCAATTGGTCGAGCAAATGGCTTTGGAAATCAATGATTTAGAAGGCGAGAGCAAAAGCTTAGACCAAAGAATTGCCGAGTGTTTGCAAGGCCTGACTGAGAATCGCGAACAACTTGCACAGCGAGAGAAATCACTCGAGGCCTCACGTAGTGAAGTGCAGCAGTTGGGTTCTCAGTTAGCTAGCTTGCAAGCGGTTCAAGAAGCGGCGCTAGGACAAAATGTTCAAGAGGCTGAGGCATGGATCAACGAAAACGGCTTAGCTAGCGCCAGCAGGCTTGGTGAAAACCTTGCCGTTGTGCCTGGTTGGGAGCGCGCTATTGAAGCTGTTTTAGGGCGCTTTATGCAGGCATTGCGTGTAGACAATTTAGACGACTATGCGGCCTCATTAACCCATCTGGACGATGGTGATTTAGCGTTGGTTGAAGGTAAATCCCACCACGCAAGTGAAGCGCGTAACGAGAGTTTAGGACTACCCACTGTGAGCTCGCTATTACGTTCTGAGTCGCTAGCCGCCGGGTCTCTGTTGCATGGTGTGTTTGCCGCTGAATCTGCTGAGGTGGCTTTAGAGGGGCGCAGAAATTTACGCGAAGGTCAGAGCATCATTACCCGTGAGGGTTTTTGGGTAGGTATCGATTGGATGCGTATTCTGCATGACCAAGATCAAACAGCAGGTATTATTGAGCGCGGCCAAGCGCTGGAAACGTTGGCAATGCAAGTTGAAGACGCCCAGCAAGCGTTAGATCAGCAGCAGCAGGGTGTACAGAATATTCGCGGTCAGTTAGAGAGCTTAGAAGCTCAACGAGAAGTGCTGCAACAAGAGTCGAATAATCTCAATCAAAGTTTGAGTGTCCGCCGTACAGATCATGGGGTGACTCGGGCTAAGCTTGAAGAAGCGAAAGTGCGTCATCAGCAATTGCTCAAGGAAGGCGAAGAAGTTGCTTTGCAGCTAGCTCAAGAGCGCCGCCGCTTAGAAACTTCTCGTCAAGGTCTCGCTGAGGCACAGGCGCTGGGGGAATCTCAGGCTGATGAAAAGAAAGTTCTTAGTGACGAGCGCGAAAATTTAATGCGAGCACTACAGTCTAGTCGCGATTTGGCGCGCTCTAGTCGCGAGCGATTTCACGAGCTTAATGTACAGCTAGAATCTTTGCAGTCCCAGATGGCTGTGAGCATTACTGGTAGAGACAGAATGCTCAATCAACAAAGCGAATTAGTTGAACGGGTTGAAGGTATCAATAGCGGTATTGAAACCAGTCGCAAACCTATCCCGGAGTTGGAGCAAGATCTGGAAACTCGCTTAAAGAGTAGGGCAAGTGTTGAAGCGGAACTTGCGACCATCCGCGGTGCGCTGGATGCTATCGAAGAAGAAATTAAGCAGAGCGATGCCCAGCGCGGCCAATGGGAAGAGCGTGTTGGCGAACTTAGAAGCGGCTTAGAGTCCCAGCGCGTTGAGCGTCAGGGTATGGCGGTTCAGGAAGCAAATATCCTCGAGCAATTGAGCACAACAGGTCATGAACTTGCGGAAGTGAAAGAACACTTGCCTGAAGAGGCAAGTGAACCTGCTTGGGTTGAAGAGTTAGAACGTATGTCTCGCCGTATTCAGCGTTTGGGTGCAATTAACCTTGCGGCTATTGAAGAATTTGATCAGGAGTCTGAGCGTAAGAACTATTTGGACGCTCAGGCAGAAGACCTAGAACAGGCGTTAGAAACGCTACTTGAAGTGATGCAGAAGATAGATCGTGAAACGCGCACGCGTTTTAAAGATACTTTTGAGGCCGTCAATACACGTTTTGGTGAATTGTTCCCGAAGGTCTTCGGAGGAGGCCATGCTTATCTAGAGTTAACTGGTGACGATATGCTAGATACCGGTGTTGCTCTGATGGCGCGCCCGCCAGGTAAACGTAATGCCAGTATCCAGTTGTTATCTGGTGGAGAGAAAGCTATGACAGCTGTGGCGTTGATATTCGCTATCTTTCACTTGAATCCAAGCCCAGTTTGCCTTCTGGATGAGGTTGATGCTCCATTGGATGACATGAATGTCACCCGATTTGCAGCTTTAATAAAGGAAATGTCAGAGTCCGTACAATTTTTGGTGATTACACATAATAAGATCACAATGGAAATGGCAGATTATTTGATGGGTGTAACAATGCATGAACCTGGCGTTTCACGTTTGGTTTCTGTAGACGTAGAAGCAGCTGCCGCGCTAGCTATAGCCTAATACTCTATAGTTCCAATTAGGGGTTGTGTGGTTGTGGTTGGTTTTACTACATGGATTGGCATTTGTTCCCAATGAGTATTGAAGAGGTCTAATGTGGATATAAAGGACTTAATTCTTTTGGTAGGTGGCGCCTTCTTTGTCGCAGTGTTAGGCCACGGCCTTTGGCTTGCTTGGAAAGCAAGGCAAGAAGAGATCACCATGGATATTATGCCTAGCGCAGCAGTAGAAGATGATGCCGACTCTGAGTTATCAAAGAACGAGTTCCCAAGCGGTGGCGCCCGTATTACTCGCCCTGATGTGGAACCTCTGATTAGCCAAACTCAACAGCCGGCTCAGGCCGACTTACCCTTGGGTGATATTGCAACCCAGTCAGCGGAAATACCTAACGAGACAAGTTTTGCTCTGAAAAGCGACGTGCGCAAAAAAGATAGTACTGTGGCTAAAGCCAGCGCAGTAGAGATCACCGGCTCTCCACAGGTTGATGAAAGAACTCCACCAACATCGCCTGATGAATTGATAATACTCGGTGTGTTAGCTAAAAGCGGTAGCGTATTTAAAGGCGCGGAATTGGTCGACGCACTGCGTGGTCAGGGTCTGAAGTTTGGCAATATGAGCATTTTTCATCGCATTGATTCAACCACTGACCAGCAATTATTCAGCGTTGCGAATGCGTTAGAGCCGGGTACATTCGATTTAGCGGATATGCAGGCGCTAGAAACGCCGGGAATTACATTTTTTTTGCAATTGCCTGTGCCGGGTGACGCGTTCGAGACTTTGGAAGATATGTTGTTATCGGCTAGAACAGTAGCAGCCGCATTAGGTGGTGATGTTAAAGACGATCAAATGAATACACTTACCGGCCAGACCGTTGAACACATGCGTCAAAGATTGGCGGATTATGCTCGCCGCCGCCTCACCCAGCGTCCTCAATAGTGGCGAAAGTCAGTCAGGATATAACGCGCGAGGCCCAATTTTTGCGCGATAGCCTCAATCATCATAATCATAGATACCATGTACTTGATGATCCTGAAATTGCTGACGCTGAATACGATGCTCTTTTTGATCGACTGCGAAGTCTCGAGCAAGCCCACCCAGAATTACTCAGTGATGATTCACCAACCCAGCGTGTAGGCGCTAGCGCACTTTCTGAATTTTCTAAGGTAACCCATGTACTGCCTATGTTGTCGTTAGACAAGTCAACATCAGCGCAAGACATAAATGATTGGGTTAAACGTTGTGCAGGGCGCTTACCGGCAGGTGCTCAAGTAACGTATACCTGTGAGCCAAAAATTGATGGTGTGGCTATTGCACTAACTTACGAAGACGGTGTGCTAGTTCAGGCGGCGACTAGGGGCGACGGTCAAATTGGCGAAAATATTCTTGCTAACGTACGCACTATTGGTGCCATTCCCCTCACACTGATTGGGCAAAATTTCCCGAAGAAATTTGAGGTGCGTGGCGAAATTTATATTTCGTTAGAAGACTTTGATGCGTTTAATGTTCGCGCTCTGGAAAAAGGAGCGAAGCCACTCATCAATCCGCGCAATGGTGCTGCCGGCAGCCTACGTCAGTTAGATTCAAAGGTAACTGCGAGCAGGCCTCTGACTATGTTCTGCTACAGCCTAGGTTGGACAGAGGGTGATTGGGCACCCGTAAGTCAAATGGAGGTGCTAACTGCGCTAGAAGGCTGGGGTTTTCGCATAAATCCTTTAGTTGAGGTTGTTGCTGATAGTGAAGGTTGTATGGCCTATATCGACAACCTTTTGCAGCAACGTAGCAGCTTAGGCTATGAGATTGATGGTGTTGTGGTAAAGGTGAATTCCTTAGAGCAGCAAAACCTACTGGGCGCGGTGACTCGAAAGCCGCGCTGGGCTATTGCTTATAAGTATCCTGCGGAAGAAGCTACTACTCAGTTGTTGAACGTCGAATTTCAAGTAGGCAGAACAGGAGCAATTACACCAGTAGCTAGGCTGGCTCCAGTTTTTGTTGGCGGTGTGACTGTTACTAATGCCACTCTACATAACATGGATGAAATTTCTCGATTGGGTTTGCACGTAGGTGATAGGGTAATGATTCGTCGCGCCGGCGATGTTATTCCCCAAGTTGCCAGTGTGATTTTGAGTCAGAGACCCGGTGATGCATACGCTATTGAGTTACCTACCCAATGCCCATCCTGTGGTAGCCCTATTCACCGCCCAGATGGAGAAGTGGTGGCTCGGTGTAGCGCGAGTAGAAATTACTGCCCAGCGCAACGCAAGGAATCACTGCGTCATTTTGCTTCGAGATTGGCTTTTGACATTGATGGTCTAGGAGACAAAATCATTGAACAACTGGTGGTCGAAGATCTAGTCAAAGATCCGGCAGACTTATTTCAGCTGGAGGCTGAGCAAATCAGTGGGCTGGAACGAATGGGTCAGAAATCTGCTGAGAACCTATTGAATGCGTTAGAGAAGGCTAAGCAAACTACCTTTCCTCGGTTTATTTATTCGCTGGGTATTCGTGAGGTAGGAGAGGCCACGGCACTGTCACTAGCCCAGTATTTTCAAACACTTCAGGGTTTGCGCGAGGCCACCAAAGAATCCTTGGAATGCGTAGATGACGTTGGACCTGTTGTCGCAGATTCTTTGTTTGAGTATTTTCAAGGCGAAGAAAATCTCGCGGTTATAGCTCGGCTAGAGGCGTGCGGTGTGCAATGGCCGTCGATGCCCGCGGTTGATGTACAGACATTGCCCTTAGCTGGAGAAGTTTGGGTGCTGACGGGGACGTTGGAATTGCTTTCCCGCAATGAGGCTAAAGCGCATTTGGTAACGTTAGGTGCCAAAGTCGCTGGGTCAGTGTCGGCCAAAACGACTAAAGTGGTGGCAGGCCCTGGAGCTGGGAGCAAACTTGAGAAGGCTCAACAACTTGAGCTAGTAATACTCGAAGAGAGTGAATTGATTTCTGTCTTAAAGGAGCATGGTGTTGACGTATCTGGTTAGATTTTTCCTCTCCATAATAGTATTCGCAGTCTTGCTTGGAGGCTGTGCTGCGGGTCAGCCTAAAGATCCGAATAACATTTGCTACATCCTGAAAGAGCATAAAAGCTGGTATAAAGATGCAAAAAAGGCTCGTAAACGTTGGGGTTTGCCACTACACCTTGGCTTTGCGTTTGTGCATAGAGAGTCCACATTTGTGGCAGACGCTAAGCCCCCGCGTAAGCGAGTTTTAGGGATCCCTTTGGGGCGAAGTTCTAGTGCTTATGGTTATGCTCAGGCGACAGATGAAGCTTGGAGCGATTATAAGAAAAGTACTGGGCGCCGTTTTGTTAAGCGTAGTGACTTTGGTGACGCGATAGACTTTATTGGTTGGTATAACCATCGTAGTAACAAGCGCCTGGGGCTGCGTAAAAATGATACTTATAATCTGTATCTTGCTTATTACAATGGACACACCGGTTACGCTAAAGGTGCATGGAAGAAGTCTGCGACGATAAAAGGCTATGCGAAAAAAGCCTCTAGGCAAGCCGCTATTTATGCAAAGCAGCTCAGACGTTGCACTTAACAACAGTCGCCGAATATTTCTAGTCAGAATATAGGTACGAAGCACGCAGTCCAAGGTCGCCGGTTCTACAGCGGCTATTACTTATAGTTGGAACAGTCGGCCAGGGGGTTGAGGTAGCGATTCAGCCTTGAGAATCAAATTAGTTAACCATTTAATGTATGGCTGCGCATGTTTAAGCAAGGTCGCAACACTGGTATCGTTCTCATCGTCTCTAAAGGCCCGTCGAAAGACAGGTGAATAGTAAAGGGGTTTGCCGAAATACGCTGGCACATCCGAAAGCGATGCCCTTAACTCGTTAAACTCATCTCTGCTATCAATCATATTGGGTAAAATGACGATTGGCGGGGGTGGGCCTTCCATGTTGCCTTTTTGACGCGAAAATAATTGCTGTAATGCAGTGAGATATTTTTGCGTAGCAAATACGTCTGCATCTCCAACAGACGATGGCACAAAAACTATGTCGCAGTGAGTTAAGAATGTACTGCGTGAGGGCTCATTACCTGCAGGGCTGTCAAATACGATGAACTTTTGATCTTGGTTATATGGAAAATCAGTGCCCATATGGTTGATAAGGTTACCGTTATTTGGAGAACCTGAGTTAAGGAAAAAGTCTTCGTTTTCGAGAACCTGAAAGCGGTGGTTCGTGAAACGTTTTAATGAATCACTACTCGTTTTTTGAACATCAAGATCTATCAACTCAACGCGAGTATTTGGGTGCTGAGTAGCAAGCCCAAGGCCAGCCATGAGTGCTAGTGTGCTTTTGCCAACGCCACCCTTGGAGTTAGCAAATATCACTGATCTTGGCCTGTTTAGCGTGTGCTGACGCTCCACAGGCTTTTCTGGTTGGTTGTACAATCTACTGCTCTGTTCGATTGGGTGGTCTTTATACAAGATCCGAGTCTGATTCTTCATTGTCAGCTAGTGACGCAGTGAATGCTTCCAGCCTATCTGAAACTTGCGGTGCGCCTTGTTCATTAGAATCCCAATCTGTTGAAATTTCACCAACGAGCTTCGCGCCTTCCATAGTTTCGATTGACCCGTACTTAATATTGCCACGGATTTTGCCAGAAGCGCATACAGTCAACTTACCTGAAAGTTGTAGGCTGTCCTCAACAATGCCCTCTATTTTTGCTGTTTCGCCTGAAATATCACCTTGAACAACGCCGCCCGGTCCAACAATAAGATGCTTTACGGCAACTTTGCCGACAATCTTGCCGTCGATGCGTGCAGTGCCATCTATTGCCAGAGACGCGCCCTCAAGATGAGTCGCGGGTCCAACGTAGAATTCGTAATCAGATTCATTTTGAGCCATGTCTATACTCCAAAAGTATTGTGCTTTATCAATATTATTGCAAACAACGCCTCACTGATCTGAGGTGCAGTTGCAATGCTTAGGTGGATGCCTGGTTTTCCACCGATTTTTCATCAGTCTTTTCATCCATCGTGATCAACTCACCTGAAATTGTAGCGCCAGGGCTAACTGCCAGTTTCATAAAGCGGATCACGCCGCTTACGTTTGCTGAAGGTCCAATTGAGACGCTTACAGTGCCCGTAATATTTGCTTCAACCTGCCCCAATATCTCTATGTGCGGCGCCATGATTTCTCCAGTGAACTGCCCGCCCTCGAGGATTTTTACAACCCCGCTGTCTTCTCCACTATTGGTAACCGAGCCGTTTACTGTTCCGGCGATGACTAACTCGTTGCAAAACGTGATGTCACCACTCAAAAACGTACCCGCGGCAACCAAGCTTGTAGCAGCGTTCCGGCTATTTTTAGAAGTCATTTGAAGAAACCTGAATGAACGTTCTCTAATATTATCGGACGAGTCTACTATAAGTTGACTAAAAAAGACCGATCAGTAGCGATCTTTCGCTCTTTTAGTAACTGACGCCCATTCCAGATCGGACATCGTTATTTACACCGTAGTTGGCAATGGGATAGCGCAGGCCATTTTTTGCTAGTGCTTCTAATCCTTGGACCACTTTGGGGAGAAAGTGAGGAGGGATGGCCATGAGTAGCTCGTCTTCCATAACGCCGCCATAGCGTCGTTCAGCGAAGCAGGGTAGGGACAAACTGGGTTCTCCGGTGGACAAAGCACGCCCCCAAGAGTCGGCACAAGCTGATTCTCCGACACAGGAGAATTCAAGCTTTTTATAGCCAGTCCACTGTAGGCCATTGATAAAAATGATCATCTGGGCCGGTGTAGCGTAAATTAGGCAAATATCTGGGGGCGTTAATCGTCCACTTGCCAGTGGGCTCACTGCCATTGCCTCATAATCGCCGAAGGGTACAGTATCCATTGCATTTTGGTGTGCGGCGGCATCTTCCGGAGTGCCATACCAGACACCGTTCATACGGTCTCCAGATAGCCATTCATCACTTCTTGGATGCAGACCAATAACGGTACTGCATTGGGCTCCAACCAAATCATCGGCAGTAATGCCCACTGTCCAACCGTTGCGTGAGGCCTGACCTACAATTTGGTCAGTTGTGTGAATATCTTTAGGTCTGCGTATTTTCGGGATAGCTTCCATTTCTTCTTTGCTGGCGAAAAGTTTCATGCCTATGGGTGTTGTCCGTAGGCGCAGAAGTCGGTTCAGATCGTCTACAACTTTTGCGCCGTCGAAATCTAGATCGCTTGCTATCACTGTACTCATTTTTTTCTCCTTCTGGCCTTAGAGCAGTCTTTGCGCCGCCTGCCTTTAAGACCTACAGTTTTTCCAGTTTTGGAACGTGCTCTAACTCGACTTACTATATGTTTGATCGGCCAGTGCGCCCAAAGTAAATTCTCTACATATGCGCCCTAGTTCCTCGGGTTCATCGTAATGGGCCATATGACCGCTAAGCTCAAGCCAGTGGTGTTCGTGCACCGCGAACGCCTCAGCTCTTTGCTCTAGTTCGTTTTCAGCAAAATGCCCATCAAAATCTACGCTGGCCATTTCCTTGCCCCAATATTCGTAGGACAAACGTCCGCTTATCACGCAAACGGGAGCCTTGATTTGGCGCCAAAAGTTGGCGTTGGTTTGCAGACTCACTCCGACAAAGACACTGTTAGCTCTGCTATCGAAAACCCACTGAAACTCCTCGCCTATCTTTTTGACTAGATGAGTAGCAATACGTTCAGCTTCTTGAGGCTGGATTCTAGGATTATTGCGGCGCAATTTTGAAGCCGCTTCAGCAACACTTTTTAGCGGTCGAGAGGCGCCAGGCTTTTTCTTTAGTCTATTGAGCAACATAAATCGTAACGACTGCATTTGTTGATCAATATCACTTTCATCTGCGCGCTTTGGCGGTCCAAGACCTTCCACTAATATGACCGCTTTGGCGAGTTCCGGAAAAAGCGCCGCAAACTTAGCGACAATGTGTCCGCCAAGGCTGTGGCCAAATAATACTACTGGTCCCTTGGTCTGTGTCGTCACTACTTCATATAGGTCAAGGATATAGTCGTGGATACTATAGGCATCACTATGCTCACTTTTGCCATGACCGCGCAGTTCTGGCATGAATACAGTAAAATTCTCTTGCGCAAAAACCTCCGCGATGGGCATTAATGACCATGCTGTATCTCTGAGGCCGTGGAGCATAACTACTGTAGGCGTAGGCATAGAATTGGTAGCTTCGCCGTTCCCGCCCACTTTAAGTACATTGAGTTTCAGGCCATTGCTTACCACTTCATGATTAGTCACGAAGCTTTGCTCGTATTGCATGTTCAGAATGTTAGCCCTTGACGCGAGAGAATTTTGGCGGCCGTTTCTCTATAAATGAGCGCACCCCTTCGCGGAAATCGTCTTTTTCTAGACTGGTTGCCATTAGATCATTTGTCTCTAGCATTGCCTCACCTAATTGCATATTTAGGTGTCGGTGCACTTGAGCTTTGATTACCTGAATTGAAACGGGTGCTGCATTGGCGGCGAGTGTCCGAATATAATCTTCAGCAGCTTGTCTTGATTCACCGTCTTCAACTAGGCGTTCTGCGAGGCCAATTTGTTTTGCTTCTTCGCCGTTAAACTTGCGCGCACTCCAAAGCAGGTCAAGGGCATTTCCTGAACCTATGAGTCGAGATAAGGTCCAACTAACTCCATGTTCTGCTACCAATCCACGTTGGGAAAAAGCGGTGCTGAATTTTGCGTTGCGCTCAACAATCCGCATGTCAGTCATTGTCGCTATAGCAAATGCAAGGCCCGCGCATGCGCCGTTAATGGCAGCGATAACCGGTTTGCGAATAGACATGAGGTAAGTATATGTGACTTGAAAGTTCGCTCCCAAAGATGCATCACCAGGGGATGCTTTTAGTGAAGATAGGTCGTCACTTTTGCTGTTATCGCCACTACTCATAGAATCTAGC
>CAJJDH010000080.1 GCA_905182905.1 marine gamma proteobacterium HTCC2089 | reverse complement strand
TGTATGCACCACTTGCCCGAAATAAATGGGATGACTCGCACGCGCAAACAACGCGGGGTACATGTGCTCCATGTATCTATTCATGATCTGATCACTTGATTCACCAGGCTCAGCACCTAGGACATTGCCTGGTGTCTCATTCATATCAATGTTGTTGACCATGAGAAATTGATTGCCTGTATCCGACTGCAGAAAGAGCCGCAGTTGATCAAGGGATTCTTCGTCGCGCCCAATTGCTTGCATCTTGCCAATGTAGTACTCGACCTCTGCAGCCGACAGTGGACCACCCGTATTGGTGTACCAGAAACTAAAAAGTAGATAGCCCAGTAACGGTAAGCCCCAAAGAATTTTTCGTGAACTCATAATGACAGTCCATTGAGGAAAAAAATAAGTATGCAGGACTTAGTAATGCTTGTCATTAAAGCGGGCTGCCAACGTACACGCATCGATTTGTGAATTGAAGAAGAACAAGCAGTAGAAGCAGACTGCTCTTTGCAAGAAGGGCTTATCCCAGTAGTCGACTGTTTAGGTTAGAAAGTTGTCAGAAACCTATTATGGCTTAATGACGAGCAGTACCAGCGAGTGGGTGCTTGAGAAGGCATCTGGAAAACTTCGGGCGCAATTTCCTATTCTTGGGCATACGCCCGACCACCTGAGAGATCAGGGTCAAGGCATTACAGCACTAGGACTTAGAGCGATTCCAAGGAGAATTAGAGGCTACGCTGGCATCTTCGGCCATTTCTTCCTCGCTCTTAGGTTGGCTTTCACCACGTAACTTAATCTGCAGGCCATGCAAAAAATTCCGCAAAATTTGGTCTTTGCACGCTCGGTAGTGGCGGCTATCCGAGCGCCGAAAGAAAGCTGAAAGCTCGTGCTTACTAATATGAAAGTCAGCCAACTCTAAAGTGGCTAGAATATCTTCAGCCTGAAGGTTAAAGGCGATTTTGAGTTTTCTGAATACCGAGTTGTTATCTAGTTTTTCCTCAGGCGGCATCTGTGGCCCATCTTTTTTACCGCGCTTTTGGTTGATCAATCCGTTGAGAAATGTTGCAAACATCACATCACTACATTCTTCATAATCTGGATCGTCGTCCTTTTTTAACCACGCGCTAGTTTGAGTTCGCGTAACTTCAACGCCTGCCTCAGCAAACATGCCGATCATTTTCTTATCGTTAAGATCCAATATGTAACGAATTCGTCGCAAGCAATCGTTAGCTTTCACAGTGACATTAGTCCTTTTAACACAGATATATTCAATAGCTTAGCTCAGATCAACTCACTGGAAGTGCAGTTTTTATCTAAGCCAAAGCAATATTAATTGGCTGACTTCTACTCTTTATGAAGACAAAGCCAGTTTGATGTAAATGCTATCGCCAGCAAATTCGATGGTATCACCGGAGAGAATTTTTTTACGTTTTTGCAATTCCACTTTGCCATTGACCCAAACTTCCCCAGCAGCGACTGCGGCCTTGGCATGACCACCGCTGTCCGCAAGACCTTCAAATTTTAGAATCTTGTAAAGCTCAACGGGCTCTCTGGCAATTTCAACTGAGCGATGGCCTGCGGGAATCTGCGCCTCAAAAGACGAAGCTACGACTGGCGATTTGTTAGACATTTACAGTAGCCTTGTGAGCAACACAGTTCTAAAACTGCCAATTAAGGCAAGATCAATCTGATACGATATTTTGGTTAGATTCTGGCGATCGGCAAACCACCGATGGCAGGACTAGAAGAGAAGTATAAGCAATTCAAAACTAGAAGCGACTATAAATCGCTAAACGGTCTGAACCTCAAGCTATCACCTATCGCAAAGCTATCTAGCTTGTTTACCGTCTCATAATTACCAAACAGCAAACCACTATCCATTTCTTCTATGACTTTGGGGCAGGCCTCGCGACGCGTTTGCATCAAATCATTGACAGGCATCGCACCTGTTTTTTGGTCAGTTGTAGTAATAGTGCGACGTTTACCAGGAGTGGTCTGAGCAATCACAAAATTATTGTCAGCAACGGCATCCACAAAACCTTTCCATTGACACTGGCACGTATAATACCTTATTGAGCGCATCGAGAGATGCCAAATCTGTGACAGGTATTTCCGTTGCAGCGGTGAAATTTTGCTTCAATTCGCCGTGCACACTGGACATCGGATTGGCTCGATTTTGCTATCGATCTATTGCTGCGATCCAAGTTTTAGGTAGGTACATGGCTGAATCAATAATATCCAGCATGGTATGCATTACTGGTGCTAGCTCGTCTTTTGCAACCTTATCGATTGTGTCTTCTGCAAAAAACAAGTACTCCGGCATGGACATAATTGAGAAGCATGGTATGCCCTGCAAAAAATAGCTCTGCGTTTCACCATAAAGGGGAATAGCCCCAGCCTTAGGAATAATGGTTGAGTGAAGTGCGTTCCCTTCAACGGCCTTGATCGCCGCATCATAGAGCATCTGATTTCTTGGCACCCAAAGGAGCCGCGGTTCTACTTGGCCTGTGTCATGCAAGCCGCCGTCTTTACCAACAAAGCGCTTACCAATATGTTCCACCCCCATACACAGCAACGTGCGCCGCATGATTTCTGGGTTCATCTCAGCAAACTTGTTTGCTCCATAAGGATAGTTCCAAGTGTAGTGGCAACCATTAAAGACAAAGTAAAGGTCCTTTTGAATATAGTTAGACGGAAAACGGTCGTAATAGGCTGCAAGACCTAGCACAACTGCTACTCCAGAAGCATCTTGCACTGCGCCAGACCACCCTGCGTCATGGTGTGTATTGACCAACATCGCATCATTCTTTTGTCCGGCGACATGTACAACAACATTACCACTGGTAGATTCATAAGCATCGCCTCGAAGGGTGAGCGTTGCCTGTAAGGGTCTGCTACTGGATAAAACATCCTGAATAACTTCGCTACCCAACGAGCCTTTAAGAAAAACGCCAGGAATACGCGTTTGCACCATACCCGTTGGATCAGCAAAGAAGGTGTTAGCGTCAGATTGCCGCCCAGAAAAAACAGCTATAAAACCAACAGCGCCGAGTCTCGCAGCCTCATAGTATGGTGTTGGAAAATTCGAGGGTGCCGGGCCACCAGACCCACCTACCGTCTGCTCAGCTAATTCATTTTTTGGGTCAAAGCTGTAGTCAGCAATAAGTGGAATGGCCTTACCCTTCATAGCCGGGCCACTCTTCAGATCGAATACAACAATCTTGCCGGTAAGGTCTACATTAGGATCGATACTATCGCCTGCATAGTATAACTCTCCCGAAACACCCGAAGCCTCGGTGAACGCAGCCCCATTCATAAAGAAGCAATCAACGCCTTTGCCATCCACCGTTAGCGACCACTCTTTGTACTGCCGAACAGCCACAGGATAGGTTTGTTCAACGACATCTTTGATGCCAATTTCTGCTAGAGTTTTCATCAGCCATGCACGCGCGGCGGCATCGCCCTGAGTGCCAAGACGTCTAAATTCCGTATATTGCTCGGTGAGTTCTACTAACTCTTTGACCCAACCAAAGAGCTGATCACCGGATGGAGCCACGGGTCGTGCTCTTTTGAACGAAGGTTGTTTGCTCATTGTTCACGTACCTCGGTAATGCTGATTGCTGTAAAAGAAGACACAGAACTCATCCGCCAAGATCTATATTGATGTGTATCTAGGGACTATAGTGTGACCTGAGAATACACCACGAGGCATGACCCTTGAACAAAGAATTGCCACCTCAAAGTTGGATGAGCGGCTTCCCTCCAGAGAAACAGCGCGTGGTGCGCTTTGCGGATGGTTCCTACTATGCGTGGCCTCAACTGAGATGGAGTTTTTCTAACATACAGCAACTTGTGCCGACAAAATCCGTTTGGCGCGGAGACCGCAGTGTAAGACAACTGCCCGCAGGACCAAAACTTCAGCTTAAAAACTCTACTATAACCACTTTAAGTGGCGCCAAAATGACTTCCCAACAAGCAATCCAGGAAACCTGTACGGATGGGTTAGCCGTCATGAAAAATGGTCAGTTGGTTTACGAGGCGTACTTTGGTGCCTGCGAACCACTAAAGCCACACATCCTGCAATCTGCTAACAAATCTATTGTCGGCCTAATTGCCGAATGCTTAATTACTCAGGGCGTATTGTCCAATAAAGCACTGGTCACAGATTTAATCCCAGAGCTGAACAATTCTGCTTGGGCTGATGCAACCGTCAGGCAGGTGATGGATATGCAGATTAGCATGGCATTCCATGAAGACTATGCGGACCCCACTTCCGAAATCTGGAAATTTGTCAAAGCAATGGGTATGGCGCCACCGACCAATGGAGAAACAGCAGAAGCAATAACAGATGTTCTCAAAAGAATAAAACCCGAAGGGAAACACGGCGAACAGTTTGCGTATAAAGAGCCGAACATATTTGTTTTAGGTTGGATTGTTCGCCGGGCCGCCCAACAAGACCTAGCGTCACTTGTATCACAACTACTCTGGCAACACCTTGGTGGAGAAAGAGACGCTTACTACATGCTGGACAATCACGGCACGGAAACAACCTGTTGTACCACGCTACGTGACTTTATACGGCTTGGAGAAATGGTACGACAAGGCGGTGTAATTGACGGGCACTCAGCTATGCCCGCAAGCATATTCGACCAGCTTTTTTTAGGCGGCGATACGCAAAAATTTGCAATGGCCAAACTACCCCACCTTGAAGGTTGGTCATACAAGTCCCAGTGGTGGATACGCCATATCGAAGACAGAGTATGTCTTGTGGCCCGAGGCGCCCACGGCCAAGTACTTTATGTGGATCGTCAAAACGAATTGGTGATAGCTAGGTTTGGCTCTAGCCAAAAACCAGCCTCTGCGTTGTTAGATCCAGTACTACTCCCCCTGATTGATTTAATCACCGAAAGAACAGGCGCTATGTAAATTAGAGATCGAACAGGAGTAAGGCAACCGCGAACCCAATAAGTATCGAAGGTAGTTAACTTCATGATAGTGACTTGAACAAGTTTGTCACTCGCTTCTGTCACTATTACCGTTGATCGATCAGGCTTCGTCCGAAACAGTAATCACCACCAATTTGCCGTTAAGCCATACAGGTAGCCAGGATGGTGCTTTGGGTCTGAGTCGACTGAATATATCAGCCGTATATTCAGGATTATCTAATACGACAGTCCCGTGACCGCGAATAGTTTCACCTTGGATAAACATCTCTACAGACTGGCCCGCGCCAACAAATTCGCGCCACCAAAGACCGTCTATCCCCATGAATATAAGACCGTCTTCGCGTAAATAATTGACGGGTAGGGTTCGACCATTCATCAGCGTCACTAACATAGTCCGCTGTGCCCTCTCGCCCTGTGGATTTGTGCGTATTTCTTCTGCAACGCGGGCATCGACCCCATCGCGCGAATAAATAACGTATCCGGTGGATATTACGAGAACTAACCCAAGCACAACTACAATCCATCTAATCATTACCGCCTCCCCAAGCAGGACCCTGAATTACGAAGGTAGAGTCTATTCATATGCCAGTAAAGTTTGAATACAACGATATCCAAAGTTTGGCGAAGCGTTATCCGCAAGATTGTTACCAATTTTACACGCTACTAATGGAATCTGAGACTAATACGATTAAATCAATCAGAGCATGTACTTTGTAAAGAGTATGATTAGACAGTACTTTTCACAAAAGTTTTCAATGGAGAAATGGCTCCGCCTGCTGGGCTCGAACTAGGCGGGCACCGTTTAAGGTGTTCGCGCGCTGATTATCAGCGGGGCGTTGCTAAGCATTCGAGGGAGGATCATTATCTGGAAAATGGCTCCGCCTGCTGGGCTCGAACCAGCGACCCGCTGATTAACAGTCAGCTGCTCTACCAACTGAGCTAAGGCGGAGTAGTGTTGGTAAGCTTCAATACCCTTCGAAGCAGCGCGATATTCTAATAGCAATACGGTCAAATGCAAGGCCGATAAAGCAGAATTTGCACTTAGCTGGAGGAATAGCTAAATCTGGCCGTGAGCTTATCTTTTTCTATCAAAAAACCGCGTCAATTGGCGTTTCACGCCGTCTGCTTGTACCTCTAAATCTAGTTTCAGTCTATTTGGGCCGACCAACCGGTATCGCTCTAATACTCGCAGCCCTTTTGCTGTAGAAAAAATCACTAGATCCATTTCTTGCCAACCGGCCTGTACACGCCAAATATCTCGCTCTCTATCACCCCAAGTCACGTCTCTATAGGTACCGGGTAGGTGTTTTACCCCCATAGAATCGCGGCTTTGCTCTATGACAATCTGATTGGCGTTAATGATTTGAAACCCCTGCACAACAAAGGCAAGCCCAGAACCCAAGCCAATTCTGCGGATTTCATCCTGTACAGATAACTTTGTCCGTCGCCGACGTTCAGAGGGCGCTCGTGTAAAAGCCCGTAGGTCATCTGAAGCCATTGCATCAACTGTCCACACACCGGAAAGCTCAACAGACGTAACCGGCGTTTGAGCTAAATCTATGCCCTGACAACCTGTCAGCAGAACTGCAACGACCAAGCCAGCTAACGCCGTTCTTATCGACGCTGTTAATTGTTGTGAAGAAATTTGCTTTCTATTTTTCCGCATAGCCTGCCTTTAAACTTACCCTTTAACCTGCACTATTAACCCGATTCATTAACCCGATTCATTAACCTTATTATCAACCTAAGTAGCGGGCTTGAGCTGCAAGAATTTCGCGGGTCTCGCTCACTAAGCCTTCCATTATTTTTGCCACACTCTGCACCTCATTGAAGTAGGCAATACTCTGCCCTGCGCCAGAGTGTATGAGTGGTTCAATATCATGTTCTTCAATGGCACCCAATAAATCACCTACCAAAACATCTTGATAAGGCATTTTTAGCGGTTTGGGTGCGTTTTCAGCCTCCCACGCCTGACTCCAACCAGTACGCACTTGCCGAAACGGTTTGCCGCTTTCTGAACGAGTTATTACCGTATCAGAACTACCCGCTTGTAGGAGTTTGTCGCGATTCACGGGGTGCATATGACCCTGATGCTCAGTTGACAATAACCATGCTGTACCCATCCACACGCCTTGCGCACCCATAGCCAGGGCAGCCGCAATATGTCTACCAGTTGCTACACCACCTGCTACCAGCACCGGAATATCGCCCGCAGCATCCACTATTTGTGGGACCAATGAGTAGGTGCCAATTGGCCCAGTATGTGCCCCAGCGTCGTAGCCCTGGGCAACTATAATCTCAACTCCGGCTTGTATGGCTTTGGGTACGTGATGCGGGCTACCGATCAATGCAAGGGTTGTTTTACCCCGTGCCTTAGCTTCAGCAACCACATCAGCGGGTGCACCGATACCGCAGGCAAGCATATTCACATCACTGTCTAATACCGCGCGCAACTGTTCCTGTTCAATCTCTTTAGAGCGGATAAAGCGCGTTCGCATACCCGGTTGCGTGGCCTCAGGCACAGCAAATTGATCAATAAGATCTTTTACAAAAGCCGTGTGCTCAGGCGGAATTTCCGCCTCAATAGCAGCACGGGAGTTGTGCTCTGGCATTCCTGGCGGTAAGACCAAATCAACCCCAAATGGCTTGTTCCCTGTAAGGCTGCGAATATATGCCAGCTCTTCAGTTATCTCTTGGGGGAAGCGTCGCGTGGCGCCGTACACGCCATATCCACCAGCGTTGCTAATTGCCGCTACCGTCGCCATGTCATGTGCAAAGCCAAATATTGGCACATCGATTTCAAATCGATCGCACAATGGTGTCCAAAATTTATTCATTCGCGAACCTCTCCTTTCTTTGGCTTTGCTTTGCATTGCTTTGCTTTGCTTTGCTTTAACTTAGCCTCTCTTTAGCCTAGCTTTCCTTTAACTAAACTTTGCTTTAACTAAATAGGCTTGGCTTCGCCTAACATGGGCTTTAGCCTAACTTGGAGAAGGAACAATGCCCAGCCTAGTATTTTGTACTACTAGGCGGGCGATACCAGCGAGTAAATCGGCACAAAAGTGCGCTGGGTTAAAAGAGTATGGTTTTTTAGGAACGGTGTTGTATTACCGGTTCTTATTTCTGCTTTTTAGCGACCTTGCCCAATAAAATCCTACTTTTATTGCGCGCCAAAATACTTGGTCCAAAACCCTTTATCTCGAGGACTTCATCCAAACTGCGAAATGGACCTACTTCATTTCTATATTTGACCATGGCCTGTGCTTTAGCCGGGCCTACTCCAGACAGAGCCTTGGCTATTTCATCTGCGCTAGCAGTGTTCAGATCGATTTTTTGCTGCTGCGCTGAATTTTTAACACCCGCGCGACCCTGACTTGACCCCGCGTAGGCGACATTGTCAAAACCCAACGCGCTATGAGGATTAGCCCCAGCAGAGTTGACAAACAATGTGGCAGTCAGGCAAACCAGCAATGTAAGCAGTAGCCTGGTGGTTACTAGACTAGCCCACGCATAATTAGTTTTAGCTGAGAAGATGGCGAACATATTTTTCATCCTGATAATTGTTGAGAACAAAAATCTAAATGAAATACTGCAAGTTCTGAGTCAGAGATGTGCCACTAAGACCAAAGACAAAAGGTTTACATGAAGCGAGAGATCAACTCGTTTGCGTGGGGAAATCACCACAAAAAAAGGGAAAGGCTATTTCTAGCCTTTCCCTTTATCTTATTCTTACTCAGTCCCTAACTAATTAGAGGGATATTACTGATCGCCCTCTTTAGCTGCGGCCAAAGCCTCAAGTAGTGCATCATTGACTCTATCTCGTAGCTCTTTACCCGGCTTAAAGTGCGGCACATGCTTACCTGCAAGGCCTACTGATTCGCCAGTCTTTGGGTTACGACCAATACGCGGCGCACGGTAATGTAAAGAAAAACTACCGAAACCGCGTATCTCTATTCGTTCCCCAGAGGCCAAGGTATTAGACATCTGCTCGAGCATAGTTTTAACCGCAAAATCAACGTCTTTGGCGTTGAGTTGCAAGCCAGCCACCCGAGATTGAGCACTAACCATGCGCTCAATTAACTCAGATTTTGTTAGGCTGACTTCTTCAGTCATAGCAATACTCTTAATGCAGGGAGCTAGGCTTAAGCCTAGTCCTCGTCTGTCTGCTGGTTCATTTGCGCTTTGATCAAATCGCCCAAAGTTGCAGGACCTGAACGATCGGTCTCTTGCTTCTGATGCTCTTTAACAGCCGCTCGCTCTTCTTCGATATCCTTGGACTTGATAGACAAGCCAATAGTTCGATTCTTGCGATCAATGTTAATGATCTTAACTTCAACTTCTTCGCCTTCCTTCAACACTGTACGTGCATCTTCTACACGGTCAACGCTGATTTCAGCGGCTTTGAGTACACCAAGTACTTCTTCAGCCAGTTCAAGTATAGCTTCTTTAGGCTGCACTTCTACAACCTTACCCATGATAACGGCGCCGCGATCATGCTCAGCTGTGTAATCTGAGAATGGGTCTTTATCAAGTTGCTTGATACCTAACGAGATACGCTCACGCTCTGGATCAACAGACAGGATAATGGTCTCAATCTGCTCGCCCTTAGAATATCGGCGCACCGCAGTTTCACCTGGCTCATTCCAAGAAATATCAGAAAGATGCACAAGACCGTCGATACCGCCATCCAAGCCAATAAAGATACCAAAATCTGTAATGGACTTGATGTTACCGCTGATGCGATCGCTCTTACCGTGCTGAATGCTGAACTCTTCCCAAGGATTAGGGCGGCATT
The DNA here is from genome assembly GCA_905182905.1 of marine gamma proteobacterium HTCC2089. Lineage (GTDB taxonomy): Bacteria > Pseudomonadota > Gammaproteobacteria > Pseudomonadales > Azotimanducaceae > UBA4421. The sequence continues at coordinate 3,956 of CAJJDH010000080.1, read as the reverse complement.
GCTTGATACCTAGTGAAATACGACGACGTTCTTCATCAATATCCAGAACCATTACTTCGGTTTCATCACCTACTGAGACAACCTTGGAAGGGTGAATGTTCTTGTTGGTCCAATCCATTTCGGATACGTGCACCAAACCTTCAACGCCTTCTTCGATCTCAGCAAAACAACCGTAATCCGTCAGGTTAGTAATGGTAGCCATCACACGCGCACCCTCAGGATAACGGCGAATGATGTTCACCCATGGATCATCACCTAATTGCTTCATACCTAGGCTAACGCGGTTCTTCTCACGGTCAAACTTCAAAATGCGTACGCCAACTTCATCGCCTACATTGACCATCTCACTTGGATGACGAATACGCTTCCAAGCCATGTCTGTAATGTGCAACAAGCCATCTACGCCGCCAAGGTCAACAAACGCACCGTAGTCAGTAAGGTTCTTAACGATCCCTTTAACGTCTTGGCCTTCTTGCATTGACGCAAGTAGCTCTTCGCGCTCATGAGAGTTTTCATCTTCAAGTACTGCGCGACGGGAAACCACAACGTTGTTGCGCTTTTGATCAAGCTTAATAACTTTAAATTCTAACGGCTTGCCTTCAAGGTGGGCTGTTTCGCGTAATGGTCTGATATCGACCAATGAACCGGGCAAGAATGCACGGATATCATTAACGTCAACGGTGAATCCACCTTTAACCTTGCCATTGATAATACCGATAACAACTTCGCCTTTTTCGCTGGCATCTTCTAGTTGTTCCCAAGACTCGGCACGCTTTGCTTTTTCGCGAGACAGACGTGTCTCACCAAAGCCATCGTCTACAACCTCCATCGCAACCTTTACTTGGTCGCCAATGTTTAGGGTGCATTCGCCCTCTTCGTTGAGGAATTGATTTTTAGGGATAACTCCCTCTGATTTTAGACCGGCGTGTACTACTACCCAGTCATCGTCTATGTCTACCACCGTGCCGGTGACGATGGACCCGGGTGCCATCTCGATGGTTTGTAAACTTTCTTCAAATAGGTCGGCAAATGATTCGCTCATATTATTGTCTGCCGGGGGAAGCACATAGCTCGAATGAGATGCTTGCCAAACCGGCGAAACTCTCCGTTGGTTAGTTAATGTTTAAGCAGTTATAGGCTGAAGCAAAAAGAGCAGCTATCAACTACACGCCAACTGGCGGTATCAATATCTAGATTCGACAGGGAAGCAATTAGATCAACGGGACAACGAGCATAATTCTCGTTTTGCATCCCAAGGTATTTTCTAACGTAACTTTCTTTTCGAAGCGAACTCTTTCCCAAAATCTTCCGCAAATGAAAGTTTTTAGGCCTTTACTCTTACCCTTTGGAGACTTCCGCCATAATCATTTGTAGCACCTCTTCGATGGTCATCTGGGTGCTATCAATTATGAGGGCATCAGCGGCGGGCTTCAGCGGTGCTACTGCACGTCCTCTATCCCGAGCATCACGTTCTTGTATCTGCTCGAGAAGGTCGCGCAAATTAACACTCAATCCTTTATTTTTCAACTGCTTATAACGCCGATTAGCCCTTACCTCAGCCGAAGCGTCCAAAAATATTTTGGTTGCCGCTTGAGGAAATACCACGGTCCCCATGTCGCGACCATCCGCCACTAAACCAGGCGCTCTTTGAAAGGATTTTTGCAAGGTCAAAATACTGTCTCGAACCTCAGGTAAAGCCGCTACCTGAGATGCTGCTACGCCAGCTTCTCCAGTACGAATTTCATCACTAAGATCATCGCCATTAACATCTACACGATCACCATCAAAGGCAATCTGGAGGTTGGGAATCATCGCGACTAAAGATTTTTCATCAGTTAAATCAATAGCTTGGCGCCGGGCCATAGCAGCTACAATGCGATATAGCGCGCCAGAATCCAGCAAGTGCCAACCCAGTTCAGCCGCTACTAATGAGGACAAAGTTCCCTTGCCAGAGCCTCCAGGACCATCAATTGTGACTACTGGCGCATTTGCATCATGCTGCATTATTTTTCCTCAAACTTTCTATTCTTCTGCTGCTGCGGGCTAACGTCACAGTACAAGTCGGCTAATGCTAGCGCGGTCTATTACTGACGTTTTCTTGCGGCGGCGCTGATTTGAGCAATACCAGATTCACTATCCGCGTCGCGGATATTCTGCGCCAACGACTGCAAATCTGCACTGAAAGCGTCCAGGGCAGTCAGCACTTCATCTTTATTGAGCTGAAAAATTCGCCACCACAGCTCTGGGTTAGCACCAGCGATACGCGTGAAATCTCGAAAACCTCCACCTGTTAATGGCAAATGTTTACTTTCAACTTGCTGCATAAAGGCAAATGCCAGCAAATGGGGCAAGTGACTGGTCAGGGCCAACACGCTGTCATGTTCCTGGGGCGAGAGTTTGCTGATTTTTGCGCCCAGACCTTGCCAACACTGAGCAACCAAGTTCAAAGCATCAGTTGAAGTATTTTGCGTTGGTGTCAGCACCACCATGCAGTCTTCGAACAGATCTACTTGGGCAGCTTCAGGCCCACTTTTTTCCGAGCCGCTAATGGGATGACACGGCACAAAATTTTGCGGCAGATTTATTTGCGATTCCACAGCACTGACTATTGGACCCTTAACGCTGCCGACATCGAAAATAGCAGCACTATGATCAGCCAGTTCGATCACCCAATTACTGACAAGGTCACTCGGCACGCATAGGGCCACTAGCTGAGCATCTTCTGGTACTCGGTCAGCGATTTGATCAACTAAACCATTCTCCAATGCCCACTGAGCAGATGCTGGATTGCTTTCTATGCCTACAATTGAGTCGGCAACACCCTGCTTGCGCAGCGCGAGGGCCAAGGAGCCACCAATTAAACCGACACCCACAATAGCTATCTTGTGAAAATTTTTAGACATAACCCCTCATTTCACACCTTGACGCGCACCTAAAAGAGAAGGCACGTGCCGGTTTCAGCGAACTTTGGCCAGCGCCGCTAAGAACCGTTCGTTCTCGGACGGCAGACCAATACTCACGCGAATGTGATTTGGCAATCCATACTCGGCAATAGGCCTAACAATAATGCCTTGTTGCAACAAGCGTTGAAAGACGTCTGGGCCAGGCTCACCACAGTCAAAACTGACAAAGTTACCCGCAGAAGGGATATACGAATAACCCAATTGCGTTAGCCCAGCCAACATTTGCTGCATACCCTGACGATTCATCTCAACACTTTCACGGACATATTCTTTATCGGCGAGTGCGCTAATACCTGCGGCCATGGCCAGTGCATTGACGTTGAAGGGCTGCCTGACGCGGTTCAATAAGTCTGCAAATTCAGGACTAGAAACACCATAGCCTAGACGCACTGCCGCAAGCCCATATACTTTGGAAAACGTTCGCGTAAGAATTAGGTTAGGGAATTGCGCCAGTAAAGATACGCCATCGATATAATCCTCACTGGTCATATACTCTAAATAGGCTTCATCTAAAACCACCCACACCGAGCTTGGCACTTGCTGCAAAAACGCAAGTAGCTGCTTGCCCGGCACCCATGTACCAGTGGGGTTATTCGGGTTTGCGATAAAAATGATTCGTGTGCGCTCGCTGATAGCAGCCAGCATGCCGTCTAAATCTGTGCCGTAATTTTTTGCCGGCACCGTGACTAAATCACCCCCACAACAGGTCACCGCCAAGCGATAAACCACAAAGCTGTGCTCGGAAATGATCGCCTCATAACCAGGCTCTACCACTACACGCGCAATAAGATCGAGAACATCATTAGAGCCATTGCCTAACGTTAGTTGGTTTGTATCCACGCCAGTGTGTTGTGCTAAGGCAGACTTAAATTCAAATCCACCGCCATCAGGGTAACGCGATAACTCTTTACTAACCTGAGCAATAGCCTGCTGGACCTTTTCACCGGGCCCACGAGGATTTTCATTACTGGCCAGTTTCACAATGTCGTTAAG
>CAJJDH010000079.1 GCA_905182905.1 marine gamma proteobacterium HTCC2089 | reverse complement strand
GCCTTGCGCCACAATTTTTTCGCCAAGGTACTTATTCTGCCGTGGGTAAATATTGCTCAACCCAGAACCAAGAAAGGCAACTGTGCGGCCGGCGCCAACTGCGAGAGCGCCTTTATGCGCTGCTGCATCAATACCGTGCGCCAGACCGCTGATAGTACAAACACCCGAGTGCGCTAAGTCTGCAGCAAAGCGTTCGGCAACAACCTTTCCCACGGTTGTGCATTTACGCGCACCCACAATAGCAATAGCACGGTTTGCTAACGCCTGCGGATCACCCAAATAGAAGAGTACAAGTGGAGGGTCCGGTATCATTCTTAATAAGGCCGGAAACTCATCATCTAGAATCGACAGTACTTGAGTTTTCTCTGCAACATGCTCCGGTAAGAAACCGACTAACTTTTGGCGGCGCTTCTGCTGCATTGGTGGGTGCTCTCTTGAAACCAACTTTAGTTCAGCCGATTGTCCCGAGAAAATCCAGCTATTGATCACCTGACGAGGCCAGCTCGCTAAGAGTTCGCAAAGGCGCAATGTAGTGTGGCTCGTCATAGTAATACCTGTGCGATAACCTTTTCTTGAGCGGCGCTTAATAAGGATGCTGCGCTCACTAGATATACTAGGTTCGGTAATCCAAGAGGGAGATTAAAGTGGCAGTGACTTCTCGTGACCTGATCTATAGCGGGTGGCTCGCGTAAGACTTTACACATTAGCCCCTTAGAGCAGCTTAAGAGGGTGGGTTTTGATCTTGGGAGTGCAAGAATGCAGCTGACTGAGCGCCACTCAGAAATTTCGCGCAAATTCTAACCAATCTATAGCTACCAAAGTATCGGTATCCACGAGCGTTGGCGTTATACTGCCGCCATTATTCGATAGGCTTTTGTTCATTCATGTCATTGCTTCATATATTGCATCATCCAGACCCGCGCCTACGCACCAAAGCAGCGCCGATTGTTGAGTTTCCATCGGCCGTGGCAACCTTGGCGGAAGATATGCTAGAAACAATGTACGCCGCCCCTGGCATTGGTCTTGCCGCGACTCAGGTTAATGTCCATCAACGACTTATTGTTGTTGACGTTTCTGAAGGCAATAACGAACCCCATGTACTGATTAACCCGAAGTTAACCCTCATTGGCGAAAATATTCCTTGGGAGGAAGGGTGCCTGTCAGTTCCAGGAATTTACGAAACTGTGCAACGATCTGAACATATTGAGGTGCTGGCTCAAAGTGTGACAGGCGATGAATTTACTATGCAGGCTTCTGGTCTGCTTGCCATTTGTATTCAGCATGAGTGTGATCACCTGGATGGCAAATTGTTTGTAGACTACCTGTCCAGCTTAAAGCGCAGCCGTATCAACAAAAAACTTAAGAAAAACAAAGAACAGGCGTGACCAACCTAACCACTGCATTTGCAGGTAGCCCTGAATTCGCAAAAACCATTTTGCAGCACTTGAGTGACTCGCCATTTGCACCAAAGGTTGTGTTAACGCAACCTGATAGACCAAAGGGTCGTGGGCGCAAACTAAAGGCCAACCCGGTTAAAACCTTGGCCCAAGAACTAGCCATTCCCGTGTTACAGCCAAATGACTTTAAGTCTCAAGAAAGCCTAGATGAACTTTCGCATTTTCACCCAGATGTATTGATCGTTGCAGCCTATGGATTGATCTTACCGACAACGGTATTAGAACTGCCTAAATATGGATGCATCAATGTTCACGCTTCACTTCTCCCACGCTGGCGCGGCGCCGCACCCATTGAGCGCGCGGTGATGGCTGGAGATACACAAACTGGTGTGGGCATTATGCAAATGGAAAAAGGCCTAGATACTGGACCCGTCTTTCTTGAACAAAAGGTCGCGATTAACAATGACTCAACCGTTGCAGATTTAGAACATCAACTGGCGGTAGGTGGCGCCCAGCTACTTATTGAGGTGCTCAATAGCCTGCCAGCCCAAACCCAAACCCAAGCCCAAGCCCAAGCCCAGAGCGAAGCAGGCATTACCTACGCGGCCAAACTTACCCCTGCCGATCGACGAGTTAACTGGCACAATTCCGCCGCTGAGATTGAGCGCCAAATTCGCGCGCTTGCCAACAGGATGCCCGTTACTGCAACACTACCAGAGGTAGAGGTGCAACTTCTAAGCGCCCAAGTTATCACTGCGGACAGTGCAGCTGCCCCGGGTACTATAGTGGCGGCACGCAAGGGACAATTCGTCGTTCAATGTGGAACCGACCAACTACAAGTTCAGCGACTTAGAATAAATAAAGGAAAAGGACTACCAATGGATGCAGCCGCGGCAATCAACGGTTTTCAACGGTTCCTACCTGAGGGTGCTCAATTTGACGCGGATGGGGTCAGCCCATGAGTTTTTCCTGGCATACCAAAGGAACGAATAAAACCGGGGATCCTAAATCCCAGGTGGGTCTAAACAAGAAGAACGAAAGCGCGCGTACCAGAATGGAGGTATGCAAAGCGCTTCAACATATAGTTGAAGGCGGCAGAACCATAGACTGGATTAGGGCTGAAAAGTCTCAGTGGATTTCAACACCCCTGCATAGAGAACTAATTTACGGCACAACTCGTCACTATCTTTCGTTGCAAGAACCGGTTAACAATTTGCTGAAAAAGCCCTTCCGCGACAAAGATAGAGATCTATTTCACCTGCTGATAGTGGGCGCCTACCAACTAAAATACACGGGCATAGCAAGCTATGCCATTATCAATGAAAGTGTTAACGCTTGTGTTGTTCTAGGCAAACCGTGGGCAAAGGGGCTGGTCAATGCCGTGCTTAGACAGCTACAACGTGCCGCCGAAGCCGCACAAACCGAATATAAGGGCAGCACAAATGGTTCGGAAATAGACAGCGCTATTTCTGACCATCCAACCTGGCTTAAGGACAAACTCGCTGACCAGTATCCGGCCCAATGGCAGGCCCTTGTTGTTGCCAACAGTCAGCGTGCGCCCATGACGTTGCGAATCAATACGACAAAAGTAGAGCCTAGTTTCTACAAAGCTAAACTACGCGAAGACGACATCTCGTTCGCAGAGTCTCGTATGGCGGAAACAGTAATCCTCGATACCCCGCAGAATGCTGAAACTTTGCCGAGCTGGTCTGCCGGTGAAGTTGCAGTCCAAGACCTGTCTGCGCAACTTGCAGCCAACACAATGATGGAGTTAATACCTGCAACAACTTTCGAGCCTCGGGTACTTGATGCCTGCGCGGCTCCTGGGGGCAAGTTATTTCATTTGCACGAACGCTTGAGTGCCCAGTTTAAGGCCCACCAGCTATTTGCATTAGACAGTAAAAAGAAGCGCTTAAACGAGACTAAAACTATTGGTAATCGGCTCGGCCATACAGATGATCCACGGCTGTCTATGTTATGTGCAGATGCAACCGACGAGGATTGTTGTGGTGACCGTCTATTCGACGGAATTTTACTCGACGCACCATGTTCGGGTAGCGGCACTATTAGGCGCAACCCTGATATTCGCTTATTGCTCCAACCAGACCACTTGCAAGCCCACCAAGTTCTACAACTACAGTTGTTACACAATCTATGGCGCCGACTAGAGGAGGGGGGTACTCTTCTTTACTCAACCTGCTCAATTTTCCATGAGGAAAACGATCAAGTGATAGAGAAGTTTATGAGCGCCCACACAAACGCAACGTCCGTTGCTTTGAACCTTAAATATGGCAGTGCGACTACTCTAGGTTGGCAGTTGTTACCATCAGATAAAAACACTGACGGATTTTTTTACGCCGGTTTGACTAAAGTTTAGTAAAAAGGTTAGGTAAATATGAAGATTCTGATTTTGGGTGCAGGACAAGTCGGCGGCACCCTTGCAGAGAGTTTAGCCAAAGAGTCTTTTGATATTACTTTGGTCGACCAAAACAGCGAGCGTCTCCAAGAACTCGGCAGCCGTTTAGACATACAAACAATAGAAGGCTCTGCCTCTCACCCTGACGTTCTGCGCAAAGCTGGTGCCGATGATGCGGATATGCTTATCGCTGTAACCTCAAGTGACGAAATCAATATGGTAGCTTGCCAAGTTTGCTACTCCGTTTTTCGCACACCAATGAAAATTGCGCGCATTAGATCCTCTGCCTATCTAGGCAAAGAGGGGTTTTTCCACAAAAACCATATGCCCATTGATCGTCTAATTAATCCTGAGCAAGTAGTCACCGATCAAATCCACGAGTTGCTTAGTCATCCCGGCGCTTTAGATGTTTTAGATTTTGCTAACGGCAAAGCACAGCTAGTGGCTATGCGTGCATACCATGACGGCCCTTTGGTTGGTCATGCGCTGAGTTTGCTGCGTAAACACATGCCTAAAGTAGATACACGCGTTGCGGCAATCTTTCGCCGCGGTCAATCGATTATGCCCGAGGGCAGTACCGTGATTGAGGCAGACGATGAAGTCTTTTTCATTGCCGCCAGAGAACACATTAGCGCGGTAATGGGCGAGCTGCGCAAAGCAGAGCAACCTTATCGGAGAGTCATGGTTGCGGGCGGCGGTAACATTGGCGCTCGCCTGGCGGCATCTATTGAAAACAAATACGCGGTTAAGGTCGTAGAGTTCTCAAAAGCTCGAGCCGACAAGCTTGCAGAGCAATTGGATAAAGCCGTGGTCATCCACGGCGACGCCACTGACAGAGATTTACTGTTAGAAGAAAATATCGAGCAATGCGATGCGTTTTGCGCACTGACCAATGACGATGAAGTGAACATCATGTCATCCTTAATGGCCAAACGCCTTGGCGTAAGGCAGGTCATTACGCTAATCACCAAACCCGCCTATGTTGATTTAGTTCAAGGCGGGGAAATTGATGTGGCGATATCTCCGCAACAAGCAACTATCAGCACCGTTTTATCCTATGTGCGACGAGCGGATGTGGCAAGAGTGCACAGTTTACGGCGCGGCGCGGCCGAAGCTATGGAGGCCATTGCTCACGGAGATGCCAAAAGCTCCAAGGTAGTAGGCCGCAAAATTAACGAAATTAAGCTTCCTAGTGGGGTCACCATCGGCGCCATTGTTAGAGGCGATGATGTCTTAATCGCCCACGATGATGTCATCGTTGTCTCCGATGATCATGTCATATTATTTATGGTCGATAAGTCCCAGATACGGGCAGTTGAGCGATTATTTCAAGTCGGTCTGACTTTCTTCTAAGCAGGTAGCGAAAACACATGCACCTATCCGTTATCTTTCGCGTAACCGGCACATTACTAACGCTTTTTAGTTTTACGTTCTTGTTACCTATTATTGTTGCCCTGGCCTTTGCTGAAGATAATACCGATACGTTTATCACAGCGTTCTTTGTCACCCTCATCTGTGGCCTGACGCTCTGGTTACCCTTGCGCGGCAATAGGGAGCTGCGCGGAGGAGATGGATTTTTAATTACGGCGTTGTTTTATATTGGTCTAGGCATATTTGGCGCAATCCCTTTTTATATCGATCCCGCGACCCAGCTGTCTTTTACCGATGCCGCATTTGAGTCGATGTCTGGGCTGACTACTACCGGTGCAACGATTTTGGTTGGCCTTGATGATTTGCCTAAATCGTTATTATTTTATCGCCAGCTACTGCAGTGGTTCGGCGGCATGGGCATTATTGTTTTGGCCGTAGCTATCTTCCCGATGCTGGGCATTGGAGGCATGCAACTTTACCGAACCGAATCTCCCGGGCCGGTTAAAGACAACAAGCTGACCCCAAGAATCACCGAGACGGCAAAAGCGCTTTGGTACATTTACCTGGGTTTAACAGTTGCCTGCGCACTGGCTTATTGGGCTGCAGGCATGAGTCTTTTCGATGCTGTCAGTCATAGCTTTGCTACCGTCGCCATCGGTGGTTTTTCAACCCACGATGCCAGCATTGGTTTTTTCAACAGCGGCGCAATTGAGGCTGTAGCGTGCTTGTTCATGGTGTTATCAGGGATCAACTTTGGTTTGCACTTTTTGGTCTGGCGGCGGCGCAACCCTCTGCACTATTTTGCAGATTTTGAGGTGCGGGCATATTTATCCGTGCTATTTCTGGTGGGCATTGGGGTCTGTAGCATTCTGTTAACCAATACGCCAGAAAGTGTTTCGCCCATTCGCGATGGCATTTTTCAAACCATTTCTATCACTACCACTACGGGCTTTGTTACTCAGGATTTTTCTCAGTGGCCGTCTGTTGCACCGGTACTCTTGTTGTTTGCGGCCTTTGCTGGTGGCTGCGCAGGATCAACCGCCGGCGGCATAAAGATGATTCGCGTGGTAATGATCTACCTTCAGGGTATGCGGGAAGTAAAACGCCTAATTCATCCTAACGGCGTGTTTCCTATTAAACTTGGCAAGACGCCCGTATCTGACCGACTAATAGAGGCCGTCTGGAGTTTCTTTAGTGTTTACGTTTTGCTGTTTTTATTGTCAGTAACTGCCATTATGACCATGAGTGACTTAGATTTTTTAACTGCATTCTCGGCTGTAGGCGCTAGCCTAAACAATTTGGGGCCAGGACTTGGCGAGGTTGCCATGAACTATTCTGGCTTAGACTCAGATGTGAAGTGGGTACTTATGTTCAATATGATGCTTGGACGACTTGAGATTTTCACCCTGTTAGTTCTACTTACGCCGGCTTACTGGCGTCGATAAATATCTTCTTTATCGGGACCTAATCTGCGAAAACGCTTATAGGTCCACTGATACTGGGTTAAATCTCTTTCGGCAATTTTCTGCACACTTTTATTCAACGCATCTGCGTAAATCACCTCGTCAGGACTGGAAATGCCGCACTCTGGTAAGTCGAAGGAAATATTGTAACTTATACCGGTTGCATCAATTTTGCGCCAAGCACTGGCCATAACTACCTTCGGCTTGCCTTTACCTACGCTACTTATGCGTTTTGCTAGGGACATAGTCTGCGCATCTTGGCCAAAAAACTGACTCATAATGCAGCCACCCTCGCCGGTGGGCACTTGGTCTGGAAGCAGTACCACCACATGACCTTGCTTCATGCCGCGAACTAATCCACGCAAGCCCCCGGGGTTAGTGGGATGCAAGACCGCTCCTTGCCTTTCTCGCGCTTTCAGAATAGCTGGCTCTAATGCTCTTAGATTCGGGGGCGTATAAAGTGCGGAAACAGGATAGTCACTGCCCAAGTAAAGACTCATAAATTCCCAGCAACCAAAGTGCGGCATCAGCAGCAAAACACCATCACCTTCAGCCCATGCAGTGTGTAAAAGTTCCTCACCTTGAACACTACTGATCCTTGCTAACAGTTTTTCAATGGGCCAATGCAAAAGATAGGCAAATTCAATAGGTAACAAAGCGGTCTGGGCAAGGCTTTCGAAAATAATCTGCTCTCGAGCAGCAGCGTTTTTTTCCGGGAAACAATGTTCTATGTTGATCTTGGTAGTTCTATGCGCATCGGTATTGCAAAGAACCATCACTCGAGCAAGGCCTCGACCCAAAGCCACAGCTAGCTTAGGTGGTATTAAACTCAATAACCAAAATATGCCGGCAATAACGGTCGCCAAAAATTTCTCCAACTTTCTCTAACAGCAGACCTCAACGTTCCGGCATAAACTCCTGCGGCGTTGATTAGTGTTCATTTTGCACTTTTAAAGCGTACTTAAGTTCTTACTGATGCCTTCAGCAGTTTTTGACAATCTGCATAACGCCAGCAATCTGCATGGTGGTCGTTCACCATACCGGCACTTTGCATGAAGGCATAACAAATTGTCGGTCCAACAAAGCGAAAGCCTTTGGCTTTGAGTGCCTTAGACATGGCATTCGAATCACTAGTTTGAGCAGGCACTGCAAAGGCTTTGTTCGTATTTCTTACGGGCGGCGCAAATTGCCACAAAAATTCACCAAAATTATCTAACTCTAGGGCGCTTTGGGCGTTGCCAATCATGGCATTTAGTTTGCCACGGTGCCTGATAATGCCGGCATCCTGGAGCCAAAACTCCACATCATCTTGAGTAGCATTGGCCAACTTAACCATGTCAAAGCCAAAGAATAGCTTTTGCATGTGCTCGCGCTTATTAAGAACCGTAATCCAAGCAAGGCCTGCTTGCATGCCTTCTAAGATAAGCAACTTAAAAAGATCTGCCGACCCTTTGAGAGGAATACCCCATTCCTGGTCGTGGTAGTTTTTGTATACATCACTTGCATTGCACCAACTACAACGAACTTTCTCTTTAGCCGGATTACTCATGGACAATCCCCAAACACGCTTCCCACAGCAGGGTGAACGAAAAGGTCGCCCTGAAATGAAGAGCTCAAGCAAAGAACCCGAATGCTTCGAACAAACCCAAATTTAGAGCAACTTATACGTCTAGGTTCACCACCGACAAGGCATTAGTCTCAATAAACTCTCTTCTTGGTTCAACTTGGTCTCCCATTAGCGTGGTGAACATCCGATCTGCACCGATGGCATCATCAACGGTAACGCGGAGCATTCGACGTACTGACTGATCCATTGTCGTTTCCCAGAGCTGGTCAGGGTTCATCTCACCCAACCCTTTATAACGCTGAAGGTCTACGCCTCGTCGTGCCTCGGACTGAAGCCAATCGAAAGCCTGACCAAAGTAAGTGATTACTTGCTTACGTTCACCGCGTTGTATGTAGGCGTTTTCTTCTACTAAATCGTGGAGCATGTCGATCATTTCGGAGATAGCCCGATACTCTGGGCCCGCTAAGAAGTTAGGGGTTAACGCCACTCGCTCACGGTTACCTTTTAGCAAAATGCTAATATTGGGTACAAAGAGTTGGCGCTCTTCATCCCATATCGCTTCAACAGTTGGAGAGGCGCCAGGGTTGTCGCCAAGAATTTCCACCAACACGTCACTCCAAGACTGAATAACCGCTTCATCATTCATATCATCTTGTGACAATTTCGGCGCGCGAATAAGACCATGGGTAATTTCGACAGGGTACTTTCTTTTTGAGAGAGCTAAGCGGTCGATGAGCTTTTGATAAGCCTGAACTAATGCCTCTAAAGCTTCGCCTTGAATAGCCGGTGCTTCAGGGTTAACGAATAACTTCGCATCCTGAAGCGATAGCTCCATAAAATAGGCGCTCAATTCATCATCGTCTTTAACATAACGTTCTTGACGGTTCTTTTTCACCTTATATAAGGGCGGTTGCGCAATGTAAATATGCCCACGCTCAAATAGTTCAGGCATTTGACGGAAAAAGAAGGTCAGCAACAATGTTCTAATATGAGAACCGTCCACATCAGCGTCGGTCATAATTACAATGTTGTGGTAACGCAATTTATCGGGATCAAAATCTCCCTTGCCGATACCGCAACCCAGGGCCGTTACCAACGTTCCTAATTCTTGTGACGAAAGCATTTTGTCGAATCTGGCCCGCTCTACATTCAAAATCTTGCCACGCAACGGCAAAATAGCTTGGGTACGGCGATCTCGGCCCTGCTTTGCGGAACCACCAGCAGAGTCCCCTTCCACCAAAAATATCTCAGATTGCGATGGATCTTTCTCTTGGCAATCTGCCAATTTCCCAGGGAGGCCTGCAATATCCAATGCACCCTTACGGCGGGTCATGTCTCTGGCCTTGCGCGCGGCTTCTCTAGCTCTGGCCGCGTCGATCATTTTTCCGACTACAGATTTTGCGTCTTGCGGGTGTTCAGCAAGATAATCAGCAAAGAATTTATTAAGCTCTTGTTCTACCGCTGTTTTAACTTCACTAGAAACTAGCTTGTCTTTGGTTTGCGAAGAAAATTTTGGATCGGGTACTTTTACCGATACAACGGCTGTAAGCCCTTCCCTTGCGTCATCTCCGGTAGTGGCAACTTGCGCCTTTTTGACCATATTTTCGCGTTCAATATAGGTATTAAGCGTTCGTGTTAATGCGCTGCGAAAACCGGCTAGGTGTGTGCCGCCATCGCCTTGAGGGATGTTGTTGGTATAACAAAAAACTTGCTCTTGGAACGTATCATTCCATTGCATTGCTATCTCAACACCAATGCCGTCTTCACGTTCGGTGGTGAAATGAAATACTTCATTCAGCTGTGTTTTATTTTGATTCAGATATTCAACGAATGCTTGCAAACCGCCTTCATAAACAAAGGTATCTTCTTTCCCGGAGCTTTCTTCACTGAGATGAATTGCAACGCCAGAGTTAAGGAAGGCCAACTCACGTAATCGCTTGGCTAAGATCTCATAATGAAATTTGATATTCATGAAAGTGTCGGGCGAAGGTCTAAAATAGCACTCTGTGCCACGTTCTTCAGTGTTGCCGATTTGTTTCAATGGGGCTACAGGAACACCGTGCCGATATTCTTGTTCATAGAGTTTATTGTCGCGGCGTACGGTTAAGCGAAGTTCATCAGAAAGAGCATTTACCACCGACACACCCACTCCGTGGAGTCCGCCAGATACTTTGTAGCTGTTGTCGTCGAATTTTCCGCCGGCGTGCAACGTGGTCATAATGACCTCAACCGCACTGACTTTTTCTTCTTCATGGATATCTACGGGAATGCCGCGACCATTGTCGCGCACTGTAATCGCCTGCTCTGGATGCATTACGACGTTAATCAAATCGCAGTGACCTGCAAGAGCTTCATCAATGGAGTTATCGACTAATTCTTGGACCATGTGGTGTAAACCCGTACCGTCTTCGGTATCACCAATATACATACCTGGTCGTTT
>CAJJDH010000078.1 GCA_905182905.1 marine gamma proteobacterium HTCC2089 | reverse complement strand
GGTAAGTCGACGACGCTGCTGACTTTTCTTGGTTTTATTGCGCAATCTAGTGGTGATGCGCGTATACATAACCTGCAAGTGCAGAAAAACATCCATGAAATACGCCGCCGAACGGCCTACTTACCAGAATCTGTAAGCCTATACTCCCATCTCTCTGCTCGAGAAAACGTAGAGTACTTTTTGTCACTTGCAGGCGTTGAGCGATCAATTGAAGAGGTGGAAAAGGGTTTTGATGACGTAAGACTAGCTGTAGATGTTCGGGCAAGACGCCTTTCGACGTACTCCAAAGGTATGCGTCAGAAAGTGGCTATTGCCTTAGCTATTTTGCGCCGCACACCTCTATTGTTATTGGATGAGCCGACGTCGGGGCTAGATCCAGTAGCAATTGATGAATTCAACGCCCTATTAGGTTTTTTATCTGAAACCGGCACCACTGTTTTTATGGTCACACATGATGTTTATGGCGCATGCCATGTGGCTAAACGCGTTGGTCTATTGCAGGAAGGTAGGATGGTTGGAATGTTCGAAGCTGCAGAAGGTAAGCAAATTTCCGCTGAAGAGGTGCATAGGAGTTTTATCGAGCATCAGCCCTCATGAATGCCAAAGTGTCTATGGCAATTGCGAAGGATGAATGGCGCTATTGGCGACGCTCCGGGCGAGGCGTGATTAGTGGTGTGACAGCGCTTATGCTAATTGTAGCTTCTCTTGTCAGTACGGTAATGCACGTCGAAACCGAAAGTACTTCACGTGAAAATTTTCAGGCCAAAGCCCTTGAAGCATTCGCTGCCCAACCAGCTCGGCACCCACACCGAATGATTCACTACGGCCACTATGTGTTTAGAGTACCTCCACCCCTGTCGGTGATAGACCCAGGGGTCGATGCTTTCGCCGGAACTGTGATGTTTCTAGAAGGGCATCGCCAAAATTCAGCAGTTTTTTCGCCGCGATATGCCGGGGCGCGGGCCGGGCCATTTGCGGATTTGTCGCCTGCATTTACCTATCAAATTCTACTCCCGCTGCTGCTAATTGTTTTGGGTTTCGCGTCAATTCCTCGCGAGCGTGAGGGGCGCACGGACTACTTTTTGTACGCCGCTACCGTGACCGCTGCCGATCTTTGGCTTGGTAAAACGATCGCATTAGTGGGCGCAGCAGGACTAAGCCTCGTGCCGTTCACCATTGGACTTGCTTTTGCGTATGCTGCCGGCGAAACGTTTTTCATAGCACTTTATATGTTTATTGGCTATGGGATTTATCTTTTGACATGGGTGTTTTTAATCACAGGCTTGTCTGCGTGGGCCCGCAGCGCTGTGGGTTCTTTTTCGGTCTTGCTAACGTGTTGGGTTTTGCTGTGCGTGATTATTCCACCGGTTGTAGGGAGTGTGGCTTCCACTGCGGTGCCGAATAAAGGAAAAATCGCGTCAGATCTTTTAGTTGCGCAAGCATTGCGTGGATCCGGCGATGGTCACAACGTTAACGACCCTGCTTTTGTGGAGCTACGAGCACAGTTGCTTGAGCAATACAAAGTTGAAAATGTCGCAGATTTGCCTATCAACTTGCGCGGTGTGGTGTCGCAAATTGCGGAAACAAAACAGAGCGAAGTATTGAATGCATTTGCCGACAATCGGATGTCAGAAGAGTTGGCCCAATCTAAGATCGTATATTGGCTTGGGTTCATATCTCCGGCGTTAGCTTTGAAAAACTATTCCGCAATTACGGCGGGTACTGATCTACGTCAATATCATCGCTTCCAGCACGAAGCAGAAGCTCTGCGATACAACTTTGTGCAAAAGTTGAATAAATTGCATGCTGAGGAGCTTGCATACACCGACGATATTCAGCGCAGTAATGACAGCGCGGCAGAGCAACGCACTCGTGTCAGTTCGACTAACTGGCGCATGTTGGAAGATGTGCCTGTACGACCGACGAGAGCGGTCATACGTATTTTTTACAGCATGCCCCACTTTCTAATTATTCTTGCCTGGTGTGGCCTTATGATTTTTGTAGGTCTATCAGGTATGAGTAGGAGGGCGCAAGATGTTAACTGAACTTCGTCGAGAGCTCCTTTTCGCTTGGCGCGAAGTTGCCTTTCGCTGGACTGTCCTGCTCGCTTTAGGCTTTTCTGTTTTCTCGCTTTTAGTAGGGACGTTTGAGATAAATCAACAGAACGAAGAACTGACCAAACTTCTAGCTGACACAATTCAGGAGCGGGAGTTGGTGATTACGGGCAAGACCGATCCCGGAGATCTTGCCTATGCAGCCTTCCACCTCACTTACGACCCGCCTTCTCCGTTTGGGTTTGCTGCGCTGGGGTCTCGAGATGAACTCACTTGGAAGCATCGGGTGCGGATGCTGGCGCTGGAGGGCCAAATTCACGAAACAGACACAGGCAATCCGGAACTTGCTGTTCTAGGGCAGCTGGATTTTGCTTATTTAGTGAGCGTGTTGATGCCTCTTTTCGTCATTGGCCTATTGTTTGACATAGATGCGCGAGAGCGACGCGAGGCGCGTTACGAACTCGTTTGCCTCTCCAGTATTTTTGGCGCAAATCTGTTCTTGATCAGAGCGCTTGTGCGTGCGTTGGTATTGTTCTGCGCCTTCGCTTTCCCATTTTCAATTGCGGTGGCAGTGAATGGCGCAAGCATAACGACAGGCCTTATTGCGCTTGGCGTATTGTCGTTACACATGTTTTTTTGGGTACTTGTTTGTCGATCAATTACTGCGCGTGAAGTGGATGGTATGACCGCAGCATTGAGCTTGTTCAGCATATGGATTCTATTAGCAATTGTCGTACCTGTGGTAGGTAAGGCTGGTGTAGACCGAGCAATATCTGTACCAAATGGAGGGGATATTTTGCTCACACAGAGAGAAGTTGTAAACGGCGCTTGGGACTTACCCAAAACTGTAACGATGACATCATTTTTAAAAATTCATTCCGAATGGCGAGACTATGTGGGCATAGACAAGCCGTTTGAATGGAAGTGGTATTACGCTTTTCAAGAAGTAGGCGATCAGGCAGCGCTGCCTATATCCACTGCTCTTTATGAGGGGATGGCGGCTAGAGATGCCTCTATGGGTTTGGTCGCGCTGCTATCACCTACCTTACTCGCCGAGAGGTCTTTGACGTCTCTTGCTCAATCTGGCGTTCCCCAACACTTGCGATATGTTCGTTGCGTTCGTGAGTTTCACGCTAATCTGCGTCTCTTCTATTACTCGGGGCTTTTTAATCAACAAACCTACTCAGCAGAAAAAATGACTCAGTTGCCGAGGTACAGTCCATGTATAGACTAAGCAGATTACTGATCATGTTTGTTTTAACGTATCCTTGCGTTCAAGTTTGGGGTGAAGGCGTTTCTGACCTTAGGGGAGCGTTGGCCAAGCAAGGAAAATACCACATAAGCATTGCGGTGAAGGCTGTCGAGCAGCAGACGAACGTACCTATCACCGTAGTGACAGGTAGCGAACCCGGTCCAACGCTACTGATTCTTGCTGGCATTCACGGCTCTGAGTACGCGCCCATTTTAGCCAGTCAAAAATTTGGTAGAGCACTCTCCCCAAGTGCACTAACGGGTTCAGTCATTATTGTCCATGTGGCTAACCTGCCTGCTTATTTGGGTAGAACAGTCTATACCAGCCCAGCTGATGGACTTAATTTAAACAGACTGTTTCCGGGTGACGGGCAAGGCAGCTTGTCGCAGCGCGTCGCACACTTGATAACCAGTCAACTCTATCCGCTCGCTGATGCGGTCCTAGATGTTCACTCTGGTGATGGTAATGAAGACCTCCGTCCATACTGGACAGGCTACTACGCCCAGGTAGGCGATGCAGATTTAGTTCGACGATCTGAGGCGTTGGCATTCGCTTTTGGTTTTCAACATGTAGTGCCTTTTCAATGGAAACTCACGAATGTGGCGGATGCAATTTGGGCAGGGTCAGCTGCTATAGCATTAGGAATACCTGCTATTGATGTTGAGGCCGGTGGGATGGGGGTCATCGAAGATGAAGCCGTTGCAATGCTGGTAGAAGGGTTCCACCGTTCATTATCGAATTTGGGTATGATCTCTAACCAATTTGATCCGCCAACTAATCAGCGAATTATTTACGCGCGGCAGTCTGTTAAATCGCCGCAAGACGGCTCTTGGGTTTCACTTAAAGCGGCCGGAGAACTGGTGGTTGCGGGAGAGTTGTTGGGTTACGTGACTGACTGGCATGGGAAAACGGTGTTTGAAGCGCGAGCTCCGAGCGATGGATTATTAATGTTGCGTCTGTCCGCGCCACCAGTGCTTAAGGGGGAAACGTTGGTTGTAGTTGCAAAAACTAGAAGCAAAAGATAAGGGAGTTCTCCCAGCGAGCAAAGCTAAGGTTGTTCCGTCGTTTTGTAATGGGCCGCTGGTAGTTAAATATCCAAGTCTTTTTGCCGCTGGGCTTGATAGCGAGAAATAACCCATGGCCGTCACCGAGTTTATATTCGGTGTCACGCGGCTTCGATCGCTCGACTTGGGTATTGGTAAGAGGTTGTGTTGTATTAGCCAAAGTAGCAACTGCTCCTGAGTCCTTCAGAATGTTACATTCAGTGTTACATTGGGTGTTGGATATTGCAATACGCCCTAAATCGCATCAGGACAAAAAATATTATAAGGCCCTGTAATATATAAAGTTTTTATTTCACTTCGTATATCCCAGGGCCGTATAGTGGTGGAGGCGGCGGGAGTTGAACCCGCGTCCGCTGGCTCGCCATTATTGGCTCTACATGCTTAGGGTCCGTCTATTAATTTAGCGTCCAGTGACCCG
>CAJJDH010000077.1 GCA_905182905.1 marine gamma proteobacterium HTCC2089 | reverse complement strand
TCGCTGAACCACCGCCACTGAGCAGCGATGGGATTATATAAAAGACAGCGTTTGATCATAATTAGGGCGTGCCGTGTCGAAAGGGCTACTAACTTGCACGCAAGTCTATTCCTTTCATCAAGACATGCCAGCCTAAACCCAGCTCTGTCTAAAAAGACATGCACTAAAAAGGTATTCGTTAACAGAGCGTGGTGCATGCGATTATGCGTGGCCTGAAAAAAAACAAACCCGCTCAGCTTTAACATGAGACATCTTCGTGGACCTTAAACCCCGATGCCTCTAATCTTCCGCTTCAATTTTTGGATATATGTTTAATAAGGTGTAGAAGTATGAACAATCCAACCAAGGCCATCATCGGTTTCTGCGGTTTCCTATTTTCCACAATCGCGTTTTCGACGTATGCGCAGAATACAAATTCCAGCGCGACTATGGAGGTCATCGAAGAGGTATTGGTATTAGCAAATCACCTTCCATCAAACGTAAAAACCGTAGGCAGCAGCGTTAGTGCAATTAATGTAGGCGACTTTGCTCGCCAAGCTAACTTTGATGTGAGCCAATTGCTACGAACTATTCCCAACATGTCAGTGAACCGTGCCGGGCCACTGGGTGCGTTAACCCAGGTCAGAATTCGCGGCGCAGAGGCGAATCATACGTTGGTGTTAATAGACGGCGTTGAGGTCAATGACGTTGGTAACGGTTCGGAATTCAACTTCGCTCATTTGGCTGGAGCTGACATTAGCCGCATTGAAGTTTTACGCGGCCCACAAAGCGCACGTTTTGGGGCTGACACCATCGGCGGCGTAATTGGCATTTTTACCAATCAAGCGAAGGAGCCAGGTGTAAAAACCCATGTGAGCTTAGAGTCCGGAAGTTTCCAAACTCATTACGGCAGCGCAGGCGTATCTGTTGCGCAATCCCAAGGTGAGAATCTTTGGGCCGGCCAACTCAACGTCAGTCGCATCATCAGCGATGGCTACAGTGCATCTGCACTTGGTAACGAGAAAGATGGCTTCGAAGATTCTAGCGTGCGTGGATCGCTGAGTTATCAATGGGGCGATGCCAGCCTTTTCAAAGTGACTTTAAACCAGTCAGAAATAGATGCTCAGGGTGACGAGCAAGACTTCGACTTTCCATCCACTGCAACTCAGGGTTTGGTTATCGACGCAGATCAAAACAACGCCTCTAAACAACGGTTTGCCAACATTCTCTTACAAACAGAATACTTTGGTTGGCAGCAACAACTGAGCATCAGCGAGAACAGCAATCGCTCTAGGTTTTTTGACACCGGCACTTTGATCAGCGGGCTCAATGGAGAGCGCACAAAAGTAGACCTGCAAAACAGCAAAATTGTACAAGCAGGCGACTTAACTCATTCGTGGCTAATTGGCGTTCAACACGAGGGTCGTGAGTTTGAAAACATTTACCCTACAATTGGCGGCGCAAACTACGCTGCCAAAGATCGCCAACTAGGACTGGTCGGCGAATACGTGCTGCAAACCCCTAATCGTTCCGTAGCTTTAAGTGTGCGAAATGACAATAACCAACGGTTTGACAACGCCACAACCGTTCGCGTGACATTAAGTCAAAACCTCCCGCAGAACTTGCGCTTGCATAGTAGTTGGGGCCAAGGCATCGCTAACCCTACCTTCTTTGAGTTGTTTGGTTTCACCCCTAACAGTTTCACTGGTAATCCAAACCTGCAACCTGAAGAGTCGACCAGCTGGGACTTTGGATTATCTGGCAGCCTTCTAGATGACCAAATTAGTTTTGACCTAACTTACTTTTCCGCAGACCTCACAGATGAAATTGAAACCGTATTTGATATGACTACGTTTACTTCATCACCTGTCAATCAGACAGGTAGCAGCCAGCGCCATGGTTGGGAGATGAGCTTGGACACCGCTATTAGCGAACAACTGTCACTATCGGCTCATTGGAATTTTTTGCACAGTCGAGAGCCTGATGCGCGGGTAGAGGTGCGACGACCTGAAAAAAGCGGCAGCATCAGTCTGCATTACGCATCTAGCAATGACCTAAGCCGCGTTAGTTTGCAGGTTCTACACAATGGCAAAAACCAAGACAGTGAGTTTATCTTTAGCACCGCCGAAGACAGGGTTACATTAAGTAGCTATACGCTAGTTAACCTAACAGCCAGTTATCAACTAAAGCCAAATGTCACACTGTATCTACGCGGCGAGAATTTGTTAGATGACGACTACCAACAGGTGTTTGGCTATCAGGCCCCGGAAGTTGGCGTTTACGCGGGCTTAAAGGCTCGATTCTAAACAACCGCAACGAAGCAAGCGTAAGACTCACCGCTTAACTAAACCTCTGAAACATGAATTTCTTCTGCAGAGGTTGTGGCGCTGAGTCACCAAATGGCTATCATGACCTTTATCAGATAATTGAGAAATGCAGATATGCGCATAGCTACTTGGAACGTAAATGGCCTACGTGCCCGCTTGGAGTACATTACTAAGTGGCTAGAAGACCGGCAACCCGATGTTGTTGGTTTCCAAGAATTGAAAACGCCAGATGATGTTTTTCCACTAGATCACTTCAAAGAGCTGGGTTACGAGGCCCTAGTACACGGGCAAAAAAGTTGGAATGGCGTTGCCATTCTGAGCAAGCACCCAGCACAACTTGTACAAACCGGCTTAGAGGGCCAAGGAGAATTTGGCTCACGTTTAATCACAGCAGATATCGACGGCAAATTTGAATTCACAACAGTTTACTGTCCTAACGGCAAAAACCTTGAGCACGCGGACTACACGGGGAAATTGGGTTGGTACGACAGCCTAAATAAACAATGGCAGTCCGGCAAAAAAGGCCATCGCATCATCTGCGGTGACTTCAATATCGTCCCTGAGCCCATTGATGGCTGGAAAGGAGAGGCGGCAGATGGCGGCATTTTCCACACAAAGCAAGAAAGAGCTCGCTTACAGTCGCTTATGGATACGGGTCTTATTGACTTATACAGGCACTTTTATCCGGAAGAGCAAGCATTCACATGGTGGGATTATCGCGGTGGTTCATTCCATCGTAAGCACGGCTTGAGAATCGACTTTATTCTCGCTACCCAAGGCGTTGATGGCCTGACTCAAGATGTGGTTATTGACCGCGACTACCGGCGCAAGATTGATGACATCACCCCTTCAGACCACGCCCCGGTTTACGCGGACATCGACTTTTAGCTTCGCCCCCATTTTTTAAGATGCTCATCATCTGGGTAGAAACCTGCCCAGATTCAGCATAATTTTCCCCTAGATATTTTGGCTTGGTGGAAATAACTTGTTTTGTAGCCAAAATTCGCCACCAAAAGCACCAAAAGCAAAGGGCTTTAGGCCCAAAGCCCTACCGTGCATGCCCCAAAAGCCATATTTAACGTGAGCTTTATCCCATTCGGTGGTAATGTACGCGATCCGGAATCCAGCCAAAACAAAAACCTTATATTTTTCAATGGCTTAACACGATCAATCCTACGAATCAGGACCACCTTAGAGAGAACAAATGAAAGACCTGACACGCTATCGCAATATCGGCATTTTCGCCCACGTGGACGCTGGCAAAACCACGACTACAGAACGGATTCTTAAGCTGACAGGCAAGATCCACAAAATTGGTGAAGTGCATGATGGCGCAGCCACCACTGACTTCATGGAGCAAGAACAAGAACGCGGCATTACCATTCAGTCTGCTGCAACCAGCTGTACTTGGGACGACCACAGACTCAACATCATCGACACACCTGGAC
>CAJJDH010000076.1 GCA_905182905.1 marine gamma proteobacterium HTCC2089 | reverse complement strand
ACCAAACCCAACCTCGCCCGTATCACTTTCCCGAAAGAAACCGCCTGATTAGTGGAGCAGCATGGGCAACTATAATGGTGGAAGCCAGCGAACAAAGTGGGTCCTTGATCACTGCGCGTATGGCATTAGAGCAGGGACGAGAGGTTTTTGCGGTTCCGGGTTCGCCTTTAAGCGAAGTTAGTAAGGGCTGCCATAGAATGATTCGCCAGGGAGCTGTGTTAGTGACGGATGTTGCGCAAGTAATGGAAGAAATGGATTGGACCCACAAAGTGGATTACCACCCAAAGCAAGAAACTACTAATCTTTCATACAAAGTCCCAAATAAGGGACTAAATAAAGGATCAAATAGCGAACTCAATAAAGAGCCAGTCACCAAGCTAGATGATGAAGTGGGGCCTAAACTCAGTCCTGTGAGTCAGCGGGTACTGAGGATTTTGAGCCCGTATGCCATGAGTTTGGACGAAATATCGCTAGCTTGTAGCGATGACATCCAAAATATTAGTCAAAGTCTTGTTGAATTACAGCTCGCAGGGTTTGTTCAGCAACGGTTAGGCGGGTATATTCGCGTCTCATAATTTAAAGGATAGATGACATGTCTTGGGTTGCAGTTTTAATGGGGTCTGAATCAGACTGGCCAGTCATGCAGGCGACGACTTCAATGTTAGAGAGCTTGGGGATTACGTTTGAAGTGCGAGTAACTAGCGCACACCGCACACCTCAGGGTACGGCAGATTATGTAGCAGACGCTGAAAATCGTGGTTGTAGAGTATTTGTTTGTGCGGCTGGAATGGCCGCGCATTTGGCGGGCGCAGTAGCAGCGCATACCCAGCGACCCGTTATTGGTGTGCCAATTGATAGCGGTCCACTTCAAGGTTTTGATGCATTGTTATCTACCGTGCAAATGCCTGGTGGGATTCCGGTGGCTACAGTTGCTGTGGGTAAAGCTGGCGCAAAGAATGCCGCATATCTAGCTGCGCAAATGTTGGCGATTGCCAACGATGATTTGCACCAAGTGGTAGTAGCTGATCGCAGCGCCAATAGAGAAAAAGTCGAAGCGCAAAATGCTTCTGTGCAGAAATCTCTTAACTCTTGAGTGATATTGCTGCTGCCGTGGACGTTTTACAACGCGGCGGCATCTTGGCTCATGCCACTGAGGGCGTTTGGGGCCTTGCCTGTGATCCCCATAATGCAGCGGCGGTCCAGCGGCTACTAAAAATCAAGATGCGACCCGAAGAAAAAGGCCTACTGCTTTTGGGTGGATCAGCTGCAGCCTTCGCTCCGCAGTTGGATGCCTTAGAACGCTCAGATCGGCAAAGTATTGAAGCTACTTGGCCGGGGCATGTTACTTGGATTTTGCCTGATACCGAGTATCCATCTTGGGTGAGCGGAGGTCGTAAAACCGTTGCATGTCGCGTACCCGACCATGACCAAGCTAGGCAATTGGCTGAAGGCATGCAGCGACCTATAGTGTCTACCTCTTTGAATCTTGCCGGTGAAGAGCCGATTAGAAGTTACGCCGAAGCGTTGGTGCAGTTTGCACAAATTGTTGATCTAGTTTTGCCCGGCGAAATAGGTTTGGCAGATGGCCCAAGTAAAATCCTGCAGCTGCAAGATACAGGCATTCAAAGTCTGCGCTAATAGTTAGAAGCAGGACCAAGATAAGTGAGGACCGTCTGTAACCACCTAAAGGTGTATAAAGGTGGAGAAAACAAAGGATTGTTAAGAAGGACGCTTTCACATGGATCGTTATTGCGTAGTCGGTAACCCGATTGAACATTCATTGTCGCCACAGATTCACCAAGAGTTTGCTGCGCAAACTGACCAAGCGTTGGTGTACGAAAAGGCCCACGTCGAACTGGGGGGGTTTGCTCAGTTTTTGCAAGAATTTGTCGCCTCTGGCGGCAGGGGCCTCAACATAACTGTACCCTTTAAAGTCGATGCTTTTCAGCTTGCAACCCAGCGCCATGGGCTAGCCAACATAGCAAATGCGGTAAATACGCTCTCGATCGATGGTGACAATGTCATTGGCTATAATACTGATGGGGTCGGTTTTGTCCGAGATTTAGACCAACGTCATGGTTTTCAGCTGCAAGGTAAGTCTGTTCTAATTTTAGGCGCTGGCGGCGCTTGTCGCGGCATTGTGGAACCCCTTTTGAGCGGAAACCCCAGCCAAGTCACCATAGCGAATCGAACGCTTGCTAATGCTCAAGCACTGCGTGACTTGTTTGTTGGCCGTCATGGATACGAGCGTATTGAGGCGGTTGGCGTAGACACATTGACTGAAGATGGTCACTCACATTACGACTTAGTTGTTAATAGTACCTCTCAGGGGCTGTCCTCTGAGGCAATTGAACTACCGGTATTTTTGGCGCGCGGCGCGTTTTGTTATGACATGAGTTATGGTGCAAAAGCCAAGTTTGCTCTTTGGGCAGAGGCGCATGGCGCACTGGTTAGCGTTGATGGGCTGGGTATGTTGGTGGAGCAGGCCGCCGAAAGCTTTAAAATTTGGCGTGGTGTTCGACCTGATACAGAGGAAATATATCAGCGCTTGAAAAAGCAAATAGGAGCTGAACTTTGAAGACGACAAAACGGTTTATTTCAGGAGCAGTTTGTCCAGAATGCCGCGAGTTAGATAGGACCGTGCTTGAAACGGTAGCATCCGACGATGATACGGAAGGCGCAACCCAAGTTCAGCGGCGCTGTGTTAGCTGTGGTTTTACCGAAATAATGGAGTCCGAGGCGCCAGCGAATGGTGTTGTGTTGCCTCGAGCGAGATTTGAGCGAAACAGAGCGCCAGCGGCGGAGCCGCAAGTAGTTCGTCTAATGGACCCCAGCAACCCGAAGCGTTGAATGTAACAGTGCTTGGTTCTTTTGCATTTCATGGGCTTACATAGCTTTTGTCTAAGAACTTTTAGCTTGTTCACAGCACCAAAAAACAAACTTCGAGTTGCTCTAAGGCATTGAGTTGCTATAATCTCGCCGCGCTGGTCGAGCTGCAAGTGTCAGCGCAGCAGTAATACGCCCTGACGCTGTCTTATCGCCGCTAAAAGCACGGCTAAAAAGACGCGATCTGACGCGATCTAAAGACACCTGTAAATGATCAGCAGTGCACCAGATTGGTGGTTGGTTATTAGGTGGCTGCATTATTAGTGCCTACATTGCGTCAAAAAGAACAATGATGCCCTTTGCCTTGTTCAAAGCGAAAATCGCATTAAGGCGACAGAACGTTTAGAAAGATTTTGAAATACGTTGTTGATAATACTGGGCAGGGTCTGCCAGTACGGTCGGCGACGCTTGACTACCTATTTATAGAAATGAAAGTGAGACAGAGCAGAATGAAAAAGCAGATTTTGCGGATGCTAACCGGCGTCGTGGCGTTTATAGCCTCAGGTGTGGCCTTTGCGGACGAACTGAATATGCGCGTTGGCGTTACAGATATCAGTCGCCAAGTATATGACCTGCACATGACTATTTTTTATATCTGTGTGGCGATTGGTGTGGTCGTATTCGGGGTGCTCTTCTGGTCGGTCGTTCGCCACCGCAAGTCTCTGGGAGTAGTCCCCGCGACATTCCATGAAAGC
>CAJJDH010000075.1 GCA_905182905.1 marine gamma proteobacterium HTCC2089 | reverse complement strand
AACTCAATGTCTGACATATCTGCAACCGCAACGGCACCTAAACCTGCCGCGACGATACTATTGCTCAGACAAGGCGCAAATGATCTAGAAGTCTTTATGGTTGTTCGGCACCATCAAATAGACTTTGCTTCTGGCGCATTGGTTTTTCCTGGCGGCAAGGCAGACCCTCAAGATTTCGCAGATGACCTAATTCCGCATATACAAGGGGCACATACAGACGCTGACATGCGGGCTGCCCAGGTCAGCGCCATCCGCGAAGCCTTTGAAGAATGCGGTATTTTGCTAGCTCGAGAACAAGGTGCTAACAGCATAATAAGCGGCGAGAGACTGGCATCGCTTCAGGAATTTCGCGAGCCTATGAACAAAGGCGAAATTTCTTTACTAGATTTTTTACAGAGCCAAAAGCTAGTACTTGCATGCGATGAGCTAACGCACTTTGCTCATTGGATTACGCCACCAATGATGCCCAAACGCTTTGACACACACTTTTACCTAGCCATTGCTCCTGATGACCACATAGCAATACATGACGGCTATGAGTCCGTTGATTCAGTTTGGATTCCGCCAGCCGCAGCGGTTGCAGAAGAAGCCGCGGGTACACGGACAATTATTTTTCCAACACTGCGCAACTTAGAAAAGCTAGCTACTTGGCACAGCCCCGCAGAGGCCATCAACAACACGTTAAAGAGTAAGGTAGTGCCCGTTTTGCCTTGGACAGAAAAACGCGAAGACGGTAACTACCTGTGCATTCCAACGGAAGCAGGCTATGCGATCAGTGAAGAAAAAATGCCAGAGCGCAAAGCTAAATAGAGCTCAAAACCTTGCCTAGACGCTGAGCAATAAATTCAACCAGATTAAGATGGAACAGACCATGACCAGTAGCTCTACAGACCACAATACAAGCGAAGACAGCGCTATGCTTTATAGCGTTGAAGATCACGTAGCAACCATCACATTTAATCGTCCAGAGCAGCAGAACACTATTTCTGGCGCAATGTTGCACAGGTTTAGTGAATTGTTGTTAGAAGCGGATCATGACGTTGACGTACGCGCCATAATTGTTACAGGGACTGGGAAATTCTTTTGCGCCGGCCTGGATTTACGCGGCAGCGATATTACCAATAATCTGGCAGACAAAAAACGTCGAAGCCCTACAACATTAGATTTGCGCAACACACCACCCACTGTGTTACACAACATTGATACACCTACTATCGCAGCCCTTAACGGTTCCGCTGCTGGGTACGGTATGGATTTGGCGCTGGGCTGTGATATCAGAATTATGGCAGACACGGCAAAACTGGCCGCGGCTTTTACCGCTCGCGGTGTGGTTCCAGAGTCAGGTGGTACGTGGATTTTGCCAAGGCTAATTGGCTGGTCAAAGGCCAGTGAGATCATTTTTACCGGCAAAACATTGGTTGCCAAAGAGTGTGAGGAGATGGGTCTTGTTTCACACGTGGTCAATAATAATGAAGTTGGTGCACGCGCCATAGAAATGGCCAGACAAATAGCATCAATGGCACCGCTAGCGGTGCAGTCTTCCAAACGCATGATGCGCATGAGTATGAACGAAACATTCAATGACCACGTGCACCATGTGTTTTTGCAGCTATTGCCACTATTCCAATCCGATGATTTCAAAGAAGGTATGGCATCATTTATGGAAAAAAGAGACGCCGACTTCAAGGGCCAATAGGCTCTGACTAACAAATTCTAGAACTACAGAAAAGATCAATTTCACTAAGGGGAAAAACCATGACAGACGCATATATTATCGACGCAGCCAGAACACCTCGCGGCATCGGTAAAGCCGGCAAAGGCTCACTCTCAGAATTTCATCCAAGCCGCTTGCTAGCAAAAGTTTTTGAGGGCATCCAAAGTCGCAACGACCTAAACACAAAAGACATCGACGATGTCGTTGTCGGTTGTAGCTCACAAGTGGGCAAACAAGGCTCGTGTGTGGGCCGTATGGCGGCATTAGACGCGGGTTGGGATACATCAGCATCTGCAGTCACCTTAGATCGCTTCTGTGGTTCTGGTATCACCTCGGTGAATCTTGCAGCAGCCAATATTATGAGCGGCATGGATGACTTATGTGTCGCAGGTGGCGTTGAAATGATGTCGTATACCGCAACACTGATGCCAGAATATGGCAACCGCACAGTAGATGGCGGCAACCTGCATTTGCGCGACCTACACCCCCAGCCACATCAAGGCATATGCGCTGACATGATCGCGACCTTGGAAAATTTCACTCGCGAAGAGTTAGATGCCCTAGCCGTTGAAAGCCAAAACCGTGCACAACACGCCGTTGCTAATGGCTACTTCGACAAAAGTGTCATTGCTGTATACAACGATGATGGCACCCTTGCCTTAGATCGCGAAGAATTCCCGCGCCCTGGTACAACAATGGAAACCTTAGCAGCGCTACCCACCGTGTTCTCCCAGTTTATGGATGCACCTGTGGATAACGGCGGCGAAACCTTCCGCCAGTTAGTTGCGCGTAAATACCCTGATTTAGATATAAACCACGTACACCATGCCGGCAACAGCTCTGGCGTTGTAGATGGCGCAGCTGCCCTAATTCTCAGTAATAAGGCTTATGCGGATAAGGTCGGCTGGAAGCCACGTGCACGTATTATTTCAATGGCAACTGTGGGTGGTGACCCCACCTTAATGCTGAACGAGCCAGTACCTGCGGCAAGAAAAGCCTTAGCTAGAGTAGGTATGACAGTTGACGATATTGACTTGTTCGAAATCAACGAAGCCTTCTCGGTAGTCGCTGCTAAATTCATTCGCGATCTTGGAATTGACCCCGCCAAAGTCAATGTCAATGGCGGCGCTATGGCACTAGGCCACCCTATTGCAGCAACGGGCTCTATTTTGATTGGCACAATGCTTGATGAATTAGAACGCCGCGATCTGAATACAGGGTTAATCACAATGTGTACTGGCGGTGGCATGGCACCCGCGATCATCATCGAGCGAGTCTAGCAAGCACTTACGCCTGTTTGCTTGAAAATGGCTTTTCTGAAAGCGTTTACGTACCAACGGATAAGTTACCCAGTGCTCCGGCAAAAACGCCGGAGTATCGGTGAAGCTATTTTTGCAGCACCCCTTCTTCTACGCACTGTTGGATTAAAAATCTGTGCTGGCATTTGTTGCACTTTAGCTCTAAGCGGTTGTGCAGAAAATCCTGAAACAATCAAAAGCCAAGGAGTCGCAGCTCTGAATCAATGGTTTGCCACCAGTGCTACCGACAACCCGCCGGCCTGCCACGCATTTGGTCTAGTCAAATTTCACGATGCTAGCTGCGCGGATATGTATCAGCACGCGGCAAAGATCAAACCTGAAAGCAGAAAAATAACGAGTACTAGATTGCTCAAATGTTTTGGTCAAGGTGCGCAAGAGCTGTGTGGCGAATTTGTCGAGATCTGGCTGCAATCCGCAGACGATCGAGGCAATCAAATACAAGAAGGGGCAGTACTAAAGCGCGATGACGGCGTATTTAGACTATATTGGTATCGTTCCGATGCGCTCTTTACAACCTTAGAAAAGCGCCAAGAACAGGGTGATGAATTTAACAATCAACAGGCCTGGGAAGATAAAGCAACTGCCTTAGAGGCGGTATATGCTGAAATAGTGCAACGCGAGCCTGCCCTGTATCAATTTGTGATGTGTACTGATGCAGAGGTCTCAAGCAGCAAACTAGTTGGCAAACCGATCTCCCCGCAAAATATCACGGCGGCAGATATGACATTACGGGCTAAACAATGCCCTGAGAACTTTTGCCTTACTTTGATAGGTAAACGCATTGCGCCTCTGTGTAACTAACAACAAAGCGGGCTTATTCCTGTGCTGGGCCTAGAAATATCGTTGAGTAGAATATGAACAAAACCGACACGTTTAGAAATGAAACTAGAGCCTGGCTAGAAGCAAATTGCCCACCAGGGGCCCGTGGCGAGGGTCAAACACCATGGGGCAGCAGCAAAATAGAGCTCAATAACGATAGCAAACTATGGTTAGAACGAATGGCTGAGCGCGGCTGGACAGTACCCACCTGGCCCGTGGAATATGGTGGTGCTGGACTAGATAAAGACCTGTACCCAATATTGATCGACGAACTCAAACGCATTAACGCCAGAACTCCATTGACAGGCCGCGGCGTGAACTACATTGGTCCAACTATTTTAGAGATGGGTACGGACGAACAAAAAACTCGTTGGCTACCGGGAATAGCACGCGGCGAAGGCGGCTGGGCTATGGGTTATTCAGAACCCGGCGCTGGGTCTGATCTTGCCAGCTTAGCATGTAAGGCAGAACTAAAAGGTGACCATTACATTCTCAATGGGCGCAAGGTTTGGACCTCAGATGCCATGCATTGCGACTACATTTTTGTCCTTGCACGGACCAACCCGGACGCCCCACAGCACCTTGGCATTAGCCTGATACTTGTAGATATGTCTCAGCCCGGTGTCGAAGTTACACCAGTTCGCCTGCTCTCAGGTGCATCGCCATTTAACGAAACCAATTTTGCAGATGCCATAGCGCCTGCTAGTGACGTCATCGGCGGGGTAGATAATGGTTGGACCGTTGGTAAACGTCTATTACAGTTCGAGCGCTCTACTCATGCGGGCATTAACACTTCGGGCTCCCAAGGCGGGCGTTCAAGTGACAGCCCTCTGCCTAAGCAAGTACAAAAATACAGTCCACTAGTCGACGGTAAGATCGCCGATAACAGTTTGCGCACGCGCCTACTGAACCACCAAATTGCATTTACCGCCCAACGACTTACGCAAAAACGAGTCATTGAAGAAACCGCCGCCAGCGCGCCGGGATTTGCCTCCTCCGCTGTGAAACTTTCCAACGCTCTGATTACTCAAGAGGGCGATGAAATACTCGTAGCGGCAATGGGTACCCAAGGCATTGGTTGGGGTGATACGGGCTTTGAACCGCAGGAGATAGAGACCACTCGAGAATGGCTTAAGCAAAAATCTTTGACCATTGCCGGCGGCACTAAGGAAGTACAGCTGAACATTATTGCTAAACGTGTACTAGGATTACCGGACTAAGCACGCTCAGGGTTGCAGACGTTGCAGATGCCATTGCTGATTCGCATCAAGCTGAAAATGCAGCCGGTCATGCAACCGACCTTCTCGCCCCTGCCAAAATTCATAAGCTTCAGGCTGCAGCTTAAAACCACCCCACGCTGCGGGTCTGGGCGCACGCTCAGTATGTTTTTCTGCAAGCAATTTGTAGCGCGACTCTAACTCTTCACGATTAGCCACCGGTCTGCTTTGCGCGGAAGTCGCTGCGGCTAATTGGCTAGCCAAAGGGCGAGAATAAAAATACGCATCCGCCTCAGCTTGGCTCAAAGTCACCACTTGGCCACGAATACGAATTTGCCTGTCGAGTTCGCGCCAGTGAAACAGCAGCTCGGCGCGAGGATTACCCGCCAACGCTAGCCCTTTCTCACTGCCCCCATCAGAAAACCAACTGAAGCCGGTTTCGTCAAACCCTTTCAGCAGCACAATACGCACAGAGGGCTGACCTTTAGCGTCCGCTGTTGCTAATGCCATAGCTGTGACATCTTGAATTTGCGCTTTTTCCGCCTCACCAATCCAGCGCCGAAACTGATCCAGCGGATTCTTTTCAACCTCGGTTCGGCTCAGAGTTGCGTATTTATATTCCCGACGCACATCACGAATAAAATCAGTCATTTCGAAGATTCTAATTGGTTTAGATTGGACCTAGCCTAGTGGGGAAAGGTCCACTAAGCCAGCAGTTAAGGGTGACTATCCGTCACTTTTGTTCAGCGCATCATCAGCTTCGGGCAGCGCACTGCGATAACCCCATACCGGCGACATAAACGCACCATACAAAAAGAGAATAAGAGACAGTGCCATGGCGGGCATTAGCGCGTTAAGCGTGCCAAATCGCTCAATCATCCAACCTAGAATAATAGCCCCTATCGGCGCACTGCCCACCATGCCAACACTGAACACTGACATAATCCGCCCCAGATATTCATTGGGGGCTGATTCCTGAACAATCGCCCGAGCCAGATTAGTGGTCACGCCCATATTCAAACCCCAGCCTATTGTGGCCACCACCATGACCCAAAATGCCGGTTCTATCCACATCAGATAAATAACAAGTATCCGAGATAATTGCATAAGCAAAAATAACCTACCCGGGGCTTTTAGAGGCATATAACGCAGCAGAATAATATTCGACAACGTAGCACCGGCAAAAAACACAGCCATAAGTACCGCCAACAACCAAGCGTCACCGTCGTAAATTCGTTTCACGATAAATGGGAAAACGGTGATGAAAGAACCCGCGTTGAAAATGCTGGAGCTAAACGTGATCAACAGCGTATGAAAGATAATTGGGCTGCGATAAGTAGCCACCAGACCATCACGTATTACTTGTACGGACGATGTATCAGATGCTGCAGTAACAGCCGGCACCACCGGTTCGATGCGCATCATCATCAATCCGGCTAAAACGAGACCAACCGCCTGCAGGGTAAGCACAGGCGTAATGCCGAAGTTATCAATCTGACCAGCAAGAATTAGTCCCACTACTTGGACCACAAAACCAATGGCGGTAGCAGCAGTCACACCTTGCTGAACAGAAGAGCGAGTTATACGATTTAGAATCGCTTGTTGGCCTGGCATAGAGTAGGACTGCACCACACTCATACCTAAGCCCCATATCGTTACAGTAGCCACACCCAACCACTGATACATTTCCATAAAAATCAGAAATATCGGTAGAATTGGCGCAATGAAATAGACCTTTATCAGCATTTCTCTAGGGTCACTGCGGTCTGCACTAGCGCCGCCCATCAACATCAACAATACGCCCGGAATACCTATTATGGCTTGCAGCAAGCCAACCTGATCTGCTGGTAATTGCAAAATCCCTATGAGCATCCAACTCAAAAGCAGTTGTTGCATAGCCAAAGCCATGCCGGAAAACCCTGTAGAGCCCAAGTAGGCGCGAAACCCAGGGTTGTGCCAAATAGATTGTGATTGTGTCAAAACGCTCCCCTTCCTCTCCCCAAGCATCGCTGCTAATACCGCCGGGCGCAAGATAAAGCCACCTATCCTGTACTCTTAAACATTGCTAAACGGTAAACTTAAAATCGATCTACTCAGGAGGTCAGTGGCGTAATGGATATCAACATCGGTGAAGGCTATACAAACTTAGATTTGTCTAACCAAGATTTCAGCAGTCAAGATTTATCCGACTGCACGTTTACCAAATGCCAGTTCGCCGGCAGCCTGTTTCGCAGTGCTAATTTAACAAATTGTCAGTTTGATCAATGCCAATTCATCAGCACAGACTCCGATAACCCGGCAAGTTTCGCTTGGGCAACTCTGCGCGAGGCGGTGTTTAGTCAATGCGAACTCAATATGGTGTTGTTCAACCATTGCCAAGGTTACGACTTGTCGTTCAAAGAATGTCAGATGCAAGGGGCCGATTTATCTTTAGCGGATTTTAAAATGCCCGTGGGCAATATGGACTTTGCCGCCCTAACGTTAACCGACTGCAATTTGTCCTACGCCAACCTGTCCAACACGTTTTTGGTGGGCTGCAAGCTGGCGAATAACCGGATGACTGAATGTCTGCTAGATTTTGCCGACCTCAGTGATGCAGATTTGAGTAACAGTGAGTTATTCAACGTTTCAGCAAGGAATTGCAAACTTCAAGGTGCGGACTTACGCGGCACCCAGTTCAACAATTTAGATTTGAAAAGCTTAGATTTAGAAGGAGTACGCTTGTACTACAGCCAGCTACCGGCATTAGTGCATGGGCTGAATCTTGTTTTGGAAGAAGAGTAGAATTTCTTCTCTGCAGACCTATGTATTTGGTCGGCGGCTATCCGCCGACTTAAAACGTCATTTACAGTTACTGCTCAATTTCTAACAGTTCCACTTCAAATACTAATGTGGAATTTGGCGGAATTGCACCACCCGCGCCGCGATCGCCATATGCTAGCTCAGGCGGAATAACTAGGCGCCATTTTGAACCCACGCCCATTAGCTGCAACGCCTCAGTCCAACCGGGAATAACACGATTTACCGGGAAGGTGGCTGGCGAGCCGCGCTCTACCGAACTATCAAATACAGTTCCGTCGGTCAAAGTGCCGTGATAATGAGTCACTACAGTGTCTTCGGCACTAGGCTTGGCACCGGTTCCTGCAACTAATACCTCGTACTGCAAACCTGACTCTAAAGTGGTCACTTCTGGTCGAGCCGAGTTTTCAGCACGGAAATTGTCACCAGTAGCATTCTTTTTCTCTAACAAGGCCTCAGATAGCGCGGTCATATATTGTTCTTGCTCTTCCATCGGCACTTGGGAATCTTCACCTGCAGCGGCGTCTCTGGCCCCACGCATGAACGCGTCCATGCTCACCAAACTCTCACTCTGTTCCATAATATTTTTTGCTTGGGAGTAGCCAATAATATAGCTCGCACCGTCAAGGTTGGACTCTGGACTAAATTTTTCTTCTTGCTCAGTTTGCGCGCCGGGCTGACAGCCGGCCATAAATAGGGTTGAGACAGCTCCCAACATCAAAACCAATCTTGTATTCATTCGATTCATCTCTATTAAAGGGTAAGTATTAAAGGATAGGTTGCCCGCCAGGATATTGGCGGGTTACATTCGTGGAGATAATAACGTCTTTGGGCCAATAATGTGTGCTTCGGGTCGGAAATTTCACACTACTTATCGGAAGGTCAGGGTAAAAAGACGATGGATTCGGTTAATAAATGAAACTATCGACCCCTTAGCGCCCAAAAGTGACGTTCAAGACAATTAGGATATTGTAAAATTATGAGCACAAATTTCATCATCCGCAGCTTGCTTACCTGCTCTGAGGTATTTGGTTTTTTGCGAAAGCTGGTTTTCATCGGTTTTTTGGGCTTCTTTGCAAGCCAAGCTTTAGCTGCTGAAGAGCTCACCACCATACCAACCCAGTCTGCCTCCGAATCTTTGACAGATGACAGTGTTAAAGCAGCGGTCGAGGAAAAAATTCTCGCAGCTCCCGTGTTATCGCCCTTAGACATACATCCAAGAACCAGCCTAATTGTTGTTGAGCAATTGCGGCGTAATCACTTTATCGACATAACCGTAAATGATGAATTATCTGAGCAGGTCTTCGACAAGTACTTGGCAGCCCTAGATCCCGGCCACTACTATTTCACCCAAGCCGATCTAGCAGATTTCGAAAAATATAGATTTCGTCTGGACGATGCATTGAAAAGGGGCAATCTGGATCCAGCGTTCCTAATATTTAATCGCTTCCAAGAACGTGTGGTGGACAGGCTGAATTACGTTATAGGGCTGATAGATAATGGCTTAGCAAACTTAGACTTTAGTCGGGATGAGTCAATTTTAATTGATCGTGAAGAGGCTGAGTCGTCAGCTGGCTCGACCGCTCATGATGACCTTTGGCGCAAGCGCTTGAAAGCACAAGTACTGACAATGAAATTGAACGACAAACCCCTTGAAGAAATTGCTGAACAGCTGAGAAAACGCTACCGCAACCAACTAAAATTTTCGGTTCGCAACAAGAGCGAAGACGCGTTCCAAACCTACATGACTTCATTTACCCAAACCTATGACCCCCATACCACCTACTTGTCTCCTCGTACATCTGACAACTTCAACATCAATATGTCGCTTTCTCTTGACGGCATTGGCGCAGTATTAAGAACAGAGGACGACACAGTAGAGGTGGTTCGCCTAGTACCCGCCGGGCCAGCAGACAAAGGCGGAGAACTCAAACCCGCTGACAAAATAATAGCAGTGGGCCAAGGTACTCAGGGACCACTTATAGATGTGGTTGGGTGGAGGTTAGACGATGTAGTAGAACTCATCAGAGGACCGAAGGACACAACAGTACGCCTGAGCATAGAAACCGCCATCGGCAAAGAAACTGAAAGTAAAAACATCACAATTGTACGCAATAAGATCAAACTAGAAGAGCAGGCTGCAAAGGCTAAAACCATTACTCTGGGCGACGAGGAAAAGCGCCTTATTGGGGTAATCGAGATCCCAGCTTTCTACGCAGATTTTGCAGCACAGCAAAAGGGCGACAAAAATTACCGCAGCACCACTAGAGATGTCCGCCGCTTATTGGAAAACCTAAAAAAAGAAAACATTGAAGGTCTGATTATAGATCTGCGCAGCAATGGCGGAGGCTCCTTACAAGAGGCGGATACCTTAACTGGTTTATTTATCCGCTCCGGCCCCACAGTTCAAGTAAAATCCGCTAGACGCAGAGCCAGTGTTCTCAGCGACAACAATACTGAAATCGCCTGGGACGGTCCTATGGCAGTTATGGTTAACCGCCTTTCGGCCTCAGCTTCAGAGATTTTTGCTGGCGCATTACAGGACTATGGCCGTGCATTGGTCATCGGCAACCAAACTTTCGGCAAAGGCACAGTTCAGCAGCTTGTGCCGCTAAACCGCGGCCAGCTAAAACTCACCACGGCAAAATTTTATAGAATTTCTGGGCAAAGTACTCAGCACCAAGGAGTGATGCCGGACATCGTGTTTCCAGCTCTAATGGACAACGACCTCATCGGTGAGAGCACTTTAGACGGCGCGATGCTTGCAGATAAAATAAGGCCAGCTAACTTTCGTCCAGTAAGCAGCCTGACAGATCTCGTACCAAACCTTCAAAGTCGGCACGATAGCCGCGCGGCTAATGACCCGCACTTCAAGTACTACCGAGCTTTAAGCCAGCGCAGTCAAGAAAAGTCGTCGCAAGAACTTTTATCTCTTAATGAGGAGCGTCGTCGCGCAGAGAGAGCAGAAGACGATATTTGGCGGCTAAACTTAGAAAATACACTGCGTAGTGCTATCGGCAAAGCGACAGCTGAGACATTAGATGCGTTAGAA
Source organism: marine gamma proteobacterium HTCC2089 (assembly GCA_905182905.1). Taxonomy (GTDB): domain Bacteria; phylum Pseudomonadota; class Gammaproteobacteria; order Pseudomonadales; family Azotimanducaceae; genus UBA4421. The sequence goes on along the minus strand of CAJJDH010000075.1, from coordinate 24,990 downwards.
GAAATGCAAAAAGCCGAAAATGAAGCCAAAGAGTTAGCGGCAAGTTCAGCAGAGGATGATACGCAAGAAGCGTTAAACGACGATAATCTCGTAGCTCAAGAAACTACCGAAGTTGCAGAAACTGAAGATGTCATAGAAGAAGTCAGCGAAGACCCATTATTGCGTGAAGCCGGGCGCGTGCTAGCAGACTTTGCTGATGTGCGAACACCCGCTACCCCAGCGCCTATAGTAGCGGCAGGTTCTAGCCAAGGAGTACCAAGACCTTTTGAGAGAGAAGGTGCCCAATACTAGGCCTTAAACGCTTTCTATCAGCGCCCAGTGCTTCAGCCTCTAAGCAAGACCTAAATAATCCCTAAATAAGCCCCTACAAAAGTAGAGGCGACGGAGCTAGAGGAGCTAAGGAAGCTAGAGGAGCTAGAGGAACCAAAAGGACTATGCAACCCTAGTCTGCGTCTACTTCAGGTAAGCGTCGTTTGATTGCGTCGACTAATCTGTGTTCAAAATCAGCCATTGCAAAGGTTTGCTGCTGTTGGTGTCCGTATCTGCGCAGAGTGACGGTACCATCTGCCACTTCACGCTCCCCGATAATCAATAGATTAGGAATTTTGCGCGTTGCGCCCTGGCGTATCTTCTTGGGCAGGGTATCGTTGGACGGAGCCAATTCAGCGCGAACCATTTGGTTACGCAGGCGTGCCACTATTTCATTCGCATAGTCATCATATTGTTCCGACACGGTCAGTAGCTGAACTTGAATAGGCGCAAGCCATGTTGGGAAAGCCCCAGCAAAGTGTTCGATCAAAAAAGCGACCATACGCTCATGGGTACTAAACGGTGCACGGTGAATACAAAACGGCGTATGTTCTTCGCCATCTGAACCCACGTACTTCAAGCCCATACGACCCGGCACAGCAAAGTCTAACTGCACGGTTGATACAGACTCTTCTCGCCCAGTCACTGTGCTGAACTGAATGTCTATCTTAGGGCCGTAAAATGCACCCTCGCCTAGGCCAACCTGATAGTCGATGGCCAGTTCATTCAGTACCTCTTCAAGTACCTGTTCAGAGTCGCGCCAAGCTTGCGGGTTATCAACAAACTTTTCTTTGCCCTTAGGATCTTCAGGATCCCACTTCGAAAGACGAACATGGAACTTATCCAAGCCAAGAATCCCATAAGCCTCTTGGTACATGGCCATAACCGCTTTGAACTCGTCCTTTATCTGCTCCTTCGTGCAATAGATATGCGCATCGTTCATACACATACCGCGCACCCGCACCAACCCACTCACCGCTCCGGAATCTTCAAACCGATAGACCTGACCATACTCAGCCAGTCGTATTGGTAAGTCTCTATAGCTGCGGGGTTCGGCAGAAAAAACTTTATGATGATGTGGGCAATTCATGGGCCGCAAACGATAAGACTCTTTGACCAAGCGTTCACCGCTGCCGCCCTCATCGCTCTCGTCATCTAGGGCTGATTCTAATAGCTCCATAGGCGGATACATATCCTCAGCGTAGTAAGGTAGGTGCCCGGTGGTGTGATACAAAGATTCCTTAGCTAAGTGGGGAGTCGCCACTCTGGAATAGCCCGCTTTGAACTCAAGTTCCTTAGCAAGGTTTTCCAACTCATCGCGAATAATGGTGCCATTAGGCAACCATAAAGGCAGGCCTTTACCAATATCGTTATCAATAGTGTAAATGCCTAGCTCTCGACCTAGTTTTTTGTGGTCCCTGGCTTGGGCCTCTTCATAGGCACTCACGTGAGCATCTAAGGTTTCCTTATCTAAAAATGCCCATGCGTAAATCCGCGTCATCATCACATTGTCAGAATTACCGCGCCAATAAGCACCGGCGACACTGCGCAATTTAAATGCATCTCTAGGAATATCTTTTGTGGTGTGGACATGAGGTCCTTCGCACATATCTAAGAATGGCCCGTTGCGATAAAAAGACAAAGTTTCCAAGTTATTCTTTTCTATCAGTTCAGCGCCGTATTCCATTTTGTACGGTTCGCCCATTTCACCGATCCGGGAAAGACCATCTGCCGCCGAAAGATCCTCTCGATCAAATCGCTGACCTTTCTTAATGATCTTCTTCATCTTCTGCATCAACGCAGGAAAGTCTTCTTCGGTGAGTGGCTCCGACAAAATGAAGTCGTAATAAAAGCCGTCACTGATGGGCGGGCCAAAGCCAAGGGTACTACCCGGGCGTATTTCCAAAACAGCCTGGGCTAAGACATGTGCCAAACTGTGACGGACCTTGTACAGATCGTCTTTTTCTACCTCTTCAACTTGAGTTTCTGACATGGAACTACTTTCCCTTTCCTTGAACTACTTAGATCTATTTTTTGCTGGCTTTGCTGCCGCATCTATCGATTATCGAATACCGGCATATCCAGCAAGCTACCTCAGCCATACTAAGAGTAAAAACATACTTAGTCGCAACGGCGCCTACTTTATCACCCCTGACACCTGATAGCCCAGTACGCTCTAGTACAATATGGCACAAAGTACCCCCATGGATCTAAATAGCTATCCGCAGTAGGCTGAGTCTTGCCCGATAGACGTTTGCCCAACCAGGATGACAAATGATTGAAATGCCACAGCTACCCAACCCACATGCCATAGCGATGATGGCATTAACAGTGGTCGCACTTGTGCTCTTCAGCAAAGAACAACTCAAACTTGAGATCACTGCCTTATGTCTACTTGGCATCATCGTACTTGGCTTCGCCATTGCGCCCTTCCAAGATGTGGAGGCGACAGATTTTTTTGCTGGCTTAGCCCACGAAGCCCTGATAAGTGTTTGCGCCCTCATGGTCTTGGGTCAAGGTTTAGTGCAAACCGGCGCTCTTGAACCCGTAGGCCGACTATTGTCCGGTTTATGGGGCAAAGCACCGGTTTTTTCCCTTTTACTAACCTTAATAGTAGGTGGTGTACTATCTGCCTTCGTCAACAACACACCAATAGTTGTACTGTTATTGCCAATACTGATTAGCGTGTGTCTGCGCACCAACAAGTCACCCTCCAAAGTCCTAATGCCTATGGGTTTTGCAACTTTGGTCGGCGGCATGGCAACCACCATTGGCACCTCGACTAACTTGTTAGTTGTCAGCATAGCTCAAGATCTTGGCCTTAAAGAATTTGGTATGTTTGACTTTGCTGTACCGGCATTGTTGTCCAGCGGCGTTGCCGTCCTCTACCTGTGGCTAATCGCACCAAGGCTGTTACCCGACAGAAGCTCCCAACTGACTAACCACTCTCCAAGGTTATTTGAAGCTCGGCTACAAATCGGTGAAGAAAGTCACATGGTCGGTAAGACATTTGCTGAAGCGAGAACCGCTGCGGGACCAACTATGCAGGTACAGCGAATTCTAAGGCACGACACCATTGTCATGCCGCTTCCAGACTTGGTGCTCGCTGCGGGAGATCGTTTACGGATAAGAGATACCCCGCAAAACCTCAAGCAGTATGAGGATGCATTGGAAGGCTTGCTGTTTACCGCAACGACAGAGCAGCACAACGCTGATGCAGAAACTCAATACCAAAATACCGATGCCCCGGTCTCTACAGAGCACCCTCTAACCGCCGAAGATCAAACCCTAGTTGAAGTAGCTGTTGTGCAAGGCTCCAGCCTAGATCAAGCCAATTTAGGAGAAATTCACTTTATTCAGCAGCACCAGCTAGTGGTATTAGCCCTGCACAGAGCTGGCAAAGATATATGGCAAGCAAACCAAGAAATTCAACAAGTAGTCCTTAGACCTGGTGATGTTCTATTACTACAGGGCGCAAAAAACCAAGTCAGCGAACTTAAAAGCTCTACTGAGTTCTTAGTGCTAGATGGCAGTACAATATTACCCAAGACTGCGAAAGCACCCATAGCATTAGCCATCATAATCATTGTCGTAGCGTTAGCTGGCAGCGGCGTGCTACCCATAGCTGTAGCGGCATTAACAGGTACAGCTGCCATGTTGTTAACCCGATGTCTGAGCACCGGCGCTGCGATTCGCGCGGTTAGCCCGTCAGTTTATTTTGTCGTAGCGGCAAGCCTAGCCTTGGGCATGGCACTACAAAAAACAGGTGCAACCGTTTATCTAACCGAAGTATTTTTATTTGCCACCTATGGAGCAAGCCCAGCAATCATCTTATCCGCACTAATGTTGCTTTTGGCCGTTCTGACCAATGTGGTATCTAACAATGCTGCGGCCGTTATAGGTACGCCTATCGCAGTAGGCATAGCGACTCATTTGCAACTGCCTCCAGAGGCTTTTGTACTGGCAGTTCTATTTGGCGCAAACATGAGTTACGCCACGCCGATGGCATATAAAACTAACCTTCTGGTTATGAGCGCAGGCAACTATACCTTTGGCGATTTTGTCAAAGTAGGTTTACCACTCACACTAATCATGTGGGTTACCCTAAGCTATCTATTGTCTATGCTGTATCTCTAAGGCAGAGTTTTTATAGCCTAGATTTTTGTACCCAGGCCATCCCAATACAACGAGCAATTTAAGATGCATACGCAAAATCTAAAGCAACTCACTAGGACTGCACTAGCCAAAACAGCCCTGACGAGCATGATTTTGACAGTATTGCTGACTACGGCGAATGCCAGCAATGCAGGGGAAGCGCCGAATATTCTTCTCTTGGTGGCGGAAGACCTAGGGCCCAGAATTGGTAGCTATGGTGACACTGTAGCGCATACACCCAACTTAGATGAACTGGCCAGACGCGGCGCGCGTTTCAGCCAAGTATTTACTACGGCAGGAGTCTGCGCGCCCAGTCGCGCTGCGCTCATTACGGGTCAACATCAGATCAGTTTTGGCGCACAAAACATGCGCACCTCCACCGGCCCTCTTGGACCATACCTAGCACTGCCCCCAAAAGAGCTCAGAGCATTCCCAGAAATTTTACGCGGCAACGGCTACTTTACTTTTACCGACCGCAAATTAGATTATCAGTTCAGTGGCATTAACAACGGTAGCGGTCCGTTTACTATTTGGGATGCACAGGGTGACCTCGGTGACTTTCCGAATAATGTGCAGGCGGCACCTTGGCGCAAGAGAAAAAACGGGCAGCCCTTCTTTGCGCTGATCAACTTTCTTGAAACTCATGAAAGCGGCGTAATGCGTCCTACTGGCAAACCTTACAGCCAAAGCCATGCAAATACCCAAAAGTTCCGCCATGGCTTGCAGTTAGTCCCAGCAAGCACAACCGACCCCAAGCAGATTCAGCTACCGCCCTATTACCCTGACCTTGCAGAAATTCGCCAGGACATTGCAAGGCACTACGACAATATTCATGCCATGGACAGCAAGGTGGGAGCAATTCTGACGGCCCTTGAAAAAGACAATTTAGCCGACTCCACCATCATTATCTGGACTACTGATCATGGTGACGGCCTACCCCGAGCAAAGAGGGAGTTATTAGACACTGGCATCCATGTACCAATGATTATTTATGTGCCAGAAAAATTAGCCAAGCAACACTTAGCCGTGCTTAACAAACTCACTCAAACCAAAACCTCGGCACGTCATCGCGAGCTTACCGGCCAACTCATTAGCTTTGTTGATCTAGCGCCAACAATTTTAGGCTTAGCAGGAATCAGTCCGCCGGACTATCTACACGGTAGGAATTTTTTGCACAACGCCAACAAAGGCAGTCCAAAGTACACTAAGAGACAGTACATTTACGCGTCAAGAGATCGAATTGACGAAGTTATAGACAAACAACGTGCCATTCGCAGTCATCGCTACAAGTATATTCGCAGTGACTACCCCTAAGTAACAGGCGGTCACCCTTTGGCATATAGAGACAATTTGGATATGACTCGGGCTTGGCGGTCAGCTTTTGTGTCGGGAACATTACCACCCCACCAAAACGCATGGTTTTTACCTACCGGTCGCAAACAGTTATACGACCTGAAGGAAGATCCCTACGAGCTGAACAATTTGGCACAGGCACCACAGCTAGCCCATATAGTTAGGTCTATGGACAAAGCCCTAAATGAGTTTATTGATAAGGTGGGTGACACTGGCAGAGAACCAGAAAATAAAATGCGTGACAGGTTTTTGCTGGCTGGAGAAATACCCAAAACACCTCCTGCACAAATTACTTGGATAAATGGGAAGGCAGTTATCACCAGTCCGATTGGTGCAAGCGTTGGCTACCGGATCATTAGTGAAAGCCCTGCCGAAGCAAACTCTGCTACAAAAGCCCAGAGTTGGGAGCTATACCGCCAACCCATTGACGCCAACACCATAGAAGCAAAATCAGTACGTTATGGCTGGCAGGCCAGTGACATTACGACCAGCCAGCGACCACGTGAATAACAGCCTTACAACCTGCAGGCAATATCCTCGTTAGCAAGTTAACGTTTCGGCGCAACACTAGATTGAGTTTCTTTCACCCAGAACAACATAGTTCCGCCAAGTAGCATTAGTGTAATGAGCGAAGCAAACCCTGCTCTTTGAGACTGAAAATACGTTGTAGTGGTGGCGACCAGTAAGGGCGCAAGAAACGCTGTTACTGACCCGCTTAGTCCGTAAAGGCCAAAAAACTGCGCGGCCATTTCAGGGGGCGAGATTCGCGCCATCAAAGTTCTCGACGCAGACAACCCAGTAACAAAAAAGAGCGCGAAAATTTGGTTGGTAGCAAAATAGGCAATTTCAGCAACGGTATTAAAATAGGGAAAACTCCAAACGGGCTCCACTGAAACTGGAACAATGAAAAAGATACTATCCGGTTGGTAGGAGACTAATGTCAGCAAAACAATTGAACTCATACCAACGGCTATCTTCAGTGTTTTCATTGATCCTAGTTTATCGTCCAGTATGCCCCCCAAATATGCGCCAATCATTGCAGACAAACTTGTAAACAAGCCAAAAATTAAAAGTACCGTTGAACCCCATTGAAAAGTCCCGGAAGCATAAATGCCGCCAAAAACCAGAACACCAACCATACCGTCGAAGTAAAACATACGCGCCAAGAGATAACGGGCAATATTGGCATAGTGTTTAAGCTGCTTAACGGTTTCAATTACATCCTTAATACCAGACTTCACCACCTGAGTTACGCCGAGTGATGACGGTTTACCGTCCGGGGTAAAAAGTAATACCGGCAATGAAAACAACAGTACCCACACGCCTGCAATTGGACCCACAATGCGGTCATGCTCGTGACTGGCTTGGTCTAAACCAAACAAAGGCTGCACAGGCAAAAAGGCCCAGTCTTGGGTGCCGGGTAAAGCAAACGCAAATAATACAAAGAGCATAAGCGAGAGGCCGCCGAAATTACCCAACGAATAGGCTATCCCCGAAATGACACCGGCTTTTTCCACGGGGGCAATACCCGGCAACATGGCGTTATGAAAAACTTCAGAATAAGCAAACACCACGAGTATCACTAGTAATACCGCTAAACTTTGCATAACACTGAATCCAGCGTCAGCGGGCTTCACCCACCACAATGCAATAGCACCCAAGCCAATCAATACAACGGTTGCGGCAAGCCAAGGTTTTTTCCGCCCGCCTTTATCAGCTATTGCACCTAAAAACGGAATCGTAAGCGCCATGATCACGCCAGCTGTTGCGTTCAGATAACCAATTAGTGACTGTCCTCTAATTGGATCGCCCACCACCACATTACTAAAGTAAGGGAAGAAGATATAAATCACTACCGCGATATAAAATGGATCACGCGCGCACTGACCAAAGGTCCAACTGTAGTAACCCAGTGGCGTAGCTGCGGGCGTTCCAGCAATCGATAGAGGCCTTGCGCTTTCATTACTGCTTTGACTCAAACTCATATTCCAAACTCTTTGCTAGTTAGCCTATCGCAACAAATCTACAGCTTCTTCAGTTCTGGTTTTTCACCTGTACTACCTTTTGTTACACCAGCAAATTTTGAATTACGCCCAGAGGTATGCGGGAATTTACGTGACAATTCCGGGCCAGCCGCAGTTAGTCCACCATCTACCACCAACGCATCGCCGGTGACAAAGATCGAGTCATCGCAGGCAAAAAATAACGCTGCGCCAGCAATATGGTCGCCCTGGCCATATTCGGGCCAAGGTTGTGCTCGACTAAAACTCTCTTTAGTACGCTCGGGCTTACCGCCATCTGCTAAGGGTGTGGCAATAAAGCCTGGGCAAATGGCATTAACGCGAATGTGATCTGCGGCAAGCTCTACTGCTGCAGATTTGGTCATGCTCACCACAGCAGCTTTAGCGGCGGAATATACTAACGGTCCTGCATCTCCGCTGAGTGCGGCAATAGATGCTGTATTAATAATTGAACCACCCGCGCCCTGAGCACGCATAATTGCCGCAGCGTGCTTAATGCCAAGAAACACACCTTTAGCCACAACATCCATTGTGTAGTCCCAGGAAGCTGTGGTGGTTTCGGTCAAGGGACCAATTGCGCCACCCACACCAGCGTTATTGAATACAATATCTAGCCTGCCATAGGTCTCTAGCGCCGCATTAAGGGCGGCCTCTACATCACTCTCAACTGCTACATCCGTAGGAATAAATAGAACATTCTCGGCAAAGCCCAATTCCGTTGCATGAGCAATTACTCCTGCACCTGTTTCGTGATTGAAATCGGCAATCACTACATTTGCGCCTTCAGCTAAAAACCGTAGCACCGTGGATTTACCCATACCACTTGCGCCACCTGTAATCACTGCAGTTTTACCCGCCAAACGCGCCGAATTTTGTTGTTTATCTGTAGTTGTCATCGCTTCCCCACTCCTTTAAGCAAATCTGATTTCAAGCCTTTATATCATGCCTGTTAGATAGGGGTACTATCAGCGTACCGAGGTTGATCGCTGGGCAAAACTGCAACTCAAACCAAAAGCATAGTTATAAAGCATAGCTATGTTGAAGGTAGGTTGAGGATTAACCGCTCCCTGACACCGCAACTTTCGCAACAAATTAATTTCAATTAACCTAGACTCGCAGAGCATCAAAATTTACCGGACTAGTGCGCCGCTAATGCGAATTTTCAAATGGGGATAGAACAATGATTGATTGCCACTACTGGCCGACACCCAACGGCTGGAAAGTCACAATTATGCTGGAAGAGTGTGGACTAGATTATAACTTAGTGCCCATCGATATCGGTGGCGGCGATCAATTCAAACCCGACTTTCTGCGAATTAGCCCAAACAATCGAATGCCTGCAATTGTAGACCACGCGCCAGAGGGCGGCGGTGAAGCAATTGGCCTATTTGAATCTGGCGCTATCCTGGAATATTTGGCTGACAAAACTGGCAAATTCCTCCCTTCAATAGGTGGCGAGCGAGGGGCAGAGCGTTACAAAGTCCTGCAATGGGTGCATTGGCAAATGGCCAACCTTGGACCAATGATGGGTAACGCCAACCACTTCAAAAATTATGCTCGCAACATTACCGACGACCCCAGTAAATTAGAATATGGGGTGAAGAGGTTCATGGGTGAAGTAGACCGGCTTAGTGGCGTAATGGATGCCCAGTTATCTGCTAATACCTACCTAGCCGGTGAAGACTACTCAATTGCCGATATGGCTGCCTGGCCTTGGGCATTTTTGCTCGGCCGCATGATCGACGAAGATATTTGGCACACATTTCCACATCTTAAACGCTGGGTTGATCTTGTTGCATCACGGCCTGCCGTTCAAACCGGCCGTAAAGTTGGCGCTGAATTGGGCAAACAGGAACTGACTGAGGCACAGGCTAAGGCGCGGCAAGAAATCCTTTTTAATCAAAGCAATGACAAAGTACGCGCGGCAAGAGAGGCCGCTGCTCAATCTAAGTAAGTTAACTTAAATAGAGAAAGCGACCCATTGGACAAGATCTAATGGTTATACTTAAGAGAGTTTTGCGTAGATTTTTCGCCTAGCGGCCTAATTGATTAGAACCCCATTATGAAAAAGCCCGGAAAGAATCATCCATGGAAGTTAGGCCTATCTGGTCCTGTCTCCTATGCCACTAAAGGCTCGGGAAAGTGGCATGGGTTTTATTCACCTCCAGAAGCTGCCAGCCCGGTAAAGACCTTGAGCCCGTCAGAAATCAAGGAACTAGGTCTGGAGTTGGTCATCCCCGTTGCAGAAATTCAAGAAGCTCGTCGCATGTGCCAACAACTGCATCCAGACCGAGGCGGTGATCCAGAGGCATTCCAATTTTGGAAAGAAAAGTTAGATCGACTCAAGCGTAGAGTTCGCCGCTAGCTCGCATACGCCCGACAATAGCCATTTTTGCAACAAGCCCCGCACTGCATAGAACTACAGTCCGCGGGCATTTTACTTTGCCCAAAACCACATTCAGACCTGCCGATCCCATATAGCGAAGAAGACAGTAGAGTACTGTTAAGGATTTCAAACCAGTGTTAGTGTTGGGACCGAGGGATTACAACTAGCCAAGGCCACTGGCCCAGCAGTTGGCGATGAACCATGAAAGCGCATACCGATTTGTTGGCTTTAAGTAGCCCCCTCCTTTTGCATTCATAGCGCCGAGTAAGTACATATGAAAAAACTAATTCTCTTTATATCCGCTGTTTTCAGCCCAATGCTCAATGCTGATTTACTTGAAGAAGTAACTCATGGTTACGCAGACAACAATGGCGTAAAAATCCACTATGTAAAAACTGGGCAAGGCCCGTTAGTCGTCATGATTCATGGCTTCCCAGACTATTGGTACACTTGGCGACATCAAATCAATGCGTTGAAAGAAAACTTCACCGTTGTTGCAATGGACCAGCGCGGCTATAACCTCAGCGACCAACCTGAAGGCGTAACCGCCTACGCAATGCCTAATTTGGTCGGCGACGTAGCTGCAGTGATCAAACATCAGGGCGCATCAAGTGCAAGTGTGGTGGGCCACGACTGGGGCGGCGCGGTGGCTTGGCAAGTGGCTTTTAACCTACCCCAAATGGTTGATAACTTGGTCATTTTAAACCTCCCCCACCCCAGTGGTATGGCAAGAGAACTCGCAACAAACAAAGAACAACAAAAAAATAGCGCCTATGCGCGAAGCTTCATTAAGGGCTCGCCCACTGACCAAGACATAATGTTTGGCGGGCCAATGTCCGCTGCAGGATTGGCAGGTTGGGTAAAAGACGAAAAAGATCGTAACCATTATATCGAAGCGTTTAAGCGCAGTAGCTTTGCTGGCATGTTGAATTTCTATAAAGCCAACTATCCGTCAACTGATAACCCCAGCCCAGTCGCAGATGCCAATGGCACACCACGCCTGCCCATGCCCGTACTCATCTTCCACGGGTTAAAAGATACAGCACTACACTCCAATGGCTTGAACAATACATGGGATTGGATAGATAACGATGTCACCATCGTCACAGAGCCAAACGCAGGGCACTTTGTCCAGCAAGATGCTGCACAACTGGTTTCACAAACAATGCAATGGTGGTTATCGACTCGAACACCTTAGCTAAAGGCCACAACTAAACAGTAATCAATAACAATAAACGAGGGGAATCGTTTTGTCTGAGCCAACCAAATTTGGGCCGAACTATCGGAAGTACGCACTAGGGATCCTTCTCGTTGGGTATGTGATTAATTTTGTCGACAGGTCCATCTTGGCCCTGTTACTCGAGCCCATTAAGCTGGAATTAGTGCTCACGGATTCCCAACTAGGATTTCTTGGCGGTTTAGCCTTTGCTGTTTTTTATACCTTCGTAGGTATTCCTATCGCAGCATTAGCCGACCGTCGCAGCAGAGTAAAAATTCTCGCTGTATCTATGATAATTTGGAGCGCGATGACCGCCTTCTGCGGCCTTGCCAACAACTTTATAACGCTGTTACTTGCACGCATCGGTGTGGGTATTGGAGAGGCCGGGGCAAGCCCACCAAGCCATTCCTTAATTTCCGACTATTTCCCGATAGAAACTCGCGCCACCGCCCTATCAATATATGCATTGGGCATTCCTATTGGCACAATGATCGGTAGCTTTGTTGGCGGCTGGGGGGCTGATGCCGTTGGTTGGCGCAACACTTTCTATTTAGTAGGCATACCCGGCATTCTCTTTGCACTCGTAGTTTGGTTTACCCTACGCGAACCGCCAAGAGGCATGTCAGACGTAAAGCTCGACCAGCCCCCTGTAGCGCCTATTCAGACCCCACCCCCACCACCAGTAAAGACCGTTCTGAAACTGCTTTGGAGCAAATCCTCGTTTCGACACCTTTCTTTTGCGGCGGGGTTACACGCCTTCGTAAGCTATGGCGCAGGTACTTGGAATGCGCCATTTTTCATCCGCATCCATGATGTCTCTCTCACGGAAGTTGGCAGTATTTTAGCCATCGTTGCAGGTGTTGGTGCCATTGGTACGTTTTTTGGTGGCTACATTGCAGACAAGCTCTCGGACCGTACTGACGATAAACGTTGGTATTTTTGGGTTCCGGGCATAGCAACACTGATCATGGTGCCATTTCAACTGGTTGCCTATTTATATGGTGGTATGTGGGTGGTAGTGGCCTCATTGATGATGGTCGCCATTTTGGGCGCCGCATATCTAGGACCATCGTTTGCGATGACTCAAGCGCTGGTTTCACTACGCATGCGAGCCGTGGCCTCCGCAATATTACTGTTTGTACTTAATCTTATTGGCATGGGTCTTGGTCCTTATTTAATAGGTATCCTGAGCGACACTTTGGCCCCAGACTTTGGCAGTGAATCAATACGCTACGCTATGGTCGCTGCTGTAATGGTTAACGTATGGGCGGCGTGCCATTATTTTTGGGGTTCACGAACAATGCGCGGAGATTTAGCCGACACCCAAGAAATGAACGAAAAAATGTTAGCTCAAGGTGATGCGGCGTAAACCACAGCACTGCAACGCGTATTGGCCTTTAACCAAGGTTATTTACCGACACAAAGAATCTGCACAAACCCAGAGGAGAAGAATATGAAACTAGGTCTATTGGCAGGAAACATTGGCCCACGGGTCAAAGTGAATCTAGAAGTGGTTAAACATGCTGAGGCATTGGGCTTCGATTCAGTATGGACTGCGGAAGCATGGGGTGGCGATGCCGTGACACCAGCCACATGGATGCTTGCCCACACAGATAAAATTAAAGTGGGTACTGCAATTATGCAAATGCCCGCACGTTCGCCGGCAATGTCAGCTATGACAGCTATGAGCCTTGCCGAACTCTCTGGTGGCCGTTTTATAGTTGGCCTAGGCGCATCTGGCCCCCAAGTGGTAGAAGGCTGGCACGGTGTTCCTTATGGCAAACCTGTCACGCGACTTAAAGAATACGTAAAAATCATGAAACAGATTTTTAAGCGTGAAGGCCCATTAAGCTTTGAAGGTGAGTTATATCAACTGCCCTTTACCGGCGCAGGCGCCACAGGTCTTGGTAAACCGCTAAAGAGCATTTTGCATTGCGAAGAGGACATTCCAATTTTCGCTGCCAACATAACACCCAAAGGCGTAGCTGCCGCGGCAGAAGTGTGTGACGGTTTCTTCCCAATTTGGATGGACCCCGAAAAACACGATGTATTTTCCGGACCTATCCAGGAAGGCTTCAACAACGCCGGTGATAAAGACATGTCTCAATTTGAGGTATCGCCCTTTGTGACGGTGTCTATGGGCGATGATGTAGAGAAGTGCATGATGCCTATCCGCGCAAACATGGCCCTGTACATTGGCGGCATGGGCGCGCGCGACAAGAACTTTTATAACAACTACGCCAAGGCATTGGGTTTTGAAGATGCGGCGGTAAAGATACAAGATCTATTCTTGGCTGGACGCAAAGACGAAGCGGCAGCAGCTGTACCCGCAGAACTCATTGACGCATGTCATTTGGTTGGCCCGGCTGAGCGCATTAAAGAACGCCTACAACGCTGGAAAACTGCTGGCAATCATGGCCGCGTAGCCTCAATGCTGCTGGGTTGCCGACAACCTGAAGCACTGGAAGTCATAGCAGGTGAAGTGCTTTAACGAGGAGCATTAGCAAGGAGCTTGAGCAAAGAGCTTGAGCAACACTTTAACAGAGCACTAACCGCCTGCTTAAACTTTGCGCAGCATCTAGCAATGTATAACGCCGCCAGCGCCCACAAAACTAAGAGACAACCTACAAAAATATAACTAAGGATTTTCTATGTATCCAGGTCACTGGTCGAAGGTAAAACCAAACACCCCCGCGCTCATACATGCCGCTACTGGTGAGGAAATTACCTGGTTGGAGCTAGATCATCGCTCTAATCAAGTCGCCAACCTGCTGAAGTCTCGTGGGCTTAAAGCAGGCGATCATATTTCGCTACTTATGGAAAACCATCTCTCGTTCTTTGAAATTGCGTGGGGTGCTTATCGGTCCGGTTTGTACATCACCTGTATCAATCGCTATCTGACCGCCGAAGAAGCCGCTTATATAGTTAACGATTCAGGTAGCAAAGTACTCTTTACCTCTAGCAATCTGGCAATTACAGCTGAGCTTTTGCCAATGATTCCAAATTGCCAACACCGTTTTATTCGCGGTGATTCGGTCGCTGGATATGAGGACTATTTTGCAGCGGTACAGCAACAAAAAACCACACCCCTGGCTGATGAACCTTCTGGCGACAGCATGCTCTATAGCTCTGGTACAACTGGCCAACCCAAAGGGATCAAACGTCCCTTGTCGGGATTACACGTTAGTGAAGGCATACCTGGCGTAGAACCGAACAACCCTTACGGGCTTAATGCAGACACCATTTATCTTTCGCCTGCCCCGCTCTATCACGCAGCGCCATTTGGCTATTGCATGCGCTCATTGGCCTTGGGTGGCAGCGTGGTAATGATGGAGCGCTTCGACCCAGAGCAAGCCTTACAATACATTCAGCAGTATCAAGTTACCCACTCTCAATGGGTGCCAACCATGTTTATCCGCATGCTGAAACTAGAAGACGAAAGCAAATCTAAATATGATCTGAGTAGCCACCAATGCGCCATCCACGCTGCCGCACCATGCCCAGCGGAGATAAAGCATCAAATGATGAATTGGTGGGGACCCATCTTATGGGAATACTACGCCGGCACAGAACGCAATGGGTCAACCATTATCGGCCCGCAAGACTGGTTGGCTAACCCTGGTTCGGTAGGCAGAGCCCATACCGGCGTGCTACATATTTGCGACGAAGAAGGTGTCGAACAAGCCCAAGGTGACGAGGGCATGATTTATTTCGAACAGCCAGAACGCAACTTTGAATATCATAATGCGCCAGAAAAGACTTCCGGGGCTACCCACCCGATACATAGCAACTGGACCTCTTTGGGAGACGTTGGCTATCTGAATGAAGGTGGTTTTCTATTTCTAACGGACAGAAAGGCTTACATGATTATTTCTGGCGGCGTGAACATCTACCCAAGAGAAATTGAAGATGCCTTAATCATGCACGATAGCGTTCAGGATGTTGCTGTTTTTGGTGTACCCAACGCAGACTTTGGCGAAGAGGTAAAAGCAGTAGTGCAGCCTATGCCAGGCATAGTTGGCAATGAATTGCTCGCCGAAGAAATTATTGCTTACGCCAAAGACAATTTGGCCGGCTACAAGATTCCACGATCAGTGGATTTTCTTGACGAGCTACCTCGACTGCCCACCGGCAAACTCTATAAGCGCTTGCTCAAAGATCAATACTGGCCAGCCAAGTAAGCCTAGAACTTAAGTACTGCTAAAGCGGCGGTCCGAGCCCGATAAGCTTGGTCCCATGCTTGGATATTTGGATAGTCGCCTATTACTTCAGCCTTACCGAAGCGGGCAAATTGCAAGCCACTTTGTAATGTGCAGTCAGCTATAGACACCTGCTCACCCATCAACAAATTGCGCCCGTCACCGAGTAACTCTTCTATAAAACCTAAAGCTTTTGGCAGACTGGCCTCAATCTCCGCGGCGGCTTTGGGGTCTGCAGGCAAGCCAAATGGCGAATTAGTAACGTGTACGTAGCGAGCTAGGGGTGTTGCTACACGCAGCTCCACAATGCGCTCTAACTCACGCGCAAAACTGCGCTCTGCCGGATTAGAACCAAGCATATTATTTTCAGGAAACTTTTCTTCAAGGAAATCTATAATGCTTAAGGATTCAGTTAAATAGCGGCCATCGTCCAACTCCAATACTGGCAGTGCGCCAAAGCGGTTACGACGTAAATGCTCTGGGGAATTTTGCTCCCCCTTAAGCGTATTCACCCGCACCTGCTCTATATTTAATGAGCTACCAGAAGCTTCTCGCTCTGCAATATAGAGCATCACTTTGGTGGGATTGGGAGCTGCTGGTACGGTGTATAGTTTCATAGCTGGCCTCTGATTTTGCTTTTTTCTACTTTTGCTTTCTTATGCTTCTTTGGCGCTTAAATCCTAGCACTTAACTGATTTTAAAGGAGGCAGCATGACTCACCACCTTCAGCAATTCGCACGCACAGAATTTCACCGGTGCTTTCTACAATACCAAGTTGGAGCAATGAGGAACAGTTTCCGCAAAAGAAGCTGGGGCTAACGTTACCGGAGGTTTATGCGGCGCTTTTGCGTAGACCTATTTTGGCGCTTTATGACGGCATTAACAGAACCAGTTCAATCTAAAGCAGTTTCTTGAATATGACGCCAGCGCCATCCATGAGAGCCTTTGTGCACTAACCCAAGGGCCGAACGCCTATTTTCTAGGCTGGAATTCGCCGCCCCGCTTTGGACCTCAACATAAGAGACAACGCCTTCGCTGGCTGATTCAGACAATACGTTAATTTGCTCAACCACCGCTAGAAACTGCTCATTGTCACGAGGGTGATTTCTTATGCTCTGCAAGAATTCTGCACCGGTTAGAGTCGTGCCGCTGGGGTACACCAAAACCAAATTGTCCGGGCACGCATAGTCTAACCATGCCCACGTGGTAACTGCATCCGAGGAGCCGGAAAACCATCCAGTCAAGTTGGCATGAAACAGGCTCACAAAGTCAGCAATACCACCTGGACCCGCTACTTCAAAGTCATCCTGTTGGATTTGCCACTGGCCAGTTTCTTGCTTAACCCATAACTCGTTGGTAATAAATCCGGCAGCAATATTCATAGTCCAATGAGCAGACAAGCGCACGCGGTTGTCGCCCACTACCTCAAGCCGAATATTCGAATAAACTAATTTGCAGGCACCAGTACTTAATAAATGGGACCAAAATTCCTCTATATCCTGAAGACCAATACACATTGGATTGGGACGCGGATGCATAGAAGCATCCTTGGTATAGGCATTCACTATGGTGCGCAAGTCACCTTGGTTAAATGCGGTAATCCACGCCTGGCTTGCGGCTAAAACTTCTGCTTGAACTTGTTGCTGCATGAAATTTATCTCCGTTTGAGTAAAGCAATTTGATGAAAAACTTTACCCTTTTGAATAAGCACGGGGGTGGACCAAATAGGCCGATCTAAATAAACTGAACTGGCAATCGAAATGACCCATGTGACAAGCCCTAACCTACGCCCGCTGGCAAAATCCGTGGGCAGATTCTGGTTCAACGGCAGTATTAGTCGGATATTCGCAGATTTGGAGAGTGAGGGGTTGGGGCTATTGAAAGTGAGTCTGGCCTTTAGCCATTAAGCACTGCTGGCCCCATACTTGTTTGCTGTACGTGGCGCCACATCCAACCTTGAGGTGATTTTTTTAAAAACGCCAAATTGCTACGCACATCATTATAACTAGGCTCATCAGTCATACGGCGATATTCAACAAAGTAAACCACGCACAAATTTTCACTCATTGAAACAACCTCAACCTGCGACATATCTATCTCTAGATCCGGAAACTTAGAGGATAAGTTGTAAACGTGGTCACGGAATTCGGCGCCAGTATATTTTGTTCCATCTGGCAAAACGATTTCCATATCATCACCCCAGGGACTAGATAGCCTGGACCAGTTGGCCTCGGTTACATCGCGCCCAGTCAACCGGTCCTGCAAATTTTTGGAAAAATTTTGTATAAACTCCAAAAAAGAGTCCGAAGCTTCAGCAAGCTCAGGTTCCACTGCTACTTTACTACTAACTATCTGCCAACCTTTGGCGCCTTCCAACCAAACTTGACGCATGGAGAAGCCTTTAACATCACCTTTGCCGGCGGACAATCTGGCAGACAAACTAACGGTGTTTTCATCTATGCCTTGAATCTCGACATCGCGAACTACTAAATCCTGCTTCAGCTCAACAACCAGGACTTTCCAAAATCCCTCAATTTGCTCAATACCGACAAACTGAGAAAATCCATTTACTTCAATGGCAGCATCGTCCGCATACGCCAAAAGCAAATCTTGTATTTGTTTTGCGTTTACCCTTTCAATAAACAATACATAACTTTGCAAAACTTGAAGGAAAGTACTTGGTTGTAAATTACATCTGTTCAAAATTTGGTCCTCAGATCGTTACGAAAGGAAACACTCAGTGAATGTAGCTGATAGAACGCTCTTAAGATACTAATTCCGTTCTTAAAAATGGCTTTGCGGCGGCACTAAACTAAATTTGGCTCTTTGTTAACATACGTTGAAAGAATATTTTGACCTGCGCAACAAATCCGCGTCAGTCAATGACTATCGAAAAACGCGCTATCGAGAAAACAACTAATCTGGAAGCTAGCCAAGGCCGTGAGCACACCCAAGAAGCCGCAGAAAATTATTCCCTATGCAGGGCTAGCAGCTAAATCATGAAGACCCAATATCCCCCATACCTGCTATGCTTTTGACTCGCTGGGGAGAAACTCATTTGTCTACTTACGACTACATTATTGTCGGTGCCGGTACCGCAGGCTGCGTACTTGCCAACCGATTGTCCAAAGATCCATCTAAGCAGGTCTTGCTGCTAGAAGCTGGCAAAAAAGACAACTACTTCTGGATAGATATTCCGGTAGGTTACCTCTACACGATAGGCAACCCACGGACAGATTGGTGTTTTTCCACAGAGCCCGAAGCAGGTTTAAACGGTAGGAGTATTGGTTATGCCCGAGGCAAGGTCATCGGTGGCTCATCCTCGATCAATGCCATGATTTATATGCGCGGGCAGAAGAGCGACTACGACTATTGGGCCAGCCAAGGCAATCGTGGTTGGGGCTGGGACGATGTTCTACCCATCTTTCGTCGCTCAGAAGACTACCAACATGGCGCCGATGACTTTCATGGTAGCGGTGGCGAGCTTAGGGTTGAAGAGCGCCGAGTAAACTGGGAGATCCTAGATGTTTGGCGTGAGGCAGCCGCCCAATGTGGCATTCCAAAAATTAAAGAATTCAATACAGGTGACAATTTCGGCAACGCCTACTTCCAAATGAATCAACGCTCCGGTAAGCGTTGGAGCGCCGCCAGAGCGTTCTTAGACACGGCACAAAAACGCCCCAACCTTACTGTGATGACCCAAGCCATGGTGCAAAAACTGGCAATTGAACAAACAGACAATGGTGCAACGGTTAGCGGTGTGCACGTACTGCATAAAGGTCATAGCCAATTGATTAACGCAAGGAACGAGGTGTTACTGGCAGCCGGTGCCGTAGCTTCGCCACAGATTTTGCAGTTGTCGGGTATTGGCGAACCCGAGCTGCTACAAAGTCACAGTGTTGAGCTGAAGTGCAACCTGCCAGGCGTAGGGAATAACCTGCAAGACCATTTGCAGATCAGGACCATCTACTCGGTTGATAACACAGTGACCCTAAACCGCCGAGCCAAATACCCCTGGGGTATGGCAAAAATGGGGCTTGAGTATTTTTTCAACAAAACTGGCCCTATGACCATGCCACCGTCTCAACTGGGAGCATTTGCTAAAAGTGATCACGGTCAAGCATCCGCTAATATTGAATGGCACGTACAACCGCTGTCATTAGACAAGTTCGGCTCGCCACTGCATAAGTATGATGCAATCACGCCATCTGTTTGTAATCTAAGGCCTTCAAGTAGAGGCAGCATTACTATTAGCTCCACTGATCCGGCTGCCGCTCCTGCCATCAGGCCTAACTACCTGTCCACTGAGGAAGATCTCAATGTAGCTGTGGCAGGCTTGAAGTTCACCCGGGAAATCATGGCTGCACCAGCCTTACAGCCATTTAATCCACAAGAGCTGAAACCTGGCGCGCACTTAACCTCAAAAGAACAATTGGCTACAGCGGCTGGAGATTTAGGCACCACTATTTTTCACCCAGTGGGGACCTGCAAAATGGGAAATGATCCCATGGCGGTAGTAAACGATCGCTTACAAGTGCATGGGGTGACAGGGCTACGTGTAATCGACGCGTCGATCATGCCTACTATTACTTCAGGAAATACAAATGCTCCAACGGTTATGATCGCCGAAAGAGGCGCAGACTTTATTAAGGCTGACTACGACCACTCGGCATGAATAGGCATCGTATAGAGTAGGAGTTTGGCGGTGTTATGCCAGCCTTTGTCAGCGCCTTTATAAACTTTGCGCAGTTTTCTATAAAGACATAAATCGAGCAAAATTCTCATTATCTGGATAGTTCACACTACTCCAACCCATGCGCACAACTACGGTTTGTAGTGACGGAACTACCATTACGCGCTGCCCGCGATTACCCGTAAACGCATAAGCATCCGCTGGCAGATCCGGCCAACGCAATTCTTTGTCACCCTGATTCAACCAAACCTGATACCCATAAGCGCGTTCGTTATCACTTGTATTCGGTGTAGTCGTCTGCTCTACCCAACCCTCACTGATAATTCGATGTCCGTTAAGTTGCCCTTTATTTAACATCAACAAACCAAGTCTTGCCCAGTCACGAGTGCTGGAATATATGTTGGAGCTGCCGACAAAAACTCCGTTAGCGTCAAGTTCAAGTGTGGTGTGCGCCATTCCCATTGGTGCCAAAATATGCTTACGCAATATATCCACCGCGGCTTGGGTGCCACCCGTCTGGGTGACAAATATTTCCGAGAGTAAATTGGCGGTACCAGAAGAGTACGAAAAATGGCTTCCTGGTGGGTGGACGAGTGGGCTTGCTTTGGCAACATCTGAGGCGCTAGCCGCAATAAATAGCATGCGTGTGGCATCGCTACCCGGCGCATACACTTCGGAAAAATCTAAACCACTACTCATTTGCAGTAACTGACGCAAATTAATATTCCGCCGATCATCCCCTGCCCATTGGGGGAATAAATTGGCCTGCTCGGTTGTCAGTCTTTCACGCTGGGCTAAATAACCGAGCATAATGGCTGACAAACTCTTACCCATTGACCAACCCATTAAGGGTGTCTGGGGGGAAATCCCTTGGGCATAAGCTTCTGCCACAATCTCACCCTCGCGGACGATCAGCAATGCTCGACTCTGTAGCCCTTCAGAATTGTCTCGTTGAAGAAGAGTTTCTAATTGAGATTGGGTTGAGGCTTTTAAACTAGCCACCATGGAACCCTGGGGCCATGGGGCTAACGACTCTTGAATCTTTGCCACAGTGATACGGTCCAAAGACTCGCTACCTTCACGCTCCAGCGTACAGCCCAAGCCGGGACGGAATTTGGCTTTGGTCACCCCAAAACCTAACAAACTGGCACTCGCTGATTGCTCGGTGTCTTCATAGCTTATCGAGAGTAAATCCGCTGCGGCAGAGTAGGAGGCTATGTCAGCGCCAACTTGCTGAGCATCAAACCCCGACAAATAGCGGCCAGAACAAGCAAGCTTTGCACCGATACCGGTACCTACCTGAACGTTAGCCTTCACATCAAAGGGCGACAATCCGACTAAATTCATACCTAAAAAAGGTAGAGCCAAAATAGCTAGTAAGAAAATGAGTTTTTTCATAGGCAGCAAGTTAACAAATACAACTAATAGTTAAAGTAGCGGTTATTGTAGCCTTAACAGCGTTATGTGGCGCTTTATTCAGTAGGTGAAAATAAACAAAAAAGGCCCCAAATGGGGCCTCAGAATGTTAGTTGTGAAAAAAAGATTACTCTTTCTCTACCAACGCCTGATAAGTCATTACTTTAAAGTCATCGGCTAGGCGGGTGCGATGAGGAATACTCTGCACCATAAATAGTCCGATCAATTGCTCCTGAGGATCTATCCAAAAACGTGTGCCTGCAGCACCACCCCAGTTATATTCACCAGCTGAACTGACTTCGCCTACCTCACCAGGATTCAGGACAACGGCAAAATCTAGCCCAAAGCCAACACCCTTGCGACCAAAGCCTAGGGCCATGTCACCGATATGGTTTGTAGTCATCAGATCTACTGTTTTAGGAGAGAGAATTCTCACCCCATCTAATTCACCGCCATTGAGCATCATCTGGCTAAAACGCATATAGTCTCGAGCAGTTGCAATTAGACCACCGCCGCCGCTTTCGAACTTGCCACCATAGATATAACCAGCGCTGACAATTGCATCGGCTACTTCCAGACCGTTACCTGTTGAAGGCGCAAAGAAATTGTTGGCGGTTACACCTTCTGGCTTATACAGTTGTGTTAACCGGTCCTTGTTACCTTCATTAACCTTGAAGGCCGTATCTTGCATATCTAACGGCCCAAATATGCGCTGCTGAAGAAACTCGCTGAACTTCATACCCGAAAGCACTTCTACTAAGTAGCCTTGAACATCTACCGAAACACTATAGTGCCACTGACTACCTGGATCATATTGCAAAGGTATTTTGCCTAAAGCGGTAACAAACTCTTTTAAATCCATATCACCCAAAAGTCCCGCTTTGCGATAGGCCTGATCCACTTCAGTGTTTCCAAAAACACCATATGTGAGGCCGGCTGTATGAGTCATAAGGTCACGAATAGTAGGCTGACGGGTCGGTTTACGTGTTTGACCAATCAAACTTTCGTCGCCCGCACCAATAGTAGTACTGGTGGTGCCGTCAGAAACAATGCCAGTACCTGCCGTTGATAGTGCCACCTGCAGATTGGCCATTTCAGGAATATACATTGCAATAGGGTCGTTCAAGCGAAACTTGCCTTCTTCGTAAAGCATCATCAAAGCAACCCCTGTAATGGGCTTGCTCATAGAATAAATTCTATAGATTGCGTCATCGGTCATGGCTCTTCCGGCTTCGCGATCAGCTTGTCCGTAAGTTTGGCTGTAAATAATTTTACCGTTACGCGCAATCATGCCCATGCCACCTACCATGGTGCCATCTTCGACTTTGGCGTTCATCAGATTAGTTAGTCTCTCCAATCGTTCACTGGAAAAACCTTGGCGCTCTGGTTTCGCCGTACCCATTTCCTTGGCACTTACAGGTGCCATCATCAACATCACAACCAAAACTAACATTGAGTTTCGAGCTTGTTTCAGCATAAACATCATCTATCTTCTCCCACTGTTTGTCGTCTATCGAACTTTAGTAAAGTTTTCGTTCACTTCTTTCTGGCGCACGGCCCAACAACAATTGTCGACCAGTGCTGCTATAGGGCAAAACACCCCGAAGAATATTATTAAAAGCCTTTGTTATCTCACCCAGATTCTAATGCCTAGGTTCTTTTACTGCGTTTATTAGCCCGGCTTTTACACCAGCTTTTACATCCGCATCTTAGCGGCAACATTGCGACCCGAAAACTCCAACTTACCTGACTATTATACTCTTTCGAAGTATGAGCCTCGTGACCTCGTGAAATTCCGGACCACATATCAGCATCTACTAATTACCAAAACGATACCGTAATTTAGCAACCACTGAATCTATCACAGGATCTTGTATGCTGTCTGAAAACAAATCAGACACATCAGCGTCATCACCTGTGCGCAGAGAGTTACCTCTGTTGTAGACCAAATAGAAGTCTGTCAGTGGTGCAATTTCCCAGCGATAACGTAGCTGCGTTGTAAAAACGCCTAAATTAAAATCGTAATTGTTTTGCCCTCTGACTCCAGGTTGTAAATCACCATCTACCAAGGGGATGGTATAAAACCCTGTATCTTGGGCACGCACACCAGCCCACTGCATATTCCAGCGCAACTGATGTCCAGGAGCAATAAACCAATTTATATCAAAGCTAGGCTGCCATTCGTCGCCGTCAAAGCTGGCAAAATTACGCCCCCCTTGATAAACCAACCAATCATTACGTTTTTTATAACGTAAATCGAAATCCATACTCAATACATCTAATGGCCGAATAGTTACGCCCGCCGAAACGCCGTAACTAATGTCACCTAAATGTTCTTGCTGAGCAGTTATCCCCGCTGAATAACTAAACATTTTATTGGCATCAGTAGTTATCAACATTTCAAACCAACCGCTGGCGTCTACTTTATAAGCGCCATTGCCACGGCTATCTATATCCTCAAAACGCTCTGGCAAAAAGCCAATACCCGCACGCAGCGTATTACGACCAGGTAAAACAATAGACGAACGCCACAATATGGCGCTGTCCGTAACTTGCCCTTCTTCAACGTTGTACTGTTGCTGCACTGAAAGTGCTGAACGGAAATTAGTCAGCTTCGCAGAAAACTTCTGCTTGTTGTAGAGCATCACATAGCGACCCTTAACGTAGTCATTGCGACGCAAAAAACCTAAATCGTTAAAGTCGATCTGATCATCCATAAAGTCCAGCTCGAACT
The DNA here is from genome assembly GCA_905182905.1 of marine gamma proteobacterium HTCC2089. Classification (GTDB taxonomy): domain Bacteria; phylum Pseudomonadota; class Gammaproteobacteria; order Pseudomonadales; family Azotimanducaceae; genus UBA4421. The sequence goes on along the minus strand of CAJJDH010000075.1, from coordinate 505 downwards.
TATGTCGTAGATTAGGGCGACTAACGTAAAGCACGTCAAACAGCGCTCCATAGCCTGTTACTTCGTCACGGTCACTCATAACCAGTTGACCGTCAGCAATGAGACGCCCGTCACTGCTCGTGTAGTGGGCATCTAAACTGTGAATCTCAGCGTCGTACAGAGCGCCGCTAGTATACGTACCCATATACCCAACAGATTTCTTGGCAGCACCCGGCAATTGGTAACTCAGCCGCGCCACAGCAAATTCACGACCATCACCGGAAATGTTCACCGGCTGATTTAAATTATCGCGACCCAACCAGGAGATATCATCTTCCACTGCGGTCAACGCACCGTAACGGAATGATCCGTTAGAACCCGTTACCTTAGCGGCGCCTAGTAAATCTGTTGGTATATCTCGTTGTCCACGCTCAGGCGTTATACCATTTGCAACGCTTAGTTGATTTGCAGTACCACCAATTCGGCGCGTGTTAAGTAGCGACACTGGAACGGGGACAAAGTCATT
>CAJJDH010000074.1 GCA_905182905.1 marine gamma proteobacterium HTCC2089 | reverse complement strand
GCGAGCCAAACATAGCGTTCACCTCAAGAGATTTATAGTCGCTGCCCGCCTGATTGCAAGCCTCTTTTACCCGGCCGAGTAATGCTGCCAACTTTTGCGTGTCGCCCTCACCAGGAAAGTAACCATCTGCTAAACGTACCGCACGCCGAATAGCTGCGTCAGTATCTCCACCGACTAATATGGGGATGTTTCCAGATACCGGCCGCGGGCTACAGGTAAGTTTTTCAAAATCTATAAATTCCCCATGAAATTCTGCGTGGGGACCCGCCCATAACGCACGCATGACTTCTATGTACTCGTCATTCCTGGCTCCGCGCTTTGACCAAGGCACACCTAAGGCCTCAAATTCTTCTTTCATCCAGCCCACACCTAGCCCTAGCTCTACCCTACCTCCGGAAAGCTGGTCTAATGTGGCCAATTCTTTGGCCAAAATAAGTGGATTTCTTTGCGGCACAATCAAAATGCAGGTTCCCAGCTTCAAAGTTGGCGCAACTGCCGCTGCATAGCTTAACCAAATAAGCGGATCAGGAACCGGCGTATCGGGCTCCATTGGAATTTTACCGTCCTTAGTATACGGATATGCAGATTCAATACTGTCTGGTCGAACCACATGCTCGCCTCCCCAAACAGATTCAAAACCCGCGGCTTCAGCCCTCTCGCAAATTTCTGCGGTTGCAGGTCCATCAATACTTATACTGCTTGCGAAAGCTAGCCCAAATTTCATTTCACCCGCCTCTTCATCTATTTTTACTCCCAACCCAAAAATGTCGAATCTTGAACCTTGGTATTGTGTGATCAAAGCATCAAAGCGACACTGCTCAACTTTTGTTTTTGTTCGCGCAGAGCCATTGAACACTGCCCTCAATTTACTCTACGCCAATGCAAACACCACTCTCAAACGGTGCTGTACAGCGTCAGAATTGCAAACCGAGTGCACTATGGCAATACGTGACCGATCCCCACTAACGTATTATAAGCGATGTCTGAATAGGATTTGGCCACTTCAGCAAGTTTTGCACACTGCCTAATAGTCTCCTCGCCGAAAATAATTAGGCATACCCGTCGAGGGACCAGCGCGCCATTTACCGCAATGATCAAAAATACTATTCATAATCTTTGTGCTTATCTATCAAGCCCACACTCTTGCGAAATTCCGTGTCATTTTTCAGCGTTAACATGTATGCCTATTAAATACTTATACGCCATCCAATTTTTTAGAATTCAAACGGCTGGAAATCATCTGCCGTAAACTTCTATGGGACGTAAAATTTCCAATTATTACTGCTACAAGTGCGATGCCGTAATAGTGACATCTGCCATAGCCCAAGCTTTTTGCCATTGCGCGTAAACAGCATCCGCTTCGACAGTCTTTTGCTGGGCAATTAGAGCCAAATGCAAACCGTACAAAGACCAACCATTATTCTGATTCCAGCGCAGATCGCGCCGATAAACCGCCTCAGCATCGGCGGCTCGCTCGGCTTGCAATAACACAGCACCCAAATAGTGCCGCATGGGTTGCGCCCAATCTGGTGGCTCGGTGTAGTTGTTTTGGTCTTCAATGACTATACCGGCGCGAAACGCATCAATAGCACCGTCAAGGTCACCTTGAGCCATAAGTACTTCGCCTTTTAGCCCCAAAGCGGCGAGCTTAATAACCGCTGAAGCAGGGGTTGCGCCGACTCTGTATTCATCGGCATTTGGAGCATTCGCAATACCTTCGAGCTGCTGAAGGGTCATTTCGGCTGCTGCCAAATCGCCTTTCGCGATATGCGCGCTGCCGATGGCATAAGACCAAATACCATCCAGATAAGGCGTGCCCTGATAAGCAGGCTCCAGCGCCAGCAAATCGTCCCATCGGCCGAAAATTTTCATCACCAACCACGGCGCTGACACGCGTTTTTGACCGCCGCGAACGACTGCAGCGCGGTCTTTGTAACTATTCGCCATACCCCACGCGGCCTCTATGGCGGTTGTGTAATTACCCTGTACCGAGGCGGCGTAACGAACGAAGTCTAGAGCATGGCCCGCATGAATTTTGTGGGACAACGGGTAAGTGCCGAGATTGGGTAGCGGATAGTCGCCCCAGATTTTTGCAAACTCACGATCAACCGCCTGTGAGCGAACATTACTTTCAACGGCCTTGGCATATTGACCTACACGCACATAAATGTGTGCGGGCATGTGCACAACATGACCCGCGATGGGCACAGTGCCCTCTAAAGCATCAGCAGACCCAAGCGCGCGCTCGGGCTCCAAAGAAGCCTCAATAAGATGAATGTGTAGGTGTAATACGCCAGGATTCGTCATGTCCTCAGCCATAATGCGCTCAAGAGCTAAAGCCACAGGCAGAGTTTCGCCCTTGGGATTGCCTTCACTGTCCCAGTAATCCCAACGACCAATAGACATGTAACTGCCCGCATAAAGCGCAGCAATGTCAGAATCGTCAGGAAATTCTGCGTTTAGCCTACGCATGGCATCGAGGTAAGCATTATCTCGAGCGCCCGGGTCCGGGATAGCTTCCTTGTTATACAGAACGTGCATGGCTCGAATCAGTTTCGCCTCAACAGGGCTAGCGCGATCAATTCGAGCTAACGCATTGTTAATAGCTTTTAGCCCTTCGCCTCTTGGGTCGTCGGGCATACGCGCATAACGCGAATTAGGATTAGGTCCCATAGCGTGGGCCATGCCCCAGTAAGGCATTGGGTGCGAGGGATCTAAGCGCGCAGCCTCCTGATAAGAGGCAATAGATTCAGGGAAGTAAAAGCCCCAAGCGAGCCGTAGGCCTTGATCAAAAAACACCTGTGCTCGGGGATTATCAGTAGAAATCTTGCGACTGTAGGTGCCACTACCTGGGACTATAGGAGCGAGTGCTTGGTCGGAAGCATAGATTGCGAGCGGATAAAACGAACCAATCAAGATGGCAAGCAGACCGGTGGCACAGCGTATTGTGTTAAGCACTTTTTTTCCCCATAAGTTGGCAAAAGGCGATATAGATTTTCCGACCTCGCCTTGTGAGGCTATCATAAAAAGGCGTTACTGCAGGTACACCTGATGCAAGATTCTAACTATTTAGAATGCCAGCGACCTTACTACTGGATTTATTAATGGGGACTTATTGCGGATCAAGACTACCTCAGGTTTCTATTCAGCCTTGGTTTGCTAGGCAACAACGACGAAGATGCAAACGAAATCGATAAAGAGGCTGTTAAGTAATCCCCGCTTGCGCATTAGTAGAACAAAAGACGCGCTATATTTGACCCGTCGGAAGAGCAGTAATGCGACGAGCTATCAATTCAAACGCAAAACCGGTGATGGGCAGCATGCGGCAAACCAGCCCCCGAGCAACAGCGACCCTCACCGATAGTGCCGGCTCATCGCTCAGAGCGGGCCACTTGACGACACCTTCACGATGGGTTATCACAAGGGGATTATTTACTATTGAAGCAGAACCTTTACGGAGACTACTGTGCAACCAACAAGAACTTGCTCGATAAAAAAGATGCATCTCGTCATGTTTGCCGCCGTGTTAGCAGCGTTAAGCCAATTTGCTCACGCAGACTCGGGATACGCGTCAAATTGGGGACCAAGTATCGGCACTACGGCACCCGTGTTGTCGGCAGTTGACCAAGATGGGAACCTACAAAACATACAAAGCCTAAGCAGCAATAAGGGTCTGCTGTTCGTTTTCAATCGATCCGTTGATTGGTGACCATTCTGTATCCGTCAGTTCGTGAAACTGAATGATTTAACAACGCAGTTTGATGCCCTTGGTGTTGGCGTTGCCGGGATGACCTACGATTCGCCAGAGCTCATCAAAGAGTTTGATGACAAGTGGGATATCAAATTTCCTGTTTTAAAAGATGTTGATGGTCAGCATGTGGACGCGTGGGGAATTCGCAACCAGGAATACGGACCAGGCACGTTTGGTTATCGTATCCCTTACCCGGGCGTTGTGTTGATGTCTCCAAAAGGCGAAATACTCGCTAAGTGGGCTGAAAAAGGCTATCGCTCTAGGGCTGATTGGAAAAAGGTTTTGCGCGAGGTTCGGACAATTGTAGCTGAACCATAGGGCATTTTTTGATGTCGAAATTAGCGAGAATCTGAACATGAAAACTTCCAGAGTTATTCTTGGTTGGGTCGGAATTATCCTACTTGGCCTTGCCCACGGCGTGCTTGAGGACCTAATGTTCATCAGAGTATTGGTTGAGTATGCGCCAGTCACTTGGGACCTGACCGGCGATCTCTTTTTCGTCTTTACCGTACCTCTGGCGCAGTTGATGACTTTTGTTATCACCGGAACGCTAGCCTGGCATTTTTTGGGACTGCATCAGTTATCCAGGCTCATCGCGTTTTGGTTGTCTTGGATTACAGCTCGCGCCATTTTTTTAACGCTTGTGCTGAATCCGATTGGTGACATCGCGATTTATCTGGCTTGGATTACTTTATGGTGTTTTTCGGTAGGGCTGTACGCTCGCATAAAAAGCGCGTAGCGAGCACCTCAAATACCACTATTAGTCTCGCAATCAATTTTTGGAAGCAGAGGATCCGACGGATCTAGAAACAGCGTAAGCCTGCCAGGCAGGCACCAAAGTCATCAGTAACGCAGTCAGGTAAATCAGCCCAATTGCCGATGCACAGCGCTTTCTTGCATGTTTAAGAACTGAAAAAGTTGTTCTGCTTTTGATGACTCAGGCCCGTTGCGAAATTTGTTACGGTATAACAGTTTTTCATTCTTCGTGTCAATTTTGCTGCACGCAAGTGCTGAAAAGTTTGAAAGCGCGTCTGTGTTCGAAGCGACAAAACAAGAAATGATCGACAATACAGCTAACGTTATATTCGCCATGGGAGAGATGCCTGCTTGCGAGACCCGCTAAAACATACCTAAAACCGCTTATGCCTTAATTGACCGATAATAAATGGCGGTTATTACCGACTTCCGTGCTTAAAGAAGCGCAAGTAACGTGGAACAACGCTACCTGCAACTTTTCCACTGATTGACTGTTAGGGAGAAATTTTCTTCGCTACTCTAGCCTGATTTTTAGCAATATTTGCAGCGTTTTTGAGAATGCTTTCCCGTCGCTTCATGATATCGGCTGAATTTTTATCAATCTTAGTTCGATTCGCGTGCATTGATTTGGTCATCGCATCCATCTTTTTGGAGTTAGCGATAGCATTGCTCTTGATCGACTTTGCGCGGGAGGCATTCTTTTTAATCCTCTCGGCATTTTTCGCAGGAGTAGCTTTTTTGCTGGCGAGGCCACCGTCTAGAATTTTGTTGTTCTGGGCAATTTGCCCATCGTTAAACTTAACAATGCTCTCATTGGCTTTCATGATAGTGCTGTTAATTTCGATCAACAGTTCGTTAACAGCCACCATCTTTTCATTAACTGAAAGCACTGCGCTGTTCAAATTAGAGCGGTGCTCCAAGAAGTCTAAGTTCGCCTCGTTGATTAAAGACTCTCTGTAGTTGGTTTCTACATCGTTATCAGTCTCTAGCGTAGCTAGAATCGCTTTTCTGTTTCTAAAAACGTCATCAGTATTTTGATTTGCCAGCTGCCTATTACCCATAAAGGCAGCAGTGTAATTCTTTAAAATGCCAGCTCTATTTTCCTCTACGATTGATCTAGAAGCGTAGGCTTTAGCTCGATTTGAAGTTACTGCTGCTTCTACTTCAAATATCGCTCTACGGTTTTTTTGAATTTTCGTTCGATTTTGTTTAGATGTAGCCATGATATAAACCTTCCCTCGTTATTATTATTCACCTCTAACAAATGGCTTGTATGTTACTTAACATCAACAGATGCGAGCCTTTTCCTGAGGTGCATTTTTTTTTAGCGTCTTCGCCACTATTTTTTACCTGCTTTTGAGATAGAACGCTAGCTTTTACATTACTACCCACGCGTCAGACCACGCACAGTTAATCTTGTAAAATCAGCAATTCAACCACCTTAACAACTCAACTCATTTCAGTAGCAGCCCTCACTTCAATAACTCCACGTGAGTTCCACTTCAAATCCAAACGAATTCTATCAATGCAGAGAAGTGACATTTCTAGGATGGGACTTGGCCTTGAATTAGCGCGACACCTAAGGCTAATGACGATACTCACAGCTAAAGGGTAATTTTTTTATGATTAGAAGCAGGAAGCTAGTGAAAAAGGTCACCGCGAAAAGATCTGTTACTTTGTGAACTTGCCCATATTGAGCAAACTATTGCCTTAGCAGGCATTTCCTAGCCCTTCCTAGCCCTTCCAAAGTTTGACTTTGATAACGTAAACTTCTTTTTTCACCTTTGTCACGCCACTGATACTTGTCGAGTTTTTGTTAGGGTTGTTGAATGAAAAGTTTTTTAAGAGAATTGGGCTGGTGCTCTTTAACGGGCCTAAAGAACACCTTTGATTTCAACGGGTCAGCGACCAAACGAGAGTTTTGGTTCTTTCTTCTGTTCTACTTTATCGCCTATTCAATCGTTTGGATTTTAGATGACTTATTTATCAAAAACACAGTCGACCTCAAAGAATTCCCGATAGGCGAGTTAATACCCGCCGGATATATAGACCCTAATGTTGGCCTAGCAGTTTTATTGTTCCGTCCAATAATGGCGATTCCTACAATATCTGTAACCGTCAGACGCCTTCATGATATTGGGAAAAGTGGCTGGTGGTGCGTCTTATGGGTTTTACCGTTACCAATATTGGGCTGGTTCTGGCTGATCCCTTGGTTGCTGAAACCAAGCCGCATAGAGTGAATAGCACCTCTAAATATTCGCTATTATTACTAACTGTTCTCGCCTATCAGGAAACATTTGATAGCGACCAGCGTGTACGAGTTCCTGCGCCGGCAGGCTTATTATCCCTTTCCTTGCCAAATGGCGCCAAGCCACATACTTCTCCAGCTTGCGCAACATCGTCATTGCGCACTTGCACTACAAGGCCAGCGCGCCTCTAAATCTCGTCCAAGCACTCGCAATAAAACACCACAACTTTGTTGTTGGTTTCGTAAATGCGTATTACTTTGAGCGTACAAGACTTTGCCAGAAGCAACTTGATATACAGCCAGACAAAGCAAGAGTCGGTACAAAATCAAATTATTTAGCTGTAAACTCCTCCTCATACCCAACCCCACTTGTGTATCAGTAGGGTGGAGCCATTTTGATAGCTATTGAGAGGAACTTAGTGACTCAGCGTTTTAGATGGGGACATATAAACATCAACGTTACAGACTTAGATGCCTCTATCCAATTCTATCAAAAGTTGGGGTTCGATTTGTTTATTTCTGGCATCCCATATTTGGACCTAACAGCTGAGGAGGCCCGCAAACTACCCACGAACACCGCCCGAGCTTTGAACCTCCCGTCTGATACAAAAGGGCGTGCCTGCATTATGCAACTGGACAGGCACTTACCTAAACTAGACTTAACTGAGTTGTCTGAATTAGAACAACCTGAGCAGCCTAAACCACTGCAAAATACAGACCTAGGTATCGCTCGTATTTGCTTAGCATCAAATGATTTACTGACAGATTATCAGCACCTTTTAGCTCAAGGTGTGGAGTTTCTTTCACCACCGACAACATGTACATCTCGCATGGCTGAGGTCGTCGTATGCAAAGATCCGGATGGGACGCTTATTGAGCTATTACAAGTGCACATGGAACGCTGGCCAAGAGTAAAACCAGTGTCAACTTGAAGCAAAAACTTTCCTCGCTTGATAATCTCTCGAGCAGAATAACGCTAAAAGCAAGGCCCTCCTAACGCCAGCAAAAGCGGCTTGGGCCAAACACCTCAGCTTTACATATATCCACATAGAAAGTAGAAACCTCGCCCAACCATTTAGACCGTAGCAGAAAGCTTCTACTCAAGAAGTTGTGACCCTAATTATGGATTCGTAGGCTTTGATAACCTGAGATCTAATGTAGAAATAAAATCGCTTGAGTTTAGGAAGCATTAGAACTGTTATTAGATACGTAAAAACTAAACTCGGACATCAAGAGAGCCAACAACAATCCACTTAAGAAAGTGCCCATAGAGTGGCGGCAAGAACGCGATAGCAAGGGCTGGGCCTAGAGCGGTTATATCCGTAATGTTACCGGCAATTCCTAAACCGCCCACAAGCACCCCTAACCAAACCAAATACACTGCGCCGTCAGCGAAATTAAGAAGCATTTGGTTGCGACTTTGACCAACCCCGCCTTTGGCTAACGCGAAGGCTACTACTCTTTACTCGAAATCTTCCAAGGTATAATTGTGCTCATAAGCCTTTAACCATGAAACATTGTACCTGTTAGCTATCGTGAAGCTGTTCGCCACCACGCCCAACCATGTCTGCCAAGCTTTAGTTTTTTCCATTTTCTCAGTCCATGCTTCCATTTCAGCCATGCTCTGATAACCAATGGCTATTTCATGGGTCACTCGCCCGGCAGCACTAGCTTGGCCGCGCACAACCTGTACGAGCCAAATCTGACCTGGAAACGCTTTGGTCTCGGCAGAGCTCATAAGTGCGTTTAGGCCTTGAGCCACAGCCGCAGGATTTGTTGCAGTAATGCGAATGACATCCCAAAAAACATCATCGTTAGAGACTTCACCCCAGTTTTGAATGGGCGAACCCATATACTGAGAAACAACTTCGGCATTATCCGACAAGCCTGCCATTACATTCGCTTGCTCTTTGCTGCCATTAAATCTTGCAGTCCAAGATTCCATCTCGGCTAGGCTGGGGTACAAAATCGTGATTCTGTGTGTTGCTGGATTAACGCCATTGTATGAACTGGCCTGCAGTTGCAGTTGCGCTGTGCGATCTTTCGCTAAATCAGTTTGCTGCAAATCATCTATTGCTTTAGCGAACGCTGGAGCTTGACCAGGTTTCACCTTCCATTCAGTCACTGCTACAACTGCTGCGGCGCTAACTTGTACGGAAAAGAAAAGCGCCATTAGAGCGCCAAGTGTTTTGTATTTCATGTTATTCCCTTTTTATTATTATTCGATCTACTACCACCTCTACTCCAAGCAAACCGACTGCTCAAGCGAATGGTGGAGAAGAAAAAGGATCACCAAATTGCTCGGTGATCCATCATTCAAACGATTGCTCGTTATGAATTTCCTGCTGGACGATTTTGCACTCGACCAGACCATACTGAAGGTCCATCGCACTGGGCATACATACGGTTGTACTCAAGTCTTGCCGCTGTACCCTCGGCAGATACTCGCCCTGCCAATCCTGCTGTGTAGCTCGCCATATCTGGATAGCTCAGCATGTGCCTAAATTCAGTGAACTCTCCGCCCGCTGCGGGTAACAATATTCCCCAATACATATTAGTCAGCCGGTCAGAGCGACTAGCAAGCATCCGAGCATGTTTTGCTTTTATTAGCCCTGCGGCATGCGGCTGTACTTCACACCTATTAAATTCTACGACCCTATTATCAGTGCCAGTGGTCGCCTTCTCATCGTTGTACTTATGTACCAAGTGGGTAAAACGCGTGGCACAGGTTGCAATTTCAGCCCAACCCGAGAGCAGTCTCTGGCCTTCTTCAGATCCAGACGCTTTATCCCACATATTGCCCATTCGCTCGTAGCTACCGGTGAGCATTTCAACAAAATCGTATGTCGGCGCAGTAGGTTCACTGGCGTTAGCTACAGGTGTCAAAATTAGGCTGTAGGGTTCAATATTTTCTCTGCGTGTCCAGTCGAAAAATTTCTTATTGAACTTTTCAACGTCAGCCAAGGATTTGTCGTCATTGAGATTGCAGAGGTTGACTTGGGTGAAGGCGTTGGGCCTTTCGTTGCTTGCGTGATGGGCCGATACGGCTATACCTGGCACAAGAAAAGCCAGCAGCACTACGTTTCTTGGAAGTTTGAACATTATGTCCTCTCTATTTCGTTATTATTATTTTTTAGACAAAGTCGAGACAACACTAACTTTTATCTTTAACAAGTACAAACGTAAATAGAATCGATAATCTCATTTTCCCACAGCAAAAACCGAGTGACCCCTTCCTAAAGATCTGACACCAGAAGATTCGTCATGAAGGAAATACTCCTGCGGGTTGCAACTGCAGGGTATCTTGCATCCTTAACTAAGCAATCTTCTCCTATAGAATCTATACTCGCCCCTCAGTCAATTTATTTTGGTCCAGTGATGTCATACCAACCCTACCCTGAGGCGCGCGCGGAAATTCTCAGTAATATCTTAACTACCATTGAAGACATAGCGCCGGTAATTGCCCGGTACAAAGGGGCTTCAGAGCAAGGTCGTACCCTCGCGCCACAAGTTGTCCAAGTTATTCGGGAAAGCGGCTTGATCCGTATGAAAAGCCCTCGCGAATTAGGCGGCGCAGAAATCCATCCAGTTGACCAAATGGAGGTAATAGAGGCGGTGACGATGATCGATTCGGCTGCCGCCTGGTCGATGTTCATTGCCTCAACGGTCACTGGGCGGGCTCTCACAGTGTTATCAGATGAAGCGGTAGCAGAGCTAATGAATTGCGAGCATTTCCCCATGATCGCGGGGAGTTTGAAGCCTGCTGGCAGCGCGACACCGGTAGATGGAGGTTACCGCGTATCCGGACAATGGGCATGGGGCAGCGGTGTACAACACGCGGACTATGTCGTTGTACCAGTGTTTTTGGCAGACAAAAGCAGATTGATCACCGCCGTTATACCTCGCGCACAGGCGATTGTTCAGGATAATTGGCATGCGCTGGGTATTAACGGTAGCGGTAGCGCCGACTACGTTCTAGAGGATATTTTTGTACCACACAAATTCGTTTCAACGGATGGTCATAGATACCGCGGTGGCGCCATTTATCGAATGGGTTACGGTTTTGCTGCCAATGAACATGCAATTTTCGCCTACGCTCTTGCGAAACTTGCACTTAACACTCAGATCTTGGCAGCAAAAGAAAAGCGTCGCGGATACGGCCGTGGAATCAGCATTGCAGACCGTGAAATTTTTCAGCGTTTGGTAGGTGAGAGCGAATTGCGACTTAAAGCAACCAAACTCCTCATGATCGATGTATTGGAACGCCTGTACGATGCAGCCGTTAAAGGCGAGGCACCAATAGAGCTGCAGGCAGAGGCTAGGGCTGCATCAGTACTTTGCACAGATGAAGCCATTGCGGTCACTAACCAGCTGTTTCGCTATGCAGGGGGCAGCGCAGTCATGCTAGACGATCCAATGCAAAGAATCCTACGTGACCTGTACACGGCGCAATCACACCTTATGGTCAGCGATGTCGCCTATGAAAGTTTGGGCCAACTTAGATTAGGCGTAACCGACACCGCGCCGATACGATAAACGCCCTAAACCGATTTTTTAGGCTTTTGTTTTAGCCCTATTTTTTGGGCCTTTGTTTAGCTCCTGGTCTTTCGAATCTCTTCTAGCAAGCGTTGTTCCATCGCCTGCATATCTTTAGTCAACGCCTCTTTCATCTCGAGCCTGCTCTCCTCGGCATGCTCTTCTGCATGTTCATCGGCGTTGCTGCTCATGGCATTAACGATTACCGCGATGAACAAATTCAACATGGTAAATGTTGTGACAAGTATATAAACAACAAAAAACGCCCATGCGCTGGGGTGCTCTAACATTACAGGTCGTACAATACCCATAGACCAGCTTTCTAACGTCATAATCTGAAATAGGGTGTACATGGTATTGCCAAGTGTCCCAAACCAGTCAGGGAAAGTGGTTCCATATAAATGCGTACCAATCACAGCAAACACGTAAAACAGCAGCGTCATAATAGTGGCAACCGAGGCAATACCTGGAATCGCTGTGAGCAGCCCCTCTATCACTCGCCGCATTGCTGGCGCAGCGGAAATAAGCCTCAACACGCGCAACACACGCAGTGCTCTCAACGCGGCAAAAGTTTCGCTGGCTGGGATCAGTGCAATACCTACAATCAGTAGGTCAAATAGGCTCCACGGATTGGTAAAAAACTTCAGTCGAAAAACGTACAGCCGCAAGGCAATTTCAAGAACAAATATTTGCAGTATTAGACCATCAATTGCCTCTAAAATTGGACCGTAATCAGCCATCAGACTATTTGAGGTCTCGAGGCCTAGAATGATGGCATTTACAATAATCAAACCTATGATCGTATTCTGAAACCGATGGTTTTCGACAAATTTTCTGACCATTTCTCGCATAAATCAACGCACCTTTTAAACTTTCTAAGGCCTTGGAGAGTTAACGATCACCCGCAAAGCCAGCCAACGACTAATGATACACCGAGTAGTGGATTAGGTAGATAGGCCGAAACCGAAATTCTGCTAACTATTATGTTTGCTCACTCGCAATGTTCGGCTGGGCTAATACTCCTTATGCAGACACCTTAGCCAAAGGAAGCATTATGATTCTAGAGAACTGGGTTAAAATACCGATGAGCGGGATAATAGAAAAGGCGCAGCGGCCCTACCGCTTTTGCAGTTAAACTACCTAAGCAATTTAGAACACACATTGAATGTCGAACCTAGAAGGATGCTATCGCGATGAATAATTTTACGCGCACAATGATCACACTGCTGTTTATGCCTTTGTTTGTGGGCCCGAGCCTTGCAAACACTAAAAGCAGTGTCTCAAGCAAGACCGCAGAAGGTTCAGATTTAGCACCATTAAAACAGGTGATGAACTTCTACTCTATGACACCAACCATTGGCACCGCTGGGCAACCTACCCCAGAACAATTCGCGCAAATAAAAGGGGCACAATATTCAGCAATAATAAATTTAGCAGTAGCAGAGTCTGCCAACGCTTTGGCTAACGAAGGCGAAATCGCTAACGCCCTAGATATGTCTTACACTCCTATCCCAGTGCCGTGGGATGCGCCATCTGCTAAACATGTGAAAGAGTTTTTTGACGTTATGGATGCGTTGGAGAAAAACGCTGACAAAGTACTAGTACACTGCGCAGCAAACTACCGAGCCTCAGCGTTTACTTACAAATACTTAACGCTTAGAAAGGGCTTAACTGCAGATAAAGCTACAACCCCACTACTAAAAGAATGGCTCCCGCAAATGGATGAAAATTGGCGAGCAATTATGGCGCTGAATATAGATGAGATCGAATAACCTTCATTCTATTGTGCTACTGATCTATTGTGCCGCCTGATAAACATTACTTCAGGCACCGGGAATCGTTAATGACGGCACTTTGAGATGCGCACTCATATCGCCAATCAACGAATTACACAGTTCACGTTTGGTAAAACGCCACTTACCGTCTACTCGTTCAAAATCATCGAAATAGTCCCCGGCAAAAATAGCCTGCAGTGGGAAGTTGTCAGTCTGTTGCCAAACCGTTACATAACAATGGCCCGTCGCCCTACCGCGCTCTTCATCAATCTCTAGGCTGATATTACTCATACTGTGCTTAGTCCTAGGCGTGCCATCCGCGTAAATAATTAGATTATTCGCAGACTCTTTGCCCGGCCTCTTACCCTGAGCAATCCATTCAGCATGGGCAAACATACGCCCAAAAGTGGCCAAGTCGCCACTATCTATTGCAAAACAATAATCATTCATTAGCTTCAATATTTGTTTTTCTGAATTCATAAATCCCACTTATAGAAAAGACTTTAACCGACTGACAGTAACAACAAACTAAAAAGTCGCTGTACCCCAAACGTTGTACCCAGCAATTTTCGGCGTTTGAGGTAAGTACATAGCCTGCCAGTCGCGCACTTTTAGCGGCGTTGCATTAATCAACCCTCGGATATCACGATTGATATGACAGCCTCCGGCCATTTTGCCCCAAACGCCATTTAACCTATTCTGCCACTTCACCACCGCTTCATCCGGCGCTAGTGCATGTTCGGCAACCACCACTTTGCCTTCAGGGCGCAGTACTCGCACAACTTCTGCTAACGCTCGACTAGGATCTGGAATGGTGCAAAGTGTGAAGGTGATAACAACCGTGTCAATGGAATTATCTGGAAGCGGAACGTCTTCGGCACTGCCGTGGAGGAATTCAATGGCAACACGAGATTGCATTATCGCTGGTTGAGCCAAATGCCAACTCTCTTCACTAGGGTCTATACCAACAACGCGAGTGACTTGAGCAGAATCATAGTGTTTTGCATTCAGCCCCGTACCGATACCTAACTCCAAAACTTCACCCCGCGCCAACGGCACCACTTTCGACCGCTGACGATCTATTGCGGCTAAACCACATGCGCAGTTAATAACATGGGGTAGAATTTTATTTTCGTAAAATGACATCGCCAGCTCACCAATCCTAGTTATTCATCAAAATAACACCGCACTTGATATATGCAAATAAAAGCACATTACTAAATCCGAGTGCAGCTTGGAAAGATACCAGAAGCAATCATATTGGTGACCAAGAAAAACCCAGCTGAACCATAATGAAGGCGCCCAAGCCAATCATATTTGGGCAAAATATAGACCAAATTTGTTCCTGAGTTGGGATAGTATTGGCGCACAAAGATTCGAATCAGACGGAGAGTATGCAGTTATGGAAGACGTATTTATTGTAGGCGCGGCGCGTAGCCCAATTGGTAAGCGCGGCAAGGGTTTGGCGGGACTCATGCCAGCAGATCTTTTAGGTAAGGTTCAACGCGGAGCATTAGAGCGCGCTGGAGTCGATGCAGCCAACGTAGGGCAAGTAGTAGGTGGCTGTGTTTCGCAAATCAACCAACAGTCATTCAATATCACCAGAGTGGCTTGGTTATCCCAAGGCTTTCCAGAAGAAGTCGCAGCAACAACCATCGATTCTCAATGTGGTTCAAGCCAGCAGGCAACGTCTCTTGGCGCTGCGATGATTGGTTCTGGGATGGAAGAGCTAGTTATGGCCTGCGGTGTGGAAATGATGTCCGTCATACCATTGGGTTCCAACATGGCCGGTGGTATTCCAATGGGTGAGAGTTATGCCCAACACTATCAGCCTACAAGCCAATTCCAGGGTGCTGCGATGATCGCAGAGGAATACCAAATCACTCGCCAAGACACCGACGCATTTGGTTTAAGTAGCCAAGACAAAGCGATCAAAGCTTGGGAAGAAGGTCGTTTCGATCGAGAAATAGTGCCAATCGAATCACCTATTTTGGACGAAGAAGGCAAGCCCACTGGCGAGCATCAAACCATCAATCGCGACGAAGGTCTGCGGGGCACTAGTATGGAGGCCTTAGCAGGATTACAAGCGGTGCCTGGCCAAGAAATCCATACAGCTGGCTCTAGCTCACAAGTCTCTGACGGAGCGGCAGTGGTTATTCTTGCTAGTGCAGCTGCAGTTGAAAAGTATGGTCTTACACCTAGGGCGAAGATTCGTGCGACTACTTTGGTAGGCTGCGACCCTGTGACTATGCTCAAAGGCCCTATTCCGGCAACCGAAAAAGTTCTCGAACAAACAGGGTTAGATATCGATGACATTGATACCTTTGAGGTTAATGAAGCATTCGCCTCGGTAGTACTGGCATGGCAGAAAGCTGTTGGAGCCAACTCGGAGAAAGTCAATCCAAATGGCGGAGCTATTGCGTTAGGGCATCCTACCGGCTCTACTGGTGCAAGACTGATCACTACAGCTTTGCACGAGTTGGAGCGTACTGATGGTAAATATGGCCTTATCGCCATGTGTTGCGGCGGCGGCTTGGGCACCGGCACTATTATCGAACGCGTTTAGTCAATTCAGCAAAAGATGGGTCTATCTAGGATTACCTGGATAGACCCCTTCTAAACCCAGCAGAGAACGTACACTATTCGTTACCAGATTGGTCTGAACCTTGCACTTTGTACCAACACACAGATAGTCGCCCTAAGGTTACAGCTTCCTGCACCTCAAGCTCTTCATCTTTGCGGGAGAGTTCTAAATTGCTATGGTTTAGAGGCATTTCGTCGATAAATACGGAGTTTAGTTGTGCAACCTAAATACTGGACCAACCTAGGTTACCTTTTCATTTGGGGCGATTTCTATCTAGTGCTATTTGCCATTCACGCTGTTTTTCTATCCCCCATGTCATTTGAGCTTTACCTGAGTAATCAACTGCAAGCAGGCCTACATTTATTCGGCTGGTTGCGTTCGCTAAACGGTGTTTTTGATGGCCTCTTTGGCTTCTTGTACACACTTCCTGCGGCGCTAATGTTTGTCTCCAGATTCACTATCTCCACAGCTATTGGAATATGGATGGTGCGCAAAGGCCGACCTACTAACGCACTGTAGAGTCTCCACGAATTGTGCAAAATATCGACGGCCAGCAGATTGATAAACCGCTGGCGGCAACTTTTCTTCCCCATGACAAAATGCTATAGAGTGCTGGTAACGATAATTTCATCTCTTGAGGAGCACGAGGACAACGATGAATACGCGAAAAAAAATAACAACAAGTATCTTCGATATTTTGAGACGCTCACTCCGGTCAAGTTGGTTTGCTCGTTCGCAGGAAACCCCTTTTTCGCGCAGATTTCGTTTAGCATTAAATCCACTGGCATTGATTGCGCTCCTAACATTGTCGGCGTGCGGCGCCAATAACGAATCCACTCAATCTAACGTAGCTAAAATCCCAGTAGACCTGATATTGCACAATGGGAAAGTCCTTACCGTTGATCAGAATTTCAGCATTCATTCAGCAATAGCCGTAAGCGCAGGCAAAGTTATTGTTACAGGAGATGAATCAATTTTGGCGCAGTACAAGGCAAGCAAAATTATTGATCTAAACGGTAAGATTTTGATGCCCGGCTTTAATGATTCGCATACACATATTTCTGGCAATCCTCGGCGCTATATAGATTTGGGCGATGTTTCTTCAATCATTGAAATGCAAGCCCTAGTAAGAAATAAGGCACGCAATCTAGGTCCCGGCGAGTGGATTACCGGTTACGGTTGGTCTGAGGATGAGCTAACAGAACAACGTAAGCCCACACGCTACGATTTAGATGACGCCGCCCCTAACAATCCGGTTGTACTTACGCGAGCAGGCGCCCACAGTGCAGTAGGATCAACTATGGCTTTAGCCCTAGCAGGCATAAACTCTCAAACACCAGACCCTGAAGGCGGGGTTATCGAGCGCGACGACAGTGGAAACCCAACAGGTATAATTCGTGAACGGCATAACCTATTACTGGACCTCGTACCTCCCAGCAGCGAGAAGGAAATAATTGCAAGCTTAGAGGTCAATTTAAATCAGTTGCTGACCAAGGGCATAACCAGTATCACAGACGCACAAAAGACACCTGCGCAATACCAGCGTTGGGAAACTCTATACGAACAAGCCACGCTGCCCCTGCCCCGGTCGACCCTACAATTTGAATGGCACGATCCTAATTCCATTCAGGCGTTAAAGCAGCGTGTGGGCGCCGGTAACGACAATCTAAAAATTGGTCCTATCAAAATATTTGTCGATGGTGGGTTCACCGGCCCTGCCGCCTACACTATTGAACCCTACCGCAATCAACCCAACTACCGCGGCTATCTGAACATTCCCGAAAACGAATTGGTCGATCAGATCAATGAAATTCACAACGCTGGTTGGCAAATGGGAATTCACGCCATTGGCGACGCAGCAATTGAGCTTGTGGTGGACACTTTGGCAGATACGTTAACCAGAGCGCCTAAAGCCGACCACCGTCATTACCTCAATCATTTCTCCATGCGCCCACCCGAAGACACTATGAAAAAAATGGCCGCGCATAATATTCACATTACCCAGCAAGCTAATTTCACTTACACCTTAGAAGGTCGATATGCAGAAAATTTAGATGGTTTTCGTTTGGCCCACAACAACCCAATAAGATCGCCAATGGATCACGGGGTTGTGGTCGCACTGTCTAGTGACATTCTGCCTATAGGACCTATGGTGGGGCTTTATGCCGCAGTCACGCGCAAGGGTATGAGTGGAGCGGTTTATGGCCCTGAGGAAGCCATCAGCATCGATCAGGCGCTACGAGCCTATACGTCAATCGGTGCGTTCATTAATTTTGACGAGGACATTAAAGGCACACTTGAGACAGGTAAATACGCCGACATGATCGTCTTGTCTGAGGATATTCTGAGTATTGATCCTGAACGGATACTGGATGTTGATGTATTACAGACCTTCCTAGGCGGCGAGTTGGTATTTGAGAAAACGCCAGCAAACAACCAGTAAACTACTCCTTTAATCTCCCCTACTACCCTTCTCGCGCAGCTTATTTGCGACCTAGCTGCGAAAAGGGATAGGGCTAGAGACAAGGGCTGTAAGGTTGGCTGACACTTAGCCGACTAATACCAAACTAACCAGACACCGAAGCATCTACTGCAGCAACCAACTCGGCACTCATAGGTGCAGCAGCCTCAGCTTCCAAACATTCGATCAGTTCTGCTTGGTTCTTCACGCCCAAAACCAATGTATCCACACCCGGCATAGACAAAGCATATGAGTGCGCCAAATACGCAGGGCTAACCCCTCTGCTTTGCGCCAGCGCACGAAACCCTGCACTACGATGAAAGTCTTTTAGCTCCGCAGATTTGGGGTGCACTTCTCTATCAATCGCTTGGGTTAACGACCCTGCGGCTACCGCCCGGATACCCATAACGCCAATGCCAGCATCCGCAGCTTTGGCAATGACTTCACGCGGCCCAGGTGTTTCGTCTATCAATGCCATAGATCCTGAAGAGTCGAGTGCATTGGCAATGCACTGAACCACATCTGGGCGCTCGGTAGCACCAACCACAGCAAGGTTTTCATTCTGAGTACTGGCAGCAGTAACCCCCCATGCACCAATACGCCCGCTGGCTTTGAGTCGCTCAAAGGCCGGTATAACTGCGTTTTGATACTTACTCATTGGCACTGCTATGACCGGCAATATGCGCGCTTGTCGCCCATCACTCCAGCCATCAGCAATAACAAACCCATGCAGGACAAAGACATCTATATAGTCTCGCCCCATACGAGCGCAGCTCTCATCTAAAGAGTTACTTAAGGCGGTAAAGATCTTATCTTCGGGGCAATCGCCAAGCATATATTTGGTGGTCAAATGCACATCTTTGCTCAATCCATCAGCAAACGCTTGGCCCATCACACTTTCTGCCTCGCCTTTGCCATACATGGGCGCCATGTCGAAAAAGTTGATACCCGAATCTGCGGCAAGGCGCACGGTTGCTAAAGCTTCTTTTCTGTCCGTGGCACCCCAAACTTGACCAATGCCACCACCGCCTAGGGTTAGCCGACTGGTTTCGAAACTTTTACCAAGTTTTTGATAGCGCATATGTAATCCTGTAGTACTTTTGGTAAGTACCATTTTTACCATATATGACCTCTCTTAGCCCATTTCCTGCTCTCTATACACAGTATGCTGAGCACCATCCTGCAATCTGGCTGCAATCTGGCTGCAATCTGGCTGCAATCAACCAGGCACACCGAAATATCATTGCACAAGCCTATAGACCAAGCTGCCGCTCATTGGTGATACTTAGACCACTGCTAAATCTCATAATTGGGGAGTCGAGAATGAAGGCAATCAGAATTCGCTTAACCGCATTAATCATTGGCACACTTGGACTGGCAATGGCTGTGTCTGGCGCTGAGCTTATAAGCCTGGGAGGCACCCCCTATTATGCTGTGACAGGCGCACTCATGTTGGTTTGTGCGTTGGACTTATTTCGCAGCAAACCAAGAGGTTTTTTCGTCTTCGCAGGGGTATTGATAATTACCCTTGCGTGGGCAGTTTACGAGGCTGGCAGCGAATTTTGGCTAGTGGGTTCACGCATTTGGATTGTGGGCTTGCTTGCAATATGGCTCTGCACTCCAGGTATTCGGCGAGCTTTATGGCCGGTCGACACGCCCACACTGTTTAGCTTACGCACCGTGCAAATCAGTGCTGGTGCAAGTGTGTTAGTGCTTATTGCTATGTGCGCAAACCTACTCAGCAACAATGTTCAAAGCCTTGATGACAAAATGTACTCTGATGCTCAAAACACCCCAGACTGGACAGCATATGGCGGCAGTAGTGCCGGCACTCGTTATACACCCCATGCGCAAATCAATGGGACAAACGTTGGAGAATTACAGCAAGTTTGGGAAACAGACACCAAGCGAATAGGCCGCTTCAGCGGCACACCACTGCAAATTGGCGATGGGCTCTATTTGTGTACTGCGCAAAACGTCATCATATCTTTAGACCCTGACACAGGCGAGGAACGCTGGCGCTTTGACCCAAAAAACGAAACTCGCCCTTACGGTATTTTGGGTAATTGCCGCGGAGTCACTTACTATAAAATCCCGGATGTACCCGCTGGCGAAACCTGCGCGGAGCGAATTTTTACCGCCACAACCGACGCGCGAATGATCGCGGTAGATAAAGAAACCGGTTTACCTTGCGACAGTTTCGGCAGCAAAGGGCAAATCTCATTGCTAGCAGGTATGGGTGAAGTAAAACCCTACTATTATTTTGTCACCTCACCGGCCACTGTTGCCAGCGGCGCATTGGTTGTAGGCGGCTGGGTAATGGACAACCAAGAGACTCAGGAGCCATCCGGTGTAGTACGCGGCTATGATCCGATGAACGGCGAACTATTGTGGGCTTGGGATATGGGGCGTGAAGGCGACTCTGGCTTGCCCACAAACGGTGAAACCTATACGCGCGGCACTCCCAATGTTTGGAGCCTGACCTCTGCCGACGATGAGTTAGGCTTGGTCTACGTACCTACTGGTAACGCTACCCCAGACTATTTTGGCGGTCATCGAACCCAAGTTATGGACAAATACGCCAGCTCAGTTGTAGCCATTGACGCAAAAACCGGTTTAACCCGTTGGCACTTCCAAACCACACACCATGACATTTGGGATTACGACGTACCCTCCCAACCCACATTGGTTGATCTCACCATTGGTGGCGTGGAACGTAAAACAGTCATCGTGCCAACCAAGCGTGGTGAAATATTTGTCCTAGATCGAGTTACTGGTGAAGTCATCACCGAAGTCACCGAACGCCCAGTCCCGCAAACAGACATACCTGGCGAGCGCAGTAGCGCAACCCAGCCATTCTCAACTGGCATGCCTTCTTTTGCTTACCCAAAAATCCGTGAGCAAGACCTTTTTGGTATTACCCCTTTAGACCAAATGGCTTGCCGCAAAACTTTCCTAAACTTACGTTACGAAGGACCAATGACACCACCTTCTACCCAAGGCACATTACTCTACCCAGGGCCAGCGGGAGGTATGAACTGGGGTAGTGTGGCAGTGGATGAGCAGCGTCAGTTGATGGTGGTAAATAATCTGCACCTACCTTGGGTAATCCACTTGATTCCTCGAGAAAACGAGCTCACCAGTACAGAGGGAGATTTCAATCCAGGTTACGGTATCGGTGGCCCCCAGAGAGGTACGCCCTTTGCTGCGAAGGTAGGGTTATTCAGTTCGCCTTTAAACTTACCTTGCTTAAAACCACCATATGGTGAGATTGCCGTTGTTGACTTAACAACGCAAAAAACCGTTTGGCGGCGCGGTACGGGCGTCTGGAATTTGGGCCTCCCCTACGCTGCAGGAACCACTGTTACCGCTGGCGGTCTTATTTTCATGGGCGGGGTAATGGACGGCTATTTCCGCGCAATCGACGTTAAAACGGGCGAGGAGCTTTGGAAAGATAGCTTAGATAAAGCTTCTGAGGCGACGCCTATGAGTTATGTCAGCCCTAAAACAGGCAAGCAATACGTCCTAGTTACTATTCCAGGACAAAGAGGCCCTAACCTTGAGGAGTCTCATGAGAGTGACGGTGAGGTCGCCAAACCTGTTATTGTAAACGGAGGCAAAGTCATTGCCTATGCGCTACCCGAGTAGTACTGCCTGAGTAGTACTGTCTGAGTGGTACTGGGTAAGCCATACCACCGGCACGCAACCTGTGCCGGTAGAACTAAATCGATGAGCGCAAAAAGCGTCTATACCGCCTGACAGCACCTCGACCTCATCCCGCCACCATCCCTTACACTGACTTGGGAGCAGCTTTGGCTATACTTGGCGAGATGAGCTCGCCCCCACAGATTACGCTACCTGATCTCGTACCAGCGGTCCTAGCGTTGCTGCACAAGTCTGAGCCGCTTCAACACCCTTGATAACAAAGTGCTCCTTAAAGAACTCTGGCTGCCCTTCACTAAGAAAATCTTGGGGCGTTAGTACAGCAGAGAAAACCGGTACGCCTGTGTCTAGCTGCACACGCATCAAGCCGTCTATTACTGCGCTTGAGACAAATTCATGACGGTATATACCACCATCAACGATCAGCCCCGCTGTAACAACTGCCGCATATTCATTACTGACCGCCAGTAACTTAGCGCGAAGGGGGATCTCTAAAGCCCCTGGCACCTCAATAATATCCACCTGACGCGAGTCAAGTTCTTGGTATTCTTTGAGGAAGGAATCACGTAGCCGGTCCACTATGTCGCGGTGCCAGCAGGACTGCACAAAAGCAATACGGCTGCGCTGGGAAGTGTCTGAGAAGTTTGAATTAAATGTAGTCATCTGTTGCTTGCCTTAAGTTCAGTTAAACAACAGGGCAAACGAGGATGCTTTGATGGCCAAAAAATTGGCACAGACGCAGGTAAACCTCATTCTCATAACCAGACTTTAACTGTCGGCCTCGGAATCACACCGAGTCTGCTGTCCCCTATCTTGTTACTTATGAACTGAAGACCTACAGCTACAAAAACAAGGTAGAGCGCCCGCGGGCTACGCTTGCGCGATTACCGCCGGTGGGGACTTTCACCCCGCCCTGAGAATCATCGTTAAATAGACGATGCAAAGAGTATACGTAAAAAACATAGCCAGTTACAAACACAAATTGCGCGGTCAAAAAATTGACTAACAGGCATGTAACCAACAACAAATCCATCTAAAACCTTGTCTTAGATAACCTCGCTTTCTTGGTAGTTGAAGATCTCTTCAAAAGGGCTGCCAAAGACATCGGCTATCTTAAATGCGACTTCTAACGATGGAGAGTATCTGTCTTTTTCAATGGCAATTATAGTTTGACGTGTCACCCCAACCTTTTCTGCAAGAGTCTGTTGAGACATCTCGTCTGCTGCAAATCTGAGTTTTCTAATATTGTTGGTTATCTTCTTCGCCAACTTAGAACCCCCTTCGGTAGTAATAGAGTTGCACTACGAAGTGCGCCACTTCAGCTAACACAAAGAACAGAAGTAACAAATGGAAAATGCCGCTAGGTGTGGAGAAGACAGTTAAGTGATCAAACGTGGCGTCTAGCAAAAGTTGTACAAGTAAAAACCAGGTGCACGCACTTAGCACCCAATAGCCGTATTTATAAGAGATCTTCTCGATGAGCCGGTCGCGTTCATCTTCACTTTGTGAGGTGTTCTTGAGCCGGATAAATATCTGCATGATGCTCTCAAAAACAATGACCAAGATAACGACAAAAATAAGCTCAGCAATGCTCGGCATTGCGGGGTTTAATGCCAATTTGGTAAACGCAGAGTAAAAGTAGCCGCCGAAAACTATTAGCGTGACGAAAAGAGAAGCGATCAATCCTTGCTCTCTGTATGAAAAATCCCTATTTGATAAATCCATAGTGCACATCATGTATAATTATTCATACATAATGTATACTATTTTATACATTTCTGCCACCAAAGAGTTCAAACTGATCAATCAAACTGATCAATCAAACTATGCAATATAGGCCAAAGGTACCCTCGCGTAGATTTAGCCGGTTCCCAGGAATCATCCATGCAAACGGCATTGCTTGAAGTTTAAAGTCGCGCGAGCTCTTGCTAATTATTTAAGTAAAACTAGGGTCGTAATCACAATAAACGCTAACTGATACCGACTTCTGTTTTAAAAAGGCAGCAACCGGCTGGCTGAAAACATTATCATTCAACCACGCGTCTTTTATTACATGGGCTTTTGCCTGCCCTGTGATGTGCACTACCACCCGCTTCGCTTTTACGATTCTAGCCAAAGTCATACTGAGTCTTTCTTGAGGCGCTACGGGTGCTCTAGTTCCTATGTAGTGCACCTCAGAGTGAACATCTAGCCCTTCATCCAGTTGAGGAATCTCTGGGAACAAAGATGCTGTGTGCGCATCTTGACCCATACCCAAAATCACTAAATCAAAGTCACCCTCGCCAGCGTATTTTTTTTGCAAGGCTAAAGCACCGTGCTGCGCACTCAGACCCTGAGAGAAATGTTCTTCGGTAAAAGAGATGAACCGAGCGTTTGCTGCCCGATTCTGGAGTAGATGTGTTCGCACTAATTTTTCATTGCTGGCCGAATCTTGTGAATCTACCCAGCGCTCATCAGCCAGCCAAATACTGACCCTCTCCCAAGCTATATCAGACTTTGAAAGACGCTGAAAAAAACCAATCGGCGTAGAGCCGCCAGATACCACCAAACTTGCCCGCCCTCTTTGAGAAATAGCAGCATGGAGAATTTTGCTAGCTTTGTCTGCCAACGCTTCATCAAGAGCATCTAACGAGCTGAAACATCTAACCTCGGGATTACTCATGCCAACTGCGACCGTCCTTTTCAATAAGAAGGTCAGCCCTAGTTGGACCCTTAGATCCTGCAGGATAAGACTTAACCTTCATACCCTGTTGTTCCCAAGCAAGTATCAGCGCATCACACCAACGCCAGGATTCCTCAACTTCTTCACGACCAACAAAGAGCGATTGGTCAGCGTTAATGGCATCTAAAAACAAACGCTCATAGGCATCTGGAATGCGATCCATGCCAGAGGATCCCAAGAAGTCTAAATTCAAGTTTTGTGCAACTAAGCCCATCTTGTCCTTCAGGCTATGCAGTTTAGACACCATCTGCATTTCTATGCCCTCATTGGGTTGCAGGCGTATTACTAAACGATTGGGAATATTTTCTCCGAAGGAAAAAATGTTATGCGGCAGGCTCTTATAGCAAATTACAATTTCGGTGACCTTCTCCGGCATGCGCTTACCTGTGCGCAAATAAAACGGTACACCGGCCCAACGCCAGTTATCAATATGCGCTTTTATTGCGACAAAGGTTTCTGTATCACTAGAGTCGTTTGCGCTTCCTGGTTCATCGCTATACCCGGGGAAATTACGCTCACCAATAAACCCTGCAGAATACTGACCGCGCACAACATTTTCAGCTACGTTACTGGTATCTATTGATCTTAAGGCGCGAACAATCTTAACCTTCTCGTCCCTAATACCCTCGGCTGTCATTGAGTTTGGTGGCTCCATCGCAACCAAACACAACAGCTGCATCAAATGGTTTTGCACCATATCGCGCAGCTGCCCCACTTGATCGTAGTACGACCAACGCCCCTCGATCCCCACCGTTTCCGCCACTGTAATTTGCACATGATCAATGCAAGACTGGTCCCATTGAGTGTTGATGAATCGGTTAGCAAACCGCAGCACTAACAAGTTCTGTACTGTTTCCTTACCGAGGTAGTGATCGATTCGGTAGGTTTGTCGTTCGGTAAAATACTCGTCAAGGGTTTCGTTTACTGCCTGGCAGCTGGCCAGATCGTTACCAATGGGTTTTTCAAGGACCACTCTAGAGTCAGTGTTTAGGCAGGCGCTTGAACCCAAACTGGTACATATGGACTTAAACAAACTTGGTGGTGTAGCAAAGTAAAAGATGCGCGTACCGGAATCCTTTAGGGTGGTGGCCAATTTCTCAAATTCGGGCGGTTGCTCAAAATCCATTTGCAGATAACGACAACGACTCGCGAACCTATGCCATAACTCTTCGCTCCACCGACTAGAATCTAGATATCGTTGGGCTTTAGGTTTTAGTCCTTGCAGAAATTCTTCTGCGGTCAACTGCTCTCTTGATAGCGCAAGGACGCTGAAATCTCCATCCAGCAAGTCACAAGCATCCAAATGTAATAGCGCCGGAAAAAGCTTTCGACCAGACAGGTCTCCAGCCGCACCAAAAATCACTAGTTCCAACTTTTTCCTCGCTTCCCTTAGGGATTGTTACTTGCAGATTTCAATTGCGCTACCTGCTTACAGGTACGTTGTGCGAGAGTCGTTATCGCATCCCAATCTTGTGCTTGTACGAGATCGGCTGGCGTAAGCCAAGAACCTCCTACTGTGAGCACACAATCTAGAGCCAAGTAGTTAGAAATATTATCTAGACTAATGCCGCCGGTAGGACAGAATTGCGCGTGTTGAAACGGTCCCGAAAGTGCTTTTAATGCTCCAGCACCGCCGGAGGTTTCTGCCGGAAAAAATTTAAACGTGTCTAATCCGTTTTCTAGGCCCAACATCAATTCACTGGCTGTGGCGACGCCAGGTAAAATTGCTGTTTCTGTCTCAGCGGCAGTTTTGAGCATTGACTGAGTTAAACCCGGGGTGACAATAAACTCACTCCCAGCTGCTTGGGCAAGCGAGAAGTGCTCTGCATTAAGTACTGTTCCAGCACCGACAACTACGCCCTCTACTTCGGCCCTAATATTCTTAATAGCATCCAGACTCTCGGGCGTTCTCAGTACTATTTCCAATGTCGTTAAGCCGCCTTTTGCGAGCGCCTTGGCCATGGGTACTGCTAGTCGTGAGTCGCTGATTTGAATCACCGGAATTACCGGGGCTTGGACAAGCAAGTCTCTTATCGACAGTTTCATTTCAATCCTTGGTTTGAAGTATTTTTTTAGCGGCGCCTATAAC
>CAJJDH010000073.1 GCA_905182905.1 marine gamma proteobacterium HTCC2089 | reverse complement strand
TGTGTGTGGTCGCCCATTACACCAATAGGTGCGTGGCTGTCAGGCCTAGTATCCGCCCAAGCAGCAATACTGCACAGGCAGAAAAAACTCAAAGCAAATATCTTGCTCATAACAATTCTCCATAGTGTTACATTTTTGCATTACTAAAATTTTAGCTGTAGAAAAATCTAACCCTTGGTGGAGCGCGAGAATGGTAGTTGGTGAACGTTCCTGCAGAATGCGCAGCAACGCTTAACGTGGGAGTGGTGACGAAAGAATAAGTAGTGGCGAGTAGTACAGGCGAAGCCGTCAGGTTTAATTCATCACTTGCCGAGAATACTGCAAAGTCGCAATTGATGGGTTCAACTTCACTTGAGTTGTGGTGTTGATGATGCTCGCCCAGCATATCCGGCATTTGCTTGACGCTCATGCCGTCCGGACAAAGTATTAAATACCAGTGACCGTCCGTGGGCATAGTACCCATGGGGATAATCAAGCGCAGACAAATACTCGCCCATGCCAATATGAACATTAGCGGTCTAAGCATGATTGACCATCATAGAAGGCGGGTTGCAACACCACCTATTTAGTTGGATAGACCTGCACTGAAAAAGAAAAAAATAGGACTGCAATTTACCAAGTTCACTAGCGGAAAAAGACACAATAGTTGGTCAACAAAAGCCTGCATTAAGGCGAAAAGATGACAACGCCAGCGCACTGCAGCTGGCGTTGCATGTATAGAGTAGTCTAGCCAGGACGATGCAAGGCACAGATCTTATTACCTGAAGGATCGCGCAGGTAAGCCAAGTACATGCCACTTGGTCCGCCGCGGAAGCCCGGCAGGTCCTCGCAAGTGACTCCACCATTTGCTACACCCGCAGCATGCCAAGCGTCTGCAGCTTCAGTGCTGGCTGCGTGAAAGCCAATTGTACTGCCGTTGCCATGTGAAGCCGGCTCACCGTCTATGGGCGTAGATAGAGCAAAGATACCTGCTTCAGTCATATAGAAACATCGACCTTTGTCATCGATAACACCGGGTTTGTGGCCTAAGGCACCCAAAACCGCATCATAAAAAACCTTCGAAGCCTGAAGGTCAGAAGCACCGATCATAATATGACTGAACATAAGCGTAGTTCTCTTGTGATTTAAATTAGGAGCGTTACCTTAACGTGCCGTCTACTCAGCGCAATAGCTTTTTTGCACTTAAAGCCGAAAAGCTAGAACTGTGCGATGCACAATGTTGAACCCAAGTTCTAGCGCCACCGGAGAAAGCAAATCACCTTGCAAGGGGCCATTTATCACCACGGTTGGGTAGTCGTCTACCTCCTTAGCATAGGTCTCATCGTAATGCATACGGTGGGCGCTCCAAACCGCGGCGTTGTACATGAACAAACCAACATGAGTAGCAGTCGAACAATCTCCAGCCTTAACAGGTCAGTGCACAATGATCTGAGTTCCCGCAGTTATGATACGTTTAAGCGGCAGCTTTGGGCCTGCAACGTTACGCCGCGCAGTGCCGTCAACCCGCATATCCGCTAAGACGTTGATGAGGCTAAACAGAATAAAAATTAGCATAGGCGGCGCTTTGTCGCCCTAAACATATTTGGCCTATTGTTGCCCTGTAGTGGCGGCATGCTTTTGATGCCCCGCCGACTAACTTCTATTTCAACACTAAATTCAGCAATGCCAATTAAATCAAGGTGTTCTTGGGTTAACAGCCCCATCAAATTCTCTTTTGTCGTTTTTTCTGAGGATTCAGAGCAACCCACCCTGCGCAACGAAAGTTTGCGACATGAATATAGTCATCGCTATCTGTTAATCTAAAAAAGGACGCTGAAATATAGGCGGTAATAACACTATTCATATGACCATAAACGGGGAAGTACATGAGTCACCTACTGATAGATATACAAGATCACATCGCAACCCTTACCCTCAACAATCCGGAAAAGCGCAATGCCTATAGCCCGGAAATGGCCGTGAAATTGACCCAGTACCTGCGCCAATGCGACCGCGACCCTAATGTCCGTGTAGTCATTATTACTGGTGTCGGCGACTCATTTTGTGTGGGCCTAGATCTCAACGACGTGCGCGAACGTGGTGAAAATGCAAAACCCACCGACACGCTAGAGGACCATCCAACCCAGCGCGTATTGAGAACTTATCCATTTCAAATATCTAAACCCGTAATCTGCGCAATTAACGGCTCAGCCGGTGGGTTTGGGGCCGCTTACCCTTTGACCTGCGACATTAGATTAGCCGCCACAGAAGCCAACATTGCGTTTTCATTTGTAAAGTGGGGCCTGATACCTGAAATGGGTACCACCTGGACCCTACCTAGATTGATTGGGATTGAAAAAACCTCAGATCTACTTTTAACCGGCCGCAAAGTATCAGGCACCGAGGCCGCTGATATGGGGCTAGTACTACGCGCGGTACCTAGAGCCGAATTGATGGATGAAGCACGCCGTTTGGCGACAGAAATTGCCGTAGGTTCTTCACCGTCAGCAGTGTCCATAGTCAAGCAGATGACTTGGGGCAGAATGATGGATGAAGGCGAATTGTATAAAGCCATATACGAGGACGATGACGTCATCGCGTGGGCAATTCATGGTCCCGATGCAGCGGAAGGCAACGCTGCTTTCTTCGCAAAAAGACCCGCAAACTGGGTTGACGTAGATCCTAGCAAGCTACCAGATTTTGGTAAGCGCAATGCCAATCCATTTGGTAAAGGTTAGCCATTGCAGCAGTTGCGAAAAGCATTAGAAAGGAGCGATCAAAGGAGCGGTTACCCGCTTAAGGAATGTTGTCTTGCAACAGCTTAAACGGGTAACAGGTGTACGGCTTAGCTGGAAATAACTAACACAAATAATTGAAAGATACCTTCAACTGAATCAGCTACACCTGGTATGAACCAAACACTCAAAACAGTA
This sequence comes from marine gamma proteobacterium HTCC2089, assembly GCA_905182905.1. Taxonomy (GTDB): domain Bacteria; phylum Pseudomonadota; class Gammaproteobacteria; order Pseudomonadales; family Azotimanducaceae; genus UBA4421. The sequence goes on along the minus strand of CAJJDH010000073.1, from coordinate 30,028 downwards.
GCAGCGACTGCCGCGGCAATACATTTAATAAATAAGCTCACGAAGCTTCTCCTACTGACTTAACTTCCTCAATTGCTACTTCTGGGTCGCGGGGTGCAACTTCAAATATCCAAAGATCACCCGACTCGATAACTGCGCGAGTCGCTCGAGAAGGATACTTAGCGCTAATGGTGGCAGCTATTGCATCTAATACATCTCCAGTTTGAATACGCTTGAGCTGGCGTTCATAACGAACCCCTTCTATACGCACAACCGCGCGCCCGTCAGCCACCGCCTGCCCTGGCCAAGTTTTCCAGATCTTGCCGAAAAATGAATTCATATAGCCTGACCACACGTACATTTTACCTTCCACTTCGGCTACCCATATACGCCGCGACTCAGGCGGGTTGAGTAGCTGTAATTCCACCGTAGGCACTTGCTCTAAAAAGCCCCAATCTGGCTCTGCACCTGCGTATAACTCTCCGGACACTAAAGGCCCACCAGAAAAAACCCTGTTTGGGCCATCTGCGGAACTCATTTTTGCAGCCGCAGTTAACACCGCAGCAGTGGGCACTAGCAAAATGCCCAAAACAATTACTACTATTTTCACTAAAATATTCATTAACCAATCCATGCTTTGCTTGATTGCGCAATATAACGCGGAAGACTAACTAAATGGGCATTCGCAACGATAAAAACGACATTCCGTACTTCGTTCATCAGATTTTCAGCGCCGCTCATAAACACCGCAGAGAGAAATAGCCATAACCGCAGCTAAGACTGCAACAAAATGTAACTTAGCACCTCACAGCAAAACTTGGCATTGCACCAATTTTTTAACTCTATGTAACTTTGTTTGCTCAGGTGATCAACAATATGTGCAAAACCCGCTACCATGCGCATGCGTAAGCAGTTACCCAGAATTGATTAAGAGCACCGATTTACAGCATCTATGAAATTTGCCGACCCCTATATCACTGACGATGGTAGCCAACGTGCTCATGTGGATTTACACGAACTGAAGACCCTGTGGTTGAACACCGGCACGCTGTGCAATTTAGCGTGCGAGAACTGTTATATCGAATCCACACCCAGCAATGATCGCTTGTCTTATTTGACTCTCGAAGAAGCGCTCCCCTACTTAAATGAGATCCAGCAAAATGGCCTTGGCACGCAGGAAATAGGCATTACCGGCGGTGAGCCATTTATGAATCCTGAGATCTTAGCCATTATGCAGGCGTGTCTGAGTCGTGGCTTTAAGCTATTGGTACTGACCAATGCCATGCGACCTATGATGCGACCTAGGATTCAAGCTGGGCTTTTAGATCTGCTAAAAACCTACGGCAAGGCTATGACAATTAGGGTCTCCGTTGACCACTTCAAGCAAACTCTGCACGAAGAAGAACGCGGGCCAGATTCATGGGCGCCCATGATCAAAGGGTTAAGGTGGCTGTCTCGGAACAAGTTCCAAATAGATATTGCCGGGCGCACCCGCTGGGGCGAGGGCGAAGATGAACTGCGCAAAGGTTTTGCCGTCTTATTCCAGCAACAAAAAATTTGTGTCGACGCACTGGATGCCACGCAACTGACTTTGTTCCCTGAAATGAATGACCATACCCACGTACCAGAGATCACCACTGATTGTTGGAATATTCTGGGTGTTGCCGCCAACGATATGATGTGTGCCACCTCACGCATGGTGGTCAAACACAAGGATCAGGAGCAGCCATCAGTCATGGCGTGTACGCTACTGGCCTACGACGAGCAATTTAATTTGGGCACCACGCTTAAACAAGCCGCCAAAAGCGTCCACCTCAACCACCCCCACTGCGCCAAGTTCTGTGTTTTGGGTGGCGGTAGTTGCAGCGGCTAAGATTTAAAAAAGCTAACCAATTCTAAGCCCGCAGAACACTCAGCCATTGTCTTTGCTCGTCGGTTAACGCCTCATCGGGGGTCAGGACTGACCCCGCTAATGCTTCACGCACTTCTGTCGGGGTATCAGTAAACGGCGCACGCAAAAGCTCTGGCAATATAGCTTTGGCATTGGTCATCGCCCCTTGATAGGTGGCAAAGAATTTTTCAACGCTCACATGCTGTGACGGATCATCCATCCAACAATCAAAGTCTGTGACCAAACAAATGGTGCAATAGGCCATTTGCGCTTCACGCGCCAAAAACACTTCTGGCACGTTAGTCATACCGACCAAGTCACATTTTGCGCTGTCACGGAGAAAGAAACTCTCGGCTCGCGTACCTAGTCTTGGCCCTTCCACACAGGCGTAGGTCTTGTTCTGGTGTAATGGCTGATCAATGCGCGCTGCAGCATTTTGAATGTCAGCAGCCAACACCGCACATACCGGATGAGCTGTGGAAACATGAGCGGCAACGCCATTGCCAAAGAAACTATAGGCACGCTTGCCTCGAGTATGATCAAAGTACTGAGTGGCAATAGCCAAGTCACCGGGCTTTAAGTCTTCGCGCAAACTCCCGGCAGCGGAAATACCCAATACCCGTCGAGCACCCAGAGACTTCAACGCAAATATGTTCGCCCTATAGTTCACTTCATGAGGCAGCAGCTGATGATTTACACCATGACGGGCTAAGAACAAAACGCTCCGACCCTGATAACTGCCTTGAATAATCGGGCCCGAAGGCTGACCAAATGGTGTTTCCATCACATGCTCGTTTTCAATACTCAACTCATCTAGCTGATACAACCCAGAGCCGCCAATAATTGCCAGCATACTACCCCTCGATTTATGCGTTTGTAGGGACGCATCCTAGGGAAACTCTGATCAATTCGATAGTGCCCCTTCTCCTCTTACACCCCACCCACTGACTCGAATTTTCTATAAAGCTGCATGCTGTTAGGATGCGCCCTACTGTTTTTCTCGGAATCACCACATTGCGCCGCATAAAAATAATTACATTACTTTTGGGCCTCATTTGCATTTCATTCATTCAAGGTACAAGGGCTAACGAAGACACTATGGCAAACTTTACAAAAGCACCCATCGACAGCAAAGGTCTGTTCACAAACGTTAAAGGCGAACTTTCCCAAGGTGGCTTAAACGTACGCGTACCTTTTTTGCTACGCCGTTTCGGCACCTACTTTCGTAGTAGCGACGGCGCGCCTACGTTGAGCAAAAATGATGGCGCAATACTGCGTGCAAATGCCGCAGATGAGCTAACCACCACAGTCACCTGGGTAGGTCACGCAACAGTACTTGTACAAATGCACGGGGTAACATTTCTTACCGATCCAATATGGTCAAACTGGCCCAGTCCTATGCCGTACATTGGGCCGCGCCGATTTGTCGAACCCGGCATTGAAATAGACAACTTACCCGCTATTGATTTTGTGGTTGTGTCGCACAATCACTACGACCACCTAGACTTACCAACCTTAAAGAAATTGGCCGCGCGGGATGCAAATACCCAATTTTTCGTACCATTGGGCAATGCAAGATTACTCAACAGCCAAGGCATCAACAACGTCAGTGAGATGGATTGGGGCGATACCGCAACCTACAAAAACCTAACCATTCACTGCTTACCGACACAACACTGGAGCAAGCGCTCCATCAGCGACACGCGAAAATCTCTATGGGCGTCTTGGGCCGTAACAGGGCCTAAAAAGAGATTCTATTTCGCAGGCGATACCGGCTACTTCCCGGGCTTTAAAGAAATTGGTGAGAAGCTTGGGCCATTCGATGTGGCAGCTATGCCCATTGGCGCCTACGAACCCACCGCCATGATGAAAGCCTCACACATGGACCCCAAAGAAGCAGTGATGGCGTCATTGGATATCAAGGCGGATAACGTACTAGCCATTCATTTTGGTACCTTCGATTTATCCGACGAGCCTTTAGCGGAACCACCAGTACTGTTCAAAGAAGCGGCTGCTTCTACGACATTGGGTGAAGAAAAGACATGGGTATTCGAAATAGGCGAAACCCGGGAGTTTTAGCGACATTTAGCTACACTCAGCTATAACGGCAGTGTTGCTTGATTGGCGAAGCTTGCACCGGCTGCTGGTAAAATCCTTAACAACAAAACCAATAACGCAACCCATAGGCGCACGCCCCCCTCTACAGGTATAGTTGAGAGCAGAGACAACACGTTCGATGCTGCCTGTAAGCGACCGCCCAACTCTGCAAATCACTACGTTCAACCGGAAATCGCCTCTCTGGTCGACCACGGTTTGTTGAGATTTTGGCAAGGCGTTTTACGCCTGCATTGAAGACCGAGGAGATTAGATCAATGCCAATACTTCCCAGCACCGTGAACACGGGTAGCGCTGAATTTAAGGCGAACAAGGTTGCCATGAGCACCCTTGTCCAAGACCTTGCAATAAAGGTAGCGGAAACTAAAAAAGGTGGCGGCGAAAAGTATCAACAGCGCCACGTAGAGCGAGGCAAGCTATTACCCAGAGACAGAGTCCAGAACCTACTGGACCCAGGCAGCCCGTTTTTAGAGCTGTCGCAACTTGCTGCGTTAGATATTTACCCAGAAGACGTGCCTTGTGCAGGCATCATCACAGGCATCGGTCGTGTAGAAGGTCAGGAATGCATTATTGTCGCCAATGACGCTACTGTTAAAGGCGGCAGCTACTACCCCCTCACTGTAAAAAAGCATCTGCGAGCTCAAGCCATTGCCGCGCAAAATAATCTGCCCTGTATCTATTTAGTAGATTCCGGCGGTGCCAACTTACCCTTGCAAGACGACATCTTCCCAGACAGCAACCACTTTGGTCGGATCTTTTTCAACCAAGCCAATATGTCCGCGGAAAACATTCCGCAAATTGCAGCGGTCATGGGTTCTTGTACTGCAGGCGGCGCTTACGTTCCCGCCATGGCAGACGAAGCCATTATTGTTAAAAACCAAGGCACCATTTTTCTTGCAGGACCGCCGTTAGTGAAGGCAGCCACTGGAGAAATAGTCGGTGCAGAAGAACTGGGCGGCGCTGACTTACACTCGCGCACCTCCGGCGTTACCGACCACTATGCACAAAATGACACTCATGCTCTGCAACTGGTGCGCCAAGCCATTAGCAACCTCAACCGTACTAAGCCCGCCAGCGTTGATCTGCGCGAACCCAGAGTACCCGCCTATGACCCTGAAGAAATCTACGGCATTGTGCCCAGCGATTCGCGCCAGCCTTACGACGTGCGCGATGTCATTGCTCGTATTGTAGACAACTCTGAGTTCGACGAATTCAAAGCCTTGTATGGCACTACCTTAGTAACAGGCTTTGCCCGTATCTATGGTTACCCCGTGGGCGTCGTTGCCAATAATGGCATTTTATTTGGCGAGTCAGCAGTGAAAGGTGCGCACTTTATTGAACTGTGCGCCCAGCGGAAAATCCCTCTGGTATTTCTGCAAAACATTGCTGGCTTTATGGTCGGTCAGCAATATGAGGCAGGTGGCATTGCCAAGCACGGTGCCAAAATGGTTACCGCTGTAGCATGCGCCCAAGTGCCTAAGTTCACAGTTGTTATTGGCGGGTCATTTGGCGCGGGTAACTACGGCATGTGCGGCCGTGCATATGACCCACGCTTTTTATTCATGTGGCCCAATGCCCGAATCTCAGTTATGGGCGGCGAACAGGCGGCTAGCGTGCTGGCTCAACTGAAACGCGATCAGTTAGAAGGTCAAGGCGAGGAGTGGTCTGAGGCAGACGAAGCTACCTTCAAGCAACCGGTACTCGACACCTACGACCAACAAGGTCACCCCTATTACGCATCAGCACGACTCTGGGACGATGGAATTATCGATCCAGCAGATACTCGCATGGTCCTTGGCCTAGGAATATCCGCCTCTCTGAACCGCCCAATAGATTCAACACGCTTCGGCGTGTTTAGGATGTAATCCAATGATCAGCAAAATACTTATCGCCAACCGAGGCGAAATCGCCTGTCGTATTATTCGCACGGTAAAAAAACTCGGCTTATCTAGTGTCGCCGTCTACTCAGATGCAGACGCCAACGCACTGCATGTCAACATGGCAGATGAGGCAGTGCATATTGGCGAATCTATGGCCAACGCCTCTTACCTAGATTTCAACAAAGTCATACAAGCTGCACTGGCAACTGGCGCAGATGCCATTCACCCCGGTTATGGTTTCCTCAGCGAAAATGCAGGATTTGCCAAAGCTTGCAGCGACAACGGCCTGAACTTTATTGGCCCACCGGTAGAATCTATTGAGGCCATGGGGTCCAAGTCTGCGGCTAAAGAGATTATGCAATCTGCTGGCGTACCATTACTTTCTGGCTATCACGGTGACAATCAAGAACCAGACTTTCTGCAATCGCAAGCGGCTAAAATTGGCTACCCCGTGCTGCTTAAAGCCGCTGCCGGTGGCGGTGGTAAGGGTATGCGCATAGTGGAAAGTGCTGAAGTGTTCCATGAGGCCTTGGCTGCGGCTCAGCGCGAAGCCACTAACGCATTCGCTGACCAACTGATGCTGGTGGAAAAATACCTACTCAAGCCTAGGCACATAGAAATACAAGTATTTTGTGACCAACTAGGGAACGGGGTTTATCTGAACGAGCGTGACTGTTCTATCCAACGCCGCCACCAAAAGATTATCGAAGAAGCTCCAGCACCAGGCATGAGTCAGAGCCTGCGCGATAAAATGGGTACCGCCGCATTAGAGTGCGCCCAAGCAATTAACTATGTTGGTGCAGGCACAGTTGAATTTCTACTTGACGCCAACGGTGACTTTTATTTCATGGAGATGAATACTCGCCTGCAAGTAGAACACCCGGTAACCGAAATGATCACTGGATTTGATTTGGTGGAATGGCAAATCCTTGTGGCTAACGGTCTACCCTTGCCCGTGCAACAAGCCCAGGTACCGCTGATGGGTCATGCTATTGAGGCACGCATTTATGCGGAAGATCCAGAACAAGAGTTTTTACCGCAAACAGGTCGCTTAAGCTACTTAGCAACGCCAGACGAATCCAAGCATGTGCGGATTGATACCGGCGTTAATCAAGGCGATGAAATCAGCATTTATTACGACCCAATGATTTCTAAACTCATTGTTTGGGATATCGATCGCGCCAGCGCATCACGCAGGCTCACCCAAGCCCTCAGCGAATATCATGTCGCAGGTGTCACCACCAACATCAGCTTTTTGCATGCCTTGAGCCAATCAAGCGGTTTTGCTGAAGCTGATTTAGACACCAGTTTTATCCAAACCCACAGCCAAGTACTGTTCTCGCCCAATACTGAAAATACCCCGGTGCTGTTGGCTGCTGCCGCGTTTGCCCAACTGCAAGCTAATCAACAAGCAACTCTTTGTGCTGCAAACGATCCTCACTCCCCGTGGAGCCAAAACAATGCGTGGCGCAGCAACGAAGCCAACCAGCAAAACCTGAATCTAACTCTGGGCGATAAAGGCTTTAACATTGCAGCCGAGCACACGGGTGACAACGAATACCTGCTGCATTCACAGCTAGGTAGACAAAAAGTGCAAGGCTCTATGACTGGTGAGCAAATCAGAATCAATGTGGATGGTCGCTCACACAGCCTCGCCATTGCGCGCCACGACACAGACTTTACGCTGTTCTTTGACGGTGCCAATACCCAAGGACACTTAACGCCCCCAGACATTGGCAGTGCAGATAACACCGCCAACGACACAGGCCTACAAGCACCCATGAATGGTAAAATCGTCTCGGTATTGGTGCAGCCAAACGAACCAGTAAGCCAAGGCACAGGCTTGGTGGTTATGGAAGCCATGAAAATGGAACACACTATTAAGGCTCAAGCTGACGGCATGGTGTTGCAATTCCATTTTGCCCCAGGTGACTTAGTAGAAGGCGGCGCCAGTCTTTTGGACTTCGAAGCCAGTGAGGATTAACTACAGTTACTAGATAACCCTCCAAACCGCTGCAAGGTGTGGAGATTGGCCAGAATCGACACTTGCGATTATACTTGCACGCTTAACCTAATCGAGCGTGCGAGCCAATAAGTGCGCTTTCAAAGGAGAACTCAGATTCAAGCGCTAAGCTCCAGCACAGACCATCGACGCGTTCGCAGCGATAACACCAAAAACGCAATCATGCGCGCAGCTGAACGGCTAATCGCAGATCGCGGCATTGAAAATGTGTCTATTCGCGACATTGTCAGCGCAGCTGGGCAAAAAAATGAGTCTGCGCTGCAATACCACTTCAAGAACTTAACAGGACTAATCGAAGAAATTAAACTCGCGCGCTCAGATCAAACCCACCTAAAACGTGCGGAACTGATACAAGCTTTGCATCAAACAACCACTCAACCAAGTGTCGCGGACGCTTGCAAACTGATGGTGCAACCGGCTTTTGAACTGGCCTGCGAAGATAAGGATTTTCACTGTTATGTAAAAGCCTTTGGTCACGAACTAGTGTTAACAAACTCATCACCCTCAGCGAAGGCAACTGCTCAAGGCGGTGGCGGCGCCAGCGGCAAGCAAACTGCTGCAATGCTAAAAGATGCTTTGCCCCACCTTGATGCGGAAATTTATCAACAACGCTTAGATGCAGCAGTACTACTGAGCTCGGCGTCCATGTATCACCAAGCTAGGCAAAAAAATGCTTTTATTGGCGATCAGGCCCAGCTGTTTCTACACAGTCTTGTTGATGCTTTGGTTGGTGTCTTCACAGCACCGGTCTCTCCAGAAACACAAGTACTAACCGATAAGGCCAAATCAAATTCGTGAGTCCGCTGTATCGATCTGTGTCTTTAAAATTAGCTGTCAGGCTCTAGTCGAAACATCCTTTTAGTCTCCCCTTAAAATACAGCTACGTCGCTCTACTAAACGAGAAAACCAATTTACACGGTACCGTCTCATGACAGCACCTTTCTTTTACCCGACCAATAGTTATAATGATTATCATTATTTATAGGTTTGTTATATGAAAATTCTTCGCACTCCAGACTCTAGATTTGAAAACCTCGCTGATTACCCGTTTGCACCTAACTACACGGTGATCAAAACCCACGACAATAGCGACTTGCGTATTCATCACCTAGATGAAGGCCCTGCGGACGGTCCCATTGTGCTGTGTATGCATGGTCAGCCTGTATGGAGTTATCTCTACCGAAAGATGATCCCCTATTTAACTGCAGCGGGTATGCGGGTTATCGCACCCGACCTACCCGGCTACGGGAAATCTGACAAACCCGCAGCTCTCGAAGACTACAGCTATGAGCGCCAGGTTGACTGGATGGGCAAATGGTTGGAGCAAAATGACTTCTCGGACATCACTTTCTTCGGTCAAGATTGGGGCGGTTTAATAGGCCTACGTTTGGTTGTAAACCACAGTCACAGATTTGCACGGGTGGTAGTTGCCAACACGGGCTTACCCTACAACCCCGAAGTGGCAGAGAGCGTTGTTAAAGAAGTAGAAAATTTTCGTGCCAATGCACCCACTCCAACTTTGCCACAAATGCAAAAAGCAATTAGCAAGATGGAAGGCAACCAAGCCACTATGTTCGCTTACTGGCAAAAGTTCTGCTGGGAATCTGAGGATCTGCCTGTAGGTTTCATGATGTCCATGATGATGGAGCAACCCTCGGTCGTGGTCAGCGCCGTGAAATTTTTGCTGCACCGCGCTGGAATGACATCGCCCTTCCCAACGGAAATTGCCAAAGCATATGAAGCCCCCTTCCCAAACCCCAGCTTTAAGATGGGGCCACGAGCGATGCCAAGCCAAGTACCCACGCTCCCTACATCACCGTCTCTGGAGGAGCAACGCTTGGCCTGGGAATTTTTTGATAAATTCGACAAGCCATTCTTGTGTACATTCGCAGACAATGACCCGGTAACAGCGGGTATAGAAAAACAATTTTTTGCCCGCATACCCGGCACCAAAGGATTGCCTCACGACACCATCAAAAAAGGCGGGCACTTCGTGCAAGAAAATGCTCCTGAGCAAGTTTCACAGGCGATTATCAATCTAATCCACTCTACTTAGCTTGATAAAATCACTACAACGATTAAGGGCACCCAGATGACCAAGACAAATACCATCAAACTCTATGGGTCGGCACTGTCGCTCTACGCCGGACGAGCCAGAAGCTATTTGATTAAAGCGGGTATCGACTACAGCGAGGTCATTCCCAACACACCCTACTATGCAAAAACAGTTCTACCCAAAGCGGGTGGGCGTCAGTCGATGCCGACCATTGAATTGGCGGATGGCACGGTTGTCCGCGACGGCGCGGCAATTATTGATTACTTTGAAAATACCTCGGGCCATGGTTTTTCCCCGAGCTCACCGAAGCAAAGAATACTCAGCCTGCTATTTGATGTTATTGGCGCTGAAGGTTTGCTCCGCCCAGCCATGCACTACCGCTGGAACTTCGCTGAAGAGAACCTCAAATATCTGGAATTCCATTTTGAATCTATGATGCCTGATACTCCTGACCGCAAAGAAAGGGGCCTTGCTGCCGCTAATCGAATGCGTTCAGCAGCCATCGGCTTTGGCGTTGTGCCGTCTACTATGCAGCTGGTTGAAACTCTATACGCTGAACTGATGACAAAACTTAACAATCACTTTGCGCAGCAACCCTATTTATTGGGTGGCAAGCCCTGTATCGGAGACTTCGGTATGATGGCGCCACTGTATGGTCATTTAGGCCGCGACCCTAAACCGTTGGCAATGATGCAGCAAAAAGCTATTCGCCTATTCCGCTGGGTTGAGCGCATGAATCGACCAGACGCAGACATGGGAGAATTTGCATCCAGCGAAGCAGACTATCTCCCAGACGATAAGGTAGCCAGCACGCTCATTGAATTGCTCAAACACATCGCCATTGATTTCATCCCAGAAACCAGGGCCGCAGCAGACTTGATAAATACGTGGCTGAGCGAGCACACAGACCTAGAGCCAAATACCCAGCTACCACGCGGTGTAGGCAACTGTGAATTCGAAATGCGTGGCTCCAAAATAAGCGCATTAGCTCAACCCTACCGCTTCTATCTACTCAAACGCGTACAAGATGAGTTCGCAGGACTCTATGCAGCAGATAAACTGGAAGTTCAGTCAATGCTTAGCGCCTGTAACATGTCGGAGATCTTAGATATAAAACTCAATCGCGACATTGGCAGGCACAACAACCTAGAAGTGTGGGCATAATGAAAGCCTTCGGCAAAATACTGATCAGAGCGTTTGTCGCTCTTGGCATATTCGTGGTCGCAGCTTTTTGTTTTGCCTTCTTTTCGCCACGCCCTGAGCTAACCATAGACCCTGCAACTCTTGCCGGGGACGGCAGCAGTATTAACTATTGCGAACTGCCAGAATTAGACGGTAAGGGTCTAATGGCAGTAGATATAGCCAAAGGCAATACACCAGGCTGTAACTATGCACACTTCCCGCTACCAATTTTAAGGCAATGCACAGAACCGTTAGCCGAAAATGCTGCTGACATGCGTGGCCTATGGATTGGTGTTAGTGGCAAAGTTGGACACGTGGAACGCGTCGAACAATGCGGCGCAAGAACTGTGATTACCTCCAGCGGCATCATTCACGACTCCGGCCCAAACAGCACCGGCGGCTTCAATTCAAACGACACCGAAGGCAATGTCGTCTTCACAATTGGTAATACCGAATATTGTCCTCGCACATCCGCAGGCAAATTCTGGAATAACAAAGTACTTGAGTTTCGCGTATTCGGATGGGGACCAATTGTGGTGCGCCGATACCTTAAAGGCGAGCAACTCATTTGGGAGTACGCTGACGGCAGCGTCACCGCTATGGATCGACTTTGCCGGCTACCGGATGATCAGCGGATACCCAAGCCCCGCGGCACACGGTTCGCACTTTTTCCAAAAACCTAAACAGCCCATTGATTAGCGGACCTGAGTTTAAGCTGTTTGACAAATACTCGGCTAATCAAGGCGAATACCGTACTCTTCTATGAGATCTACAATCGGGCTATCCAACATAGCTTTCGTGACTTTAGAGTGCGGCCACTTTTTCATCATTTTGCGCACGCGGAGAACCCAAGTAATAAGAAACTGGGCAGAAATACTAAGATTAGATAAGCAAAATCTGGACTAGCGACTCCTCCAGCCAGATCAGCTGAAGAAGCGCTCAAAAGTGGGGGTTAATTCAGGTGCTAGCTTGGGTCGGCTATTTTCAATAACTGCTTGCCCAAGTTTTGACCAGTAAATAGCCGCTGCAGGGTATTAGGAATATTGTCAAAACCTTCCTGCAAATCTACCTGATATTTCAATTCACCGGAGGCTATCCAACCCAGTAGATCTTGCACTGCCTCAGCTGCGCGCGGCAGGTAATCTAGAATAATAAAGCCTTCCATACGCGCGCGATTGGTCACAAGGTTCATTAAGTTGGCGGGACCAGGTACTGGCTCTGTTGCGTTATATCCTGAAATACCGCCACACAAAACCACCCGAGCGCGTAGGTTTATGTGATTCAGAGCGGCCTCCAAAATATCGCCACCTACATTATCGAAATAGACATCCAATTTTTTTGGACACGCAGCACCAATACGTGCATTGACGTTTTCATTCTTATAATCAATAACATCATGAAAACCTGCTTCATCCTTAAGCCATGCACACTTCTCAGGGCCGCCTGCAATACCCACTACGTTACAGCCTTTAATCCGAGCAATCTGGCCTGCCACAGAGCCAGTAGCACCCGCGGCACCCGAGACAAGTACTGTCTCACCAGGCTGTGGGTTACCAAGATCCAACAAACCGAAATAGGCTGTGAGACCGGTAATACCTAACACTGACAACATCATTTGCGCAGAGACACCCTCTGGGACTTTCGACAAACCCATTGGGCCTTGGCCCGGTGCTACAACCACAAAGTCCTGCCAACCGCCGGTAGTTTGCACAAGATCACCTGTCGCAAAGTCGGCATGACGAGATTCAACTACTTGGCCTACCGAACCTGCACGCATAGGTTCACCAATAGCCACAGGTGGTAAGTAACTTGGTCGATCTTCCATCCAACCTCTTTGGGTAGGATCAAAGGATAAATATAAATTTCTAACTAATACCTCGCCGTCACCGGGTTCAGGAATTGGCGTTTCTGTGTAAGTAAAATTGTCCTGGGTAACAAGGCCTGAAGGACGTTTTGCTAACACCCACTGACGATTAGTATTCATCTATTCTCTCCAAAAAAGGCGCAATTATTGTCTTTATGATCATTACTTAAAGACATAGGTCGACAGCAGCGGTTGCCCAGCGCCAAGACATATATCTCAATTAGAAACACCCAGATTACAGCATTTCGCTACACCGTCTACAGCTTGATCTATGCGCTCAGGTAACAAACACTTTGCCTATCGCTAAGCAAACCAAGAAATAGGCATCCTGCCCGCAATTGCACAAGTTAGGGGCGCGGTGCTGTTTGGCATAAAACGCGTTCGACATTCTCAGAGGCCAGTATTACATTTGGTATCCGAATAAAGCGCAGAATAAAAACAATGCAGGCAATAGAAGTCCACAACACCCAGCCAACTTTTCTGGCTTTCATAAAGACAGTACTCACTGCACTTGTATTTATCACCAGCGTTGCCCACGCCGAATACGATCGCGATGCGCCCATGTCAAAAACCAGCAATGGTGATATAGAGATCGCCTACTTGAGTGTTGGAGAAGTAACCGCCCCCCCAATTCTTATAGTAATGGGGCTTTCCGCATCACATCGACTATGGGACCCAGACCTAATCAACGGCCTTTTAAATGGCGGATATCGAGTGGTGTTGTTAGATAATCGAGACACCGGCGAATCATCGAAAATCCAAGGTAGGGGCAAGATATGGCTTTGGTGGCAACTGCTGAAATGGCAGGTGGGCCTCAGTGTTAACTCGCCTTACACACTTGCGGACATGGCAGCAGATGCGGTGACAGTACTGGACGCGCTAGATATTGAAAAAGCCCACGTTATTGGCGCCTCCATGGGCGGCATGATCGCGCAGATTATTGCTGTAGATTACCCTCAACGAACAAACTCACTGATATCAATTATGTCTACTACTGGCGCCCCCCATTTATCGCCACCAGGGGAGCAACAGAGCGAGGGTATATCCGACATGAATGAAAGCTCTGAAGAGCAGGCAGAGCGCCTGAAGAACATGGGCATTTTCACTAGCGCGCTCCCCAATCAGCTAACAGCGATCTTCAACGCAGGAGATCGCACCGAAAAAGTTAAACAAATAGCGGTACCTACCCTAGTACTGCATGGCGAGGACGATCAACTTCTACCCATAGATCATGGCCAATTCACCGCAGAGAATATCAAAGGCTCAACCTTTAAGGTCTATGAGGACATGGGACATAACATGCCGAAGCAAATTATTCCGGTGATGGTCCGTGACATGTTGGCTCACCTTGATGCGCTGAATGAACGCTAGGTTGCTATTTTCACCTTTTAGCCTGGACTTTGAATTGATCAAAGTCAGAGTTATCACTACATCTAATATTGGGGAGATAGGTTATGGATGTTAGAACACTGATGCGCCGTGCGGCCCTGCACTACAGTAACCGCGAGGCGATAGTTCACAACAATACTCGCCTGACCTTTGCCCAAGCATGGCAGCGCGGGGTAAAACTTGCCAACGGCCTTCTTGCAATGGGTTTGCAGCCTGGAGATCGAGTTGGTGTATTGGAGGACAACTCGGTAGAGGCGGCAGACTTGTTTCAGGCCGCGGCAATAGCTAACCTGGTTCGCGTTCCCCTCTACCCGCGTAACGGGCGACCCGCGCATACGCATATGCTGGGACACACGAACTGCCGTGCGCTTTTGGTCAGCCAACAGCACGCTGAGGAGGTCACAGGTCTAGATCAAGAACTACCCGACCTTGAGCATATCTTTATTCGCGACGATGGCTATGAAGCATGGCTCGCGTCACAGTCTGCGCAAGATCCAGAAGTGTCAGTCAGCCCCAACGACTATTTCATTATTCGCCATACAGGTGGCACCACGGGCTTATCCAAAGGCGTCGCCTACACGCACAAGGCTTGGTTAGCGGCAGGGCGTGACTGGTTTTATACATTTCCGCCTGTAGAACCTGGCGATAAATGCTTACACCTTGGCCCTATCTCCCATGGCTCGGGTTATCAGTACTTACCCATATGGCTGTCCGGTGGCTGCAATGTCATGGTAGATCATTTTGAAACTACCGAAACATTAGACCTAATTGAACGCGAACAGATAAATTTTGGCTTTATGGTTCCAACAATGATGAACGCTGTAGTACATGACAACAGTTCTAGGGGCCGCAACTTTTCATCGCTTAAGTGTCTACTTATTGCCGCAGCTCCTATTCAAGATGCCACAGCATTGGCTGCTCGGGAAGTATTCGGCGACGTTCTATATCAAGGCTACGGCCAGACCGAAGTATTACCCGTATCTATGATGAATTCAGCCCAGTGGTTTGGCGATATAGAGGGTTCAAACCCGCTCCGAGCTTGCGGCCTTGCCCTACCATTCTCCGAAGTAGAAATATGGGATGAAGAAAATAACCCGCTACCCGCTAACGAGGTCGGCGAAATAGTTGCCCGCTCCGACGGCATGATGAGTGAGTTCTGGAATAACCCGGAAGCTACCGCTCAGCGCATGGTCAATGGCTGGATAAAGACCGGTGATCTAGGCAAGATCGACGGCAATGGCTACCTCTACGTGGTCGACCGTGCCGACGACATGATCATTTCAGGCGGCTTTAATATTTGGCCCGCAGAACTTGAAAACGTTTTAGCCGGTCACCCCAATGTTCTGGAAGTAGCGGTCTTTGGCATACCGCACGAACGATGGGGCGAAACCCCTCACGCACTTTGTGTGATTGAAGAAGGCGCCCAGGTCAGCGAGGAGGAATTGGTGCAAATGGTGGTAGACGATTTAGGCTCCTACAAAAAACCTAGCAGCTTAACTATTACGACAGATCCGTTACCTAAAAGTCCTGTTGGCAAAATCAAGCGCAAAGATCTGCGCGAACCGTTTTGGGCCGGTGTTGATCGAAGAGTATCTGGTAGTTAAGCTCTGACACACGTACAAAAGCCCACACACTGAATCGCCCAGAACGGAAGAAAGCACGAGAGCGGTAGAACGGCGAGAAAGTTGAGAAAGGTGAGAAAGGTGAGAAAGGTGAGAAAGGTGAGAAAGGTGAGAACCCCATCGCCGAGATATCGGCAAGGCCGGTCAGGTTTATAGCGGCTTAGATCGTAGAGGCCAGTTAACCGCCAGCAATCTTAACCGTGTGGCCCATTTCCTCGAGCAGTATTTTTATTCTGTCACGGTCCGCTGTTTGCAGCTCTATAACACCAGCTTTAACCGAACCACCAACACCACAGGCGTTCTTCAATTTCTTCGCTACTTGGTTCAGGTCTGCGTCGCTTAGACCCTTAATTAAAGTAACACCCTTACCTTTACGACCTTTAGTTTCACGATGCAGCCGCGCAATACCGTCTCCTTGAACGTCCAACGTATTGTGCTTTTCCTTACACACACAGGCCGTTTGCCCACGCAGACAACCCGGACAAACTCGGTTATCTGTACTAAACACCAAGTTAGATTTGCTGGATTTGTCTTTCTTCATTCGCATGTCTTTAGTTTAACGAGGGATAGCCTCGTGAGGAAAGCAAAACCCAATACTTGCTAGTTTCTGCGCACAACTGGGTTGAATAACGTACTATCTGACAAGTTCGAACAAGAAAGAGGAGTACCCAATGGCAAAAGCCTTCATGGCCTACCCAGAGCTTCGAAGCCCTTTTGAAGCCAAAGAAATTCACCCCCAAGGCAGTGCCACAATACTGTATCAGGGCAAAACCATAACCTTGTCAGAAACAGGCGGCGGCAGTGAATTGCTAATCAACCCAAAAGACCTCCAGCAGGTCAACGGCTTCGTAATTAAGCCTGAAGGTGCTTGCTTAGACGATCTTTGCATTCCATTGAATGAACAGTTATTGCTTGAGCAAGATGGGCGACAGTGGTTTAACCTCACTGGCTTTGCGGATTTACTCGAGCAAACCTACGTTGCTGATCAGGAAGCAGGTGTGTGGAGTTTTGCGGAAATTCCGGTGAAACGTGACAACATGATGCTCAACGCCATGGCACCGGACATTGAAGTCACAGATCGCCAAGGCAATGTGGTGCGCATGGCTGACCTTAAAGGTAAAAAAGCGTTAATCGTTACCTGGTCATCGTGGTGAGGATGTTTTCTTGACGTGCCCGTGTGGCAACGTATATACGAAGAAATTAATGATCCTGACTTTGTCATCATTTGCGCCGCCCAAGACACTGGCGGTGAAGCGGCTGCAGGGCCCATTTTTGATGCAGCAAATCCAACCTATATTCAGGTTGTAGATGAAAATCACCAAATCAGTAGCGCCTTTAACTTCGTCAATGTGCCTTCAGCGGCATGGATCGATGAAGAAGGACGTATCGTCAGAATAGATGAAGGCACCTATGCAAAAATTCATGCGATTGGTGAAGGTGAGCAAGCCATTACCTTTGGTAATGATGTGTACGAACCGGCACTAAAAGACTGGGTAGCCAACGGCGCGGACAGCGTGCATGTGCAATCTGCCGCAACAGTAGCTGGCAACATCCGCCAACACTCCAAAGAGCAAGAGCAAGCTGATGCGGCTTTTTGTCTGGGTAACTTATTCCGCAGGCACGGCCAAGATGTAAAGGCCGATCAGTACTGGGAGGTTGCAAGGGCACTAAACCCCGATAGTGTTAACTTTATTCGACAGAACCTAACACTGACGGAAGAAGGTTCAGCAGGCGAACAGTTCAGAGCTATGCGCAGCAATTTTGAGCGCACAGGCACTGACTACTATCGGCCATTGGATATAAAAAACTAACAAATGTGGCGGGCATCAAGCCCGCCTCGTTAGTCGAGTGTCTCCAAGCTTCCTAATCGCTGTCCTTATTGTTCTCGCGTAACTTATCCAAGCTGTTCTTGTCTTTAATACTCATCAAATAAGCGGCAAGAGCGAGTATTAAAATAGCCCCTGCCTCCGCTAACAAAACTAAAGCCTCCGAGTCTTTGCTCTGCATAATAATAAGCCTGCAAAGAGCAGTAATGGCAATGATTATGGGAAGGGTCACCGGAATGCGGCTGGTGGAATAGAATGCGCCGATCATGCCAATAATTTCGGCGTAAATGAAGAGCAGGAATAGATCAGGTAACCCCACCTTGGCATTCGCATACATTTCCATCAATGCTTGTAAGCACGCAACCAACGTAAGCACGCCAATAACCGCTAGGAGTACTTTTTCACTTGCTATGGTCGTCCAGTGGAGTCGTCGGTTCAGGGAATTTCTTTCCAACAGCTTGTCAGTGATTTTGATCAAAGCCGATTCGCCAGCTTCTTGCTTATTATTCTTATCCATAACTTCTAATCGCCCAGTTGTTTTCTCTCGCCACGCTTACCTTTGCCTCTGAGTACACTGCAGAGTGGTAGTTGACCCACCTCCTACCCGAGACCGTTTAAAATCATTAAGACTAGACCCTGCATAAGCAACGAGTTAAAAACAAGTCGATTATTTCAATTGTCTGAGAAAATTTGTATGGATCCGAAGTGTCCGAACCTGCCTCAACAAATCATCCAGACGCTAAACACCGAGCGCGTATAGAAATTGGCGCTTGCACTAGTTAAAGACAACACCCTGATCTTGCAAAAGCCGTAAGCGTTTTGGTGGCAGACGAGTACCAATGCGTTTTTGAGTTAACAACCATATACCAAGCTTAAAACTATTGGAGCTCACATAAGCTGCCGGGACGTTTGCATCCCGATTTGCCGAGACATATTTTTTTAGATTTGCGTAACCTTCATTCCATTCCGAGTCGCTCTTACTCATAGCCGCTCCCCTCCAGAAATTGCTAATAGAAACATAGAGTTACAGATTTTTACCATATTCCTAAAAAATTCTATGTCAACAAGATATTTACCGAATTTTGACAAGAATTAGCCGCTGTAGGAGCAGGGAATTAGGTGCGCTGAAGCAATAAAAACCGCCAATATTTATGCGGGGTACGGAAATATGTCGCAAAAATCAGCCTTAAAAAAGGTAAGGCCGGGGGCTATTTAGGCACATTTTTTTGAGTGGTCACGGGTACTACTTATTTTTTAGATCACCTGTGTATGAAAAACCCAACCAACTTGCTGATCCTCAACGTTATACGCGGTAAATCTAGATTGCTGAAAGCCAATGGTATTTGCAGCCTCACATAAGGCCTGCATCTGGACACTAGTTCTTGCCGCCGACTGCATTGCATGCAGCCTCAGGGTGTAGGCTCTAACTTCTTCAGAAAGGTGGCGGATCTTAGCCACAAATTCGCTGGCGGGTACTTTACCTGCAGCATTAACAAACATTTGAGCTTCACTACACAGCTCAAGCACTAGGTCATCTTTCGGCAACTGTCCGAACTTTCGCTGCACTTGTCCTACTTTTGTCGTGATACGTTTTTGTATCTTTGGGATACGTGTTTTTGCAGAACTATTCACCGCCTTCGCCAACTCTTCCAATAAGGGAAGTATTTGGCCACTCTCAAGCATTGAACGTGCACGCCTTAGCCGTTGCACACTTGCCTCATGCACAGCACCTTCGGTGGCATGAATTAGCAGTCGCACCTGACCACCAGGTTTCAAAACGCGCTTTAGCTCTGACAATGATCCTGATTGCTCAGCGTACTCAAAGCCAAACTGTGAACTTGCCAGATCAAATTGAGCATC
This sequence comes from marine gamma proteobacterium HTCC2089, assembly GCA_905182905.1. Taxonomy (GTDB): domain Bacteria; phylum Pseudomonadota; class Gammaproteobacteria; order Pseudomonadales; family Azotimanducaceae; genus UBA4421. The sequence continues at coordinate 10,341 of CAJJDH010000073.1, read as the reverse complement.
TTGGAAAGGTAGGTCAGCAAGATCAGTGTTCCCAATAAACGTAATGTTTTGCAAGGGCTCCTCAGTCGTAGCAGGCAGTTCCTGCGGAGCAATATCCGCAAAATCTACACCCACTATAGAAGCCTCTAGGTGGAGGTCTCTATTAACCTGCGCGGCGATCATAGCCACAGCGCCATTACCTGTCGCCAGATCAACTATCTTTGCACCTTTACCGGCAGAGCTGAAAAAATTGCGCCAATCTGCTGCTACTGAAAAAGTCTTATCCGCAAAAAAACAGGTATCACGAAATCCAGAACGCCAGTAACGGGTCCAAGACATTGACTTAGCCGAGGGTTGATGAGTCTTTTTATCTGGCATAAGTGTCCAAGAAAATGCACTGAGTGCATGAATTTACACGCAAAAAAAAGCCGCGCAAAGCGCGGCTTTTCCTTAGAGCGACTTCTAGAACTCAGCCTTTACGCCGATGTAGAAGTATCTACCAATAGTATCGAATGTACGAACATCGGTATTGTCGTTAAAGCCGTCTACTGACAGAGGTGGCTCTTCATCAAACAAGTTATCAATGCCTGCATAGATAAGCTTGCCTTCTGAGAAGTCATAGCTGCCGTATACGTCGACATAAGTCGCGCTGTCTACAGTACGTACAAAGTCACCAAGATTGGTAGTTGCGTACGAGCTTGCAGAGTTAACACAAGTAAGGCCAACGTTAAGGCCAGCCTGAGATGTAGCGCCAGCTGCGTCAACACAGCTACCAACTAGATCCTGACCAAACTCTGTTACTTCGTCGATGAAGCGATAATCTATCTGTGCATTCCAAGGCCCGTAAGCGTAGGTTGCAGATAGAATGTAACGCCATTCAGCAAAGTGGCCATCTTCGTCATCACGGAAAAATCCGTCATGTGGTGTAACCACACCGTTCGCTTGGGTCTTGTCGTATTCCAACAGCATAGTAGCTTCCCAACGAATACCGAACATGCCGACTTGTGTTTCGATACCCTGCCATTCAGCAAGTAAATCGATACCAGCAGTCTCTACTGCACCAACGTTAGATGTACCGTTGTCAATTAACAGCGGAGCACCTTCGTTTTGTCCAGGGCCGAAGCGAGTGATCTTGTCACAGAAATCGCCTGTAGCAGCACACTGTGTAAGAATTACAGAAGCACCAATTGACGAGATAGGATCTGTCACTTCGATGTCGTAGTAATCAATAGAGAACGCTACACCTTCAAGTGCGCTAGGCTGATATACCATGCCCATGGTGAATGTATCAGCTTCTTCGGGCTGCACTAACAATGAACCACCAACCTTGGTACGAACCTGTGTAGAGATCTGAGTGAAACCTGCAGCAGGTACACCGTCAGCAATACAGCTGGCTGTAGGGTTGCTTGCACATGGGTCAGTAACTGCTGGGAAGCTTATGCCAGAACCACCGTAGAGGTCTCCAACAGTTGGAGCACGGAACGAAGTTGATGCGCTACCACGAATCAATAGATCATCAATAGGGCGGTACTGTACACCGGCTTTCCAGTTTGAAGTGCTACCAAAGGAATCGTAATCTGAGTAGCGATAACCCAAGTCAACTTCCAATGTCTCAAGCAACGGTAAACGAGTTTCTAAATAGAATTCGTCTACTTCGTAGCCACCAACAGTTGCGTTGGTAGGCGTACCAGTTACAGCGCCTGTTACAGCAAGTTCTGCAACAAGACCATCTGGAGTGAACTTACCCTTTTCTTCACGATGTAAGTAACCACCAGAAATACCAGCATTACCGCCAGGTAGTTCAAATAAATCAGCCTTAGTTAAGTTCAACGCGTAAACCTTTTGGGTGTACTTGTTTGACTGGTTTTCTCTGAACGAAATGTAATCCACCATGTCACTTGTGATCGAGTTTTGACCAAAAGTATTCAACGGCACACAAGCACTGTCATCAGCTGAGCTGAATGCGCCATCTGCATTGGTATCACAACGCAAAGTAGTACCGTCGAGCACAGTTGGACCTACTGCGTTCTTAACCTTGTTCAGGTTAAAAAGCGGTCCGTAGCTATTTGAGAAGTCTGATTCGCCATAGTTAAAATAGGCTTCCCAAACGATGCCGTTATTCAACTCGCCTTCGAACCCACCAACCGCACGTACGGTTTGGACTTCACTAAAGCCAGTTCTAGGGCCATCTTCTACCAAACGACGACGCCAGTCGCTTATTTCAGCGCCTGTAGTGTTGTAGGCATTGTCCGCCGAATAAGGCGCATCAAAACCATAGAAAGCCAATGGCGCTAGAGGCTGCTCTGCAAGTGCGTAAGAACTTTCTCTGTCAACATATTGAATCTCACCAAAAACACGAGTTTCGCCAAAAATGCCAATATTAGACAGGCCTTCAACTACGCTATCGCCAGTTGCATTCAAAATCCAACGCTCATTAGGCTGTCTTTGGAAGTTTACTGGAGCATAGTTATATGCATCGGTTGCACCGCTATATGGACGCAGTCCGCCGGCGCCATCACCATTATAGTCTGGCCCTAAAGTTTGACCGTCATAACGACCCCAAGGCGGAGCAGATGAACCACCGTTAACCCATTCGCCGAACAGCAGATATTTAGCTTGCTTGGACCAATCGCGATTACCCGCGCGAGTCGCATCTTCTTCTACACGAGTAATACTCATCATGTAGTTGCTGTCTTCCCCTGAATCACCAACGGTTAGTGACCATTCAGTCTTTTCGCCATCAGACTCACTTGACTGACCAGTTTGATAGGCAAAAGAAACGCCATCAAGGTCATCACGCAAAATGATGTTAACAACACCAGCAATAGCGTCAGAACCATAGATCGCAGAAGCGCCGTCTTTGAGCATTTCAATACGCTCAACCATAGCAACTGGGATAGTATTCAAATCGACTACACCACCATTACCACCCGACGAATCAGGACCACGACGACCATTGATCAAAACCAATGTGCGCGAAGAACCAAGTCCCCGTAAGGAAATATTCTGCGAACCTGAACCGCCGTTATTGATAGTAGTTGTCTGAGCACCACCAGCAATAGCTGGCGCTTCACGCAAAAACTGACCAATAGATGTGGCACCACTTCTAGCAATAGTACTTCTATCGTACACGGCAACTGGGCTTGGGCCATTCAAGTCATTCCGTGGAATTCTTGAACCTGTTACTACTACTTCTTCTACTACTTCTACCTCGGCGCCTGCGAGTATAGGAAGGCCTACACCCACTGCACTAACGTTTACAGCAAGCGCAAGCTTGACTGCAGCCGCAAGACTACTTTTTTTGTAAATCATTGTTTTTTCTCCAAAAAAGCAAATGTATTTGTTGCTTCAAACAATAAGGAATAACGTCGGACCCTTAACAGCTGTTTTCGCAACCGCCGTTGTATACTTTTTTGTTACAAATAGCATTAATTTTGTCACATTTTTGTAACAATTCTCAGGACAACTTCGCCAGATACCCCATTTTACGGCCCATATCCAAAATTACCGATAAAACTCAAAAAACAGACCGTCAACTTTAAGGGTATAAATTCATTCCGAGAGCCTTAAAACCAATGGCACAGGCAGGAATATCTTCACCGGCTTGGAGGGCTGGCTGCTGGCTTGAGTCATCGACCATTGGCGGGTTTGCGAAGGCTTAGGTAGAACTAGTAATTTCATCAGTCGTAGCAGCAGGGGGTATTAGGTTTTAGCCAAAAAACGATCCTATGAGATACATTAGCTGATGCCGTTTCAGGCGTCTGGGTGTTAACAGGTGCCGCCATAATTGCTGCGAATGCCAGCAAGTTAACCGCCAATCAAACCTTTAAGGTAGTTTAGATTTTCGTCTTACTCAGCAGAATTAGCCGTGATATCCGCGAAGGAAATTGGCAGGCGCAGAGCACGAAAACCGCTAGCGCGGCGAATGGCATTAGCTATGGCCGCAGGCCCCGCTACCAACGCCACTTCGCCGGCACCAGTCGGTGGCATGGTAGGCTGATCAATAATTTCAATATCCAAGCTTGGCATATCATCCATACGTGGAATCTTGTAGTTATCAAAATTCGAGCTTCGAATTGCATTATCAGCAACCTCAAAGCGTTCAAGCAGCGCCATGCCAATACTCCATACCAAGTTGCTTTCCACCTGCGCACGTAATTGGCCAGGATTGACAGCCATCCCCACATCCTGGGCACAGCACATATGCAGTATCTTGATTTGTTTGGCCTGTGCATCGACATAAACATCAGCACTAATTGCTACATAACAACGGCCATCATATATACCGCTGGCAAAGCCACGACCATAACCCGCCCCTTCAGGCAAAGCTTTCAGTGCACTCAAGGCACGCACACGTTCTAAACAATTCTGCAAACGTGGATGTGCGCTGTGCATTTGAGCAATCTTAAAATCAACTGCATCTATACCTTGCCGCACAGCTAGCTCATCCATGGCAGATTCAATGGCAAAAATAGCCGGTGCGCCATTTAAGGAGCGCCACACACCAAGATCAATAGGAAGATCAACATCGTTGTATTCCACACGTTGATGAGGCGCACCATAGGGTGAAATTGCGCCTTTAACCACTCCCATATCATCCGCCAAGCGCGCCACTGGCAACAACCAACCAGGCAATCTTTCACGGGCAAAAACAACGTGACCAGAAATATAGCCATACCACCAATCAGACAAATTACCTACCTCATCAACTGCTATACGTAACCTATGCGCAGAGGCAGGTCGACTGCGGCTCGCGGTAAATTCATCCTTGCGAGTCCACTGTACTTTCACTGGTTGCTTTACCGCCCGCGCAAGTCGTACGGCGTCGCGTTCAACCTCGTAATGCTCGCGACCACCAAATCCGCCGCCGAGGCGTTGGGGGTAAACTACTACCGCGTCTTCGGACAACCCAGTATCCATAGCGGCAAAACGTTTCATGCCAAATGGGTCTTGTGTCCCGGTCCAAATTTCTAGCCGGCTGAATTGATCAAAACGGGCAATTGCTGCACGCGGTTCTTGAGCAGCATGACTTTGCACCTGAACGTCAAAACGTAGATCAATATCCCAATCAATGTCTTTGCGGTGAGCCTCATCTTGCAGAATATGCTCCAAATCACCTTTGGCCATTGCTGCATCGACATCAACTAACCTATCGATTTCTTCCTGGGCTATAGGTTGTTGAAGGTCCCATGTGACTTTGATTTGGGTCATTGCTGCGTCTACTGCGCCCGGTGTTTTGCACACCACACCAACGAATTCGTCTTCTCGCACCAATTGAATAAAGCCAGCAACATTCGCCACATCACCTGTCTCGAGGCTAGAAATACGCGCGTTACGAACCGGAGGCTGAATAGCGCGGCCATACAAAATGCCGGCAACAGGAATATCCGCAGTATAGACAGGGGCTCCGGTCACAAGATCACGAATACCCAATGGTTTTACCGCACGCCCTACTTGTCGCTTGTCACGCTGGGCATCAAAAGTATAAAGGAGAGGTGCAGGTCTATTGCCGTCAAATTCAACCATGGAACTGGTGTTATCTACCAACTCAGCATAACTGAGCCTAGGTCCCTCCGCCGCCCGAAAGCCGCCTATGTCATCTAAGATATCAGCAAGTGGTAAACCAAGTTTGCTCGCAGCACGTTCTCGCATAGTTTCGCGCAATGTAGCCGCAGCAATTGCAATAGGGCGCGAGTAGGCGGTTAAAGACATACTGCCCGCTGTAACTGCTAAAGGTGGGACATCACTGGTGCTCGGGCGCGCAGCATCAATGTCTTCTACCTCGACATTTAGTTCCTCAGCAACAATCTGAGCGAGGCCGGTGTTGGCATTTTGGCCCATGTCTACCCTCGGAAAAAACATGTGACAAGTGCCGTTAGCCTTAATTTGTATCCACGCCGCTCCAGACTCAGCGTCCGGAAAAATAATAGTCGGCGCTACCGCCACAGCCTTATTGCGCAGAGCATAAAGCGCAGTTACCCCACCGGCGACCCAACCTGTAGAGAGCAAAAATTTACGTCTAGAAAACTGAGGCATTAGCGCACCTGACCCATAACAATTGCCGCTCTTTTGATAGATTTTCTGATTCGATCGTAAGTGCCACAACGACATAGATTACCTTTCATAGCATTGTCTATATCAGCATCGTTTGGATTAGTATTTTCTTTTAACAGCGCCAGCGCCTGCATGATCTGACCAGACTGACAGTAGCCACATTGGGGAACGCTTTCGTCAATCCATGCCTGCTGCAGTGGGTGCAAAGAACCGTCCTGCGCAACAAGTCCTTCGATAGTCAAAATATCTTTACCAGCAACGTCTTTAATGGGCACCAGGCAACTGCTAATCGGTGCGCCGTTGATATGAACTACACACGTGCCACATTGACCAATACCGCAGCTAAAGCGAGTGCCCGGCAGATCTAAATGCTCACGTAAAACAGTGAGAAGGCTTTCATCACGCCAATCCGCTTCCACCTCACGCTCGACACCATTAACTTTCAGTTTCATAGTCATTCTGCTTTGTAATTGTGAAAACATTATACGAGACGATTCGTATTGTCTAGATTACTGCCCACGCTTCAATAAGACTCTGCCAGTTCATCTAACGCTTTGAAATATTTGTCCGACGACCAATATCAAGCAAGGCAAGGGACATCCAACTCGCTACTTGTAAAGACTTTACCGTGGCAGGCGGTCATGTGGATGGGCATGGTTGGACTAATGGCTTAGATCTTTAGCGGTTTATAAGGTGCACCTACCCGCCAAATCAACCCACCGACCCGCCAACACCCCGTCCACCTAACCTCTCGGAGCGTGTTGCTGCTTTTCCATCTCTCGGATACAACCCATGACTTGCGCCTGATAGACCTTGCCACGCTCATTAAGGAAATCCAGCACATGCAGTTCCGTCACTGTAAAACCAAAGCCGATGTCGAGCTTGGGGTTCCATTGAAAAATTGAGCCTCCCAGCCCCATCCAGCCAAAGAACCCCTCTCTACCAGTGTTAAAATCCTGCTCAAGCACACTGCTACTGTCTGAACTTTCTAAAAATTGATTCACGCCGCCTTGGGTGAATCGCGTAGGTATCGCACCACCCATTAACTCCTCAGTTGGGTGCGCATGCATTGCATCCCAAGCCCCTTGCCCCAAATATTCATGACCCGAAAAGTGCCCGCCCGCGGACATCATTGCCGCAATCTTTGCCAAGGTACGTGCGCTGCTCTTGGTATTTGCTGACGGGGTCTCGCCCAACGCCACACTTTCCTCGTTGAAAAACAAAATGCCATCCATACCCGTGTAAGGTACTGGAGCGCCACGAGTCATTCGCTTGCGCGCCTTGGGAAGTATGCGCAGAATTCGGGACAGCAACCTGAACATACTGTGCGGTACACGCCTACCAAGAAACTTCGGTTTTAAACTTTCCAATAACTCAAATGCAAAGCCACGATGACGCACCTTATGTACCCGTGACAATTCATCCTTACCAAGACCTACTCTCGCCTCAACACCCAAAGGCTCGTTAATGTCTTGCTGCAAGAACTCTCCCAAAGTGCGTCCAAACGGATCTACTCTGCGGAATATTTCGTTCACCACCCAACCACGACTAACGGCATGGTATTCACGGCTCTGGGTGCCGTCACCCGGATAACCTAGAGGCTGCCTTTCAACAATACTGCCGACCTTGTTCTGCTTAAGGTTTTCGGTTTGCAAATCTGCTGGCTCAATTGAGGTAGTAAAGTTCGCTAACCCAGCCTCGTGCCGCATTAAATCTGCAATAGTCAGTTCTGCCTTTCCGTGGGCGCCGAACTCTGGCCAATAGCGGGCAATCTTTTCGTCAAAACGTAGCAGGCCCTTATCAACGAGGGTCGCCAGAGCAATGGATTCAAGGCTCTTTCCGCTACTGAAGACGTTGATCAAACTATCGGCGGAGAATTCATTTGTATCTTCGCCTTGCGCCCATAGATCTACGACCTTTTCGCCCTTGTGATAAACACAGAGTTGCGAATACTCCTCAGCAAGGTTATTCATATTGCGCTCGTAGAGCACCTGAACAGATTCAAATCCTGGGGCAACCGTACCCTTTATTACGCGCTTATTATTATTGCCCACTCCACTCTCCATTGATTTCGAACCTAAACATCAGCGGCAATCCCGCAGCATTTTCCTAGAACAGTCGCTATAAAGGCTTTGCTGGCAGATTACTCGGCCTAGGTAACTACTAGTAATTACAATCGATCCTAAACCCTCAGAAACCCAAATACTTATTCGGCATTTTTCTCAACCTCAACCAGCGGTATTAGCCGCTCGCTGCCAATGGCTTTGGCGATATTCTGGTGATAGTAGATCAGTGCCGGTTCATTACTGCCAAAAACCAGATCAGGCAATACACCACTCGCCAAATTGCGATGAATAGCAAGACTTTGAGGGAAATCTTCGTCAGTAGTGACTTGCCAAACCAGATCCACATTGAGCCTGGCTTTGCGTTCAGCTTCTTCGTCCATAGGCAAAGGCCAGAACAAGTTGAGTTCCACTCGACAGCGACTGGCACCATCCAAGGGGTATACCCGCCAGAATTGAATGTGATCAACTTGGTGAGTAAGCAACACATTTGGCGCTATCAAATATTCAGTTGTGCAATAGGGTAGTAGCGCATTTTGTTTGGCATCGGGTTTGCTGAATTCTTTATCGATGGTTTTGCGCGGCGACACCAGGCGTACCACCTCACCTAATTCATCTACCGCCGTTGAGTTAGAATAATAAAATGGGCTAATACTATTTTTATGCAATGGCGCAATGTGATATGTCTCTGCGAAGCCGTCGAGAAAAAACTTATAGTTACAGTCCAATTCGGTGACCCGACTATCTATGTACTGTGTGTTGCCAATATTCAAATGAGCTATATCTGTTAGAGCGGATGCCATCATCTTGTCCACCTGAGACTTTATCTCCTCGCCTTCTAACAAAACAAAAATCAACCCAGCTGTCTCATAACAGGGCACATCAAGCAAACTGTCATATCGATCATCTGCCGCAGCAAAACCATCGTGACTATTCGGTCGAGCAATAATCTTGCCGTCCAAGCCCCAATTCCACGCGTGAAATGGACAAGAGAAAGTCGCCTTGCTGCCTTTACCCTCTGCAATCCGAGCGCCACGGTGCCTGCAAGCATTGATATAGGCCCGCGCAACACCTGCTTTGTCGCGCACCAACAGTAGACTTGTATCTATGGCTTCATGAGTCAGGTAATCCCCCACATTGGGAATATGCGGCGTGAGCGCCACTAGCAACGGACGACGCTTAAACATCACTTCAACCTCAAGTTCTGTTTGCTCGTCGCTTACGTAATGAGAAGCTGGTACCTGTAAACTATGAGGGGCCTGATCAGTGGAGTTACTAGCCAAGTGTTGACGTAGACGCTCCAACAGTTCTTTTTGTTTATCCGCATGCATCGACCGTTTCCCCCTTCATCATAATTGATTAACCCTAACCTTTGCTAAGCCGGACTCCTGAATGCACCAGCAAAGACCATCGTGCCTTCTGTATTATCTAAACGGTGATGAATAATGGCTCGATATTCTGGCGAGTCATACCATTCTCGTAACGCCTGAACACTTGGGAACTTGACTATCACGCTAACCGGCTCCGGGCTGCCTTCAACAATTTCACTACCCGGACCTGCCACCAAAATCTCGCCACCGTGAGCGAGGATCGTAGGTCCCACAGCAGCTCCGTAGGCCTTATAAGCCTGGGGGTTGGTGATCTTGTAATTTGCTATTAGATATCCGGACATTTCTGTTGCCTCCTATTACTCTTTTGCTGCGCTTTTGTTTGATTGCTACTTATATCATCACTATTGCGACTTTGTGGAAATTTACTTTTCGCAATCTGTTGCTTCTGGCGACATCTAAAGAAGATACATTGGCGAAATACCTTAGCGTACTTTTCTTTTCGATAAACCTCTAGGCGGAGCCTTAGCTGTAAAAGCAAAGCCTTGACGATAAATAGCAAAGCGTCGGCCAGTAAGGGCTGCGTTTACTGCCGAACAAAGATTAAGCAGAGCAGCGAAACTATTTTGACGGAGTTGCAGACCTGACCGTTTGATGAAGAACTAGAGACCCGCTTTTTACAGCCGATTAGATGTTGTTAGCACCCTTGCTATGGAAGCAGTAAGGTGCATTTTTTTCTGACTCAAGACTAAAGAAATCGCTCTCTCAACCGTCCAAATAGGAAGTGAGGTATTTTGCCGCGCACTGGGATCGCATTTCTTGTACCTCAGCGGAAACAAACGGGCAATTCGTATATCGTCGCCAGCGAGTTATTAGGCGCTGGCAGCTACCATTTTACCAACTAAGGATTGAGCTTA
>CAJJDH010000072.1 GCA_905182905.1 marine gamma proteobacterium HTCC2089 | reverse complement strand
GCGCCGCCAGTAATGACAGCGACTTTTCCTTGGATATTCACATGAATTCCTTTAGTTAGTTTCAAACAGTCCGCTAGTATACCCTAAGCTTTTACGGAATCAGCCATAGCCAGTGAATCTCATACCGAATTTTATAGCCGAATCTGACGCGCAAGTTCTTGAAAATTGGCTGCTGAACTCTACTAAGGTCGAATGGCAGCAAGAGCATTTTAAGATTTACGGGCGCGAGGTGCTTGCGCCGCGTGAGATAGCTTGGTTTGGTGACGCAGGGCTCAACTACAGATATACACAATTGGACCATCCTACCCATGGATGGCCAGAGCCATTGGCGCAGCTCAGAGATCGTCTTCAAATGGAGATAGGCCAGCCGTTTAACTTCTTGTTGCTGAATAAGTATGCCGACGGTAGTCAGTATATGGGTTGGCATAGGGACGATGAAGCAGGGTGTTTGGGTGATATTGCCTCGCTCAGCCTTGGTGCGGTCAGACGTTTTGCTATTGACCTATCTGCTGATTACGCTGAGCAAGTGCTTAGAGAGAGCGTAGACTTGGCTAATGGTTCTTTATTGGTCTTTGATGGAAGACAGAGGCATTGCCTGCGGGCGACCAAACGCCCGGTAGGTATGCGGATTAATCTAACTTTTCGGAATTTGGCGCTTTGAATATTCAACCGCAATATGCATTAGAAAATACCTTTGGCCTGCCTTCAAAAGCCCAATGGGGTGGCGCTATTGAGCAAATTTCTGATGTCCATGAGGCGTTAGATTTTGTTCAGACAAATAACCTAAAATTGACTTGTTTGGGAGCGGGTTCTAATGTGATTTTGCAACCCCAGCTTGCAGGTCTTGTTTGTTCCATACGTATTACGGGCGTGGTCGTTCTTGAAGAGACAGACGAGTTTGTACTGGTAGAGGTTGGCGCTGGAGCTTCATGGCATGAATTTGTGCTGGAGAGTTTGAGTCGTAGCTGGTTTGGGCTTGAAAACTTAGCTCTTATCCCGGGCTTAGTTGGCGCAGGCCCGGTGCAGAATATTGGCGCTTATGGCGTAGAACTTTCGCAATTCGTTGTTGCAGTGAATGTCGTCGATGGGGAGGGCGCTGAGAGACAGGTCGCGCACAAGGATTGTCAATTTGCCTATCGTTCCAGCGTGTTTAAGGCACAGCCCGATTGGATAATTGTGTCAGTAGTTCTGCGCTTATCGAAACTGCCGCTTATTGAAATATCCTATCCCGACCTGGAAAACGCATTGAAAGATCTTGCAGCACCTAGTCCAGAGGATGTGGCTCAGGGTGTTATCGGATTGCGCAGTGGCAAACTTCCAAACCCTGCGGAATTTGCTAACGCCGGTAGTTTCTTTAAAAACCCTATTGTTAATGGTGAGCAGAGTATTGAAATGCAAGCTCAAGGGTTTAAGGCCTTTGCTCACGGCGAGGTATTTAAGCTATCTGCTGCCCAGTTGATTGACAGGGCTGGTTGGAAAGGCATTCGGCGCGGTGACGTAGGCTGCTGGCCCCAGCAACCTTTAGTTATTGTCAATTACGGTGGAGCTAGTTGCTCAGACATCCTCAGCTTTGCTGAGGATGTGGCTCACGGTGTTAAAGAGCAGTATCAGATTCAGCTAGAGCTGGAACCATCTGTATTGTCCTGAGATCCACCGGTTTGAGGTTGGATTAAAACACCTTGCTTGCGCAGGGCATCTTCTCTTTCTCTGCGCTTAACCTCTCGAGGGTCGTTGGACGCTCTGCCAGCGGGTCTAGTTGCAGCTGGGGTGTCTTCTGCTTCAACTTCAGGTTCATCAGCTGGTGCTAGGTGACTGTCATGCCGAGCTGTATCTGCTGCAGAGGCATCCGTGTCTACTAACGTATCAGATTGCGTTTCGACTTCCGCAACTTGCTCAGTAACTTCGTCGGCTTGAGGAGAATCTTCCACTACTTGATCTGGCTCTACTGCCTCATGAGCTTCATGGGCTTCAGATTCTGATGCTTCTGCGTCTTTTGCTAGTGTATCTGTCGCCTCAGATGTTTGTGTATCCTCTACTTCAGCTACTTCAGCTACTTCAGCTACTTCAGCTACTTCAAGATTAACCTCTGCTGTCTGACCCTGTGAGTCGGTTGTTTCGACCGGCTCAGGCGTCACAACTGTAGCTTCAGCCACAGGCGCGGACTCTTCCTCAATGGTGCTAGATTCTTCACGAGATTGGTTGTTGTTTTTACCTCTATTGCGAGGGTCGTTACTGGCTCTGCCACGCGGCTTCGCATTAACGGTTTCCGCTGTGGTGGAAGTTTGCTCTTCTTTCTCTGCTGCGCTGGCCTCTGTCGCGATATTGGCTTGTTCAACTATTTGTTCATCAGTAACTTTGCTGCGAACAGGTTTGCTCTCACTCTTACGAGGTGGCGCTGAACGGTCCCTTTGGGGCTGTCTTTTGCTTTCAGCCAGCGTCTCTTGCGAAGGTTGGCGCTCTTCCTTAGGTACGGCGACGAAAGGCTTGGACTGTTTTTTTGGCGTCGGTTTTTTATGCTGCTCTGAAGCATCATCGCTGCGGTTGTCCCCGCGACGCTTATCTTCGCGGCGAGGGCTGCGGCGCTCTTCTTTGTTCGAGGTATCTCGATTATTTGAGTTGCCAGGTTTTTGCTCGCCTTTACGGCCATCTTCGCGCTTAGCTTCGTCATTGTTTGACTGACCGCGTTTGTTGCGGGTGTCTTGACCGTTATTATCTTTTCTTTGGCGACCCTCTGACTTGCGCTCATCGTCGTTACGCCGACGGTTGCGGCCATTGTTATCTTTACTATTATCTCGGTCAGCTGCGGGTTTGCGTCTTGGCCTATCATCAACGGCCGCTTCATCGGAGAACAAGCTGCCTATTATTCGCTTAAATAGGCTTGGCTTAGATGATTTAGCTTCCGCCTTAGCTGCTGGTTCTACTACAGAAGGAGCGGGTGGGGCTGTTTGAATTTGCGTTTTTACCGCTGCCTGAGGTTTCGCAGGCATTGCTGCATCAGATGGGATCTCTGGTTGTTGAGACTGATTTGCAAGATCAGACAATACGTTACTAGGAATTTCACCTTCGCCTTCGACATGATCGTCTCGAAGACGCTCAACGAGGTAGTGGGGTGTTTCCAAATTGGTATTTGGAATAATTACAATGTGCGTGCCAGTGTGCTGTTCAATGGTCGCTAAATCACTGCGCTTTTCATTGAGCAAAAATGCGCCAATGGCTAGTGGCACTTGAACACGAATTACTGCGCTGCGGTCTTTTAAAGATTCTTCTTCTAACACGCGCAAAATAGCCAATGCCAATGACTTGGTATCTCTTATACGGCCCTGACCATTGCACCGTGGGCATAGGCCCGTGCTGATTTCTTCTAGCGAAGGACGTAAACGCTGACGGCTCATTTCCATTAGGCCGAAACGCGATATACGTCCGGTTTGAATGCGCGCTCTATCTGTTTCCAGGGCATTACGCATACGGTTTTCAACTGCGCGTTGATTTTTTGGATTCATCATGTCGATGAAGTCAATTACTACTAGACCACCAATGTCTCTAATACGGAGCTGTCGAGCGATCTCGTCTGCAGCTTCAAGGTTAGTATTGAGTGCAGTCTCTTCGATATCGTGACCTTTGGTGGCGCGGGCTGAGTTGATATCAATAGATACAAGAGCTTCTGTTGGATCAATTACAATACTGCCGCCAGCAGGTAACTTTACCGTGTGCTCATAAGCAGTCTCAATTTGGCTTTCTATTTGATATCGGCTAAATAGAGGAATTGAATCATCGTATGTTTTAACTTTGTCAGCGTAGTGGGGCATTACCTGAGCGATAAATGCGGAAGCCTCTTCAAAGGCTGCTTCACCTTCAATTAGTACTTCGCCGATATCCGCGCGCAGGTTATCTCTGATGGCTCTGATTACCGCACTGTTTTCTTGATACAAAAGTGCTGGCGTTGGTTCAGACTCTTCTGCATTTTGTATTGCCTGCCATAGTTGCAGCAGATAGTTGAGGTCCCAATTTAATTCTTCCGAACTGCGACCTACACCTGCTGTGCGAACAATTACACCCATACCCTCTGGTATGTTGATTTGCGCTAGAGCATCGCGCAGTTGGTCTCTTTCTTCGCCTTCAATACGACGTGAAATGCCGCCCGCTCTGGGGTTGTTGGGCATGAGCACCATGTAGCGACCAGCAAGGCTTAGGAAGGTAGTCAGCGCCGCACCTTTGTTGCCACGCTCTTCCTTTTCAACCTGAACCAAAATCTCTTGGCCTTCACCGACCAGCTCTTGAATGGGTGAACGACTACCGCCTTTCTTTTTGAAGTACTCTCGAGAAATCTCTTTTAGCGGTAGGAATCCATGTCGCTCTGAACCGAAGTCGACAAAGGCTGCCTCTAAGCTTGGTTCAACGCGGGTGATTTTTGCTTTGTAGATGCTGGATTTTTTCTGTTCTCGAGCGACGTTGTCGACATCAAGATCATAGAGTTTTTGTCCATCAACAAGTGCAATACGAACCTCTTCAGGTTGTCTTGCATTGATTAGCATTCTTTTCATTTGTCATAAGTCCTATAAGGGCTGATGCTCAACTGCCATGTTATGAGCTCGGCACATTTTTTGGACGTTATAGTGACGTAAGAGGTGGGATTGCAGTGATATGACCTGCCTAGACCAGCGCAGGTGAGACGTGCAGATTGACTAGGTCGCCTGCTCATAGCACACCTATCTAAAACTAGGTGTTTCTTATGCGCTAAGTCACCAGGTGCTTATGCCTCCGGTCATGCGAGGCGCATCTGATGACGCGGGCAATCTTATATCTATCTCATTACACAGTAGTTCATTCTGGGCTCAAACTACGATGTCGTACGTTTTAATTCTCTGGGTTCGGCAGACTGTCTGCTCGGACCGCTAATATCATTGTTCTGTCATCTCTGCGGTTTTTACTTATACCGCTCTCTTTTACGACTGGCCGATCATCGATATGAACTCTCTAAGTGTTCGCATTTAAAGCGAACGATAGAGCGTAGCTCTTAAGTCGTTGTCATCATCAGGCTATGGCATATTTGCCTTGATGCGATCACTATTTCGTCGAATACATAGATGCTTTACGCACCTCGTTATTTAGAATGCTATTTAAACTGCGTTCTAAAGGTGGTCTAAGAGAGTTCTCTCAAAGGCCGAATTTAAAGTTTTTCATGGAATAAAAGGCCTCACTTTTATTCTTATGTTTACTGCCTTAGCCCTTTGGTATTGCTGGGCTAGCGTTCAACAGTTGTTGCTTGAGTTGCCGTATACTCGGCTACTTACGCTCACAAACATCAAACGTATACTTGTGTGCAAAATCGGGTGCATGTGATGTTTAACCGTTCACTTCATTGGATGCATAACGCAACTCAGTCTGTAAACTAGTAATCCACCTCAAATCTCGGAAGGATGGTAACAGTGTTTGCTAAACCCTTCAAACGATTAGTTTTTTTCTCTTTAAGGCGCTCTCAATGGAAGTGACATATGTAGATATTGTTAATGCTGATGATGTCGGTCAACGCATTGACAATTTTTTGTTACGCCACTTAAAAGGGGTGCCGCGCACAAAAATCTATCGGATTTTACGTAAAGGCGAAGTCCGAGTGAACGGTGGACGGATTAAACCAACCTACCGTTTGGCACTAAATGATCGGGTTCGCGTCCCCCCCGTGCGCAGTCGTGAACAAGCCCCAGTGCAGATGACCCAAGATACGGCTGGTATTTTAGAGCAAAGCATTTTGTTCGAAGATGACGATATGATAGTGATCAATAAACCTTCAGGGTTCGCCGTGCACGGGGGTAGCTCTATTACTTCTGGGGTTATTGAGATGTTTCGTGTCATGCGCAACCTGCCAAGACTGGAACTTGCGCACCGCATTGATAGAGACACATCTGGGTGTTTGTTGATGTGTAAAAAACGTAGTGTACTTAAAGTGGCGCAAGAGGCGTTTCGCGAGCGACAAGTAAAGAAGAAGTATCACTTAATCACCGATGGTGTATGGCCTCGTGATATCCGCAGCATACATTTACGGCTGAAAAGATTTGAAACTGCTTCAGGTGAGCGCAGGGTTAGGGTCGACGGTACTGGACAGGTTGCGAGAACTGATTTTGAGATAGTTGGCAGAGGTCCTAAGGCGACTTTGCTAGCGGCCAGTTTACACACTGGAAGGACCCATCAAATTCGCGTGCATGCCCAATCTCAACGTCACGCTATTCTTGGCGACTCTAAGTATGGTGGCGATAATGCAGTGGAGGCATCGCGACTATGCTTGCATTCGTCTAGGTTAGTGGTGCCTTTTGGTAGTGACCGGCTCGATATTTCTGCGCCAATTGAAGAGGAAATGGCTGCAATCTGGCAAGCATTAGAAGTAAAAACCTAGCCAGCGAGGTGTTGCTGGTCCCGCTGTTTAGGGGCGCTTATCCAGTACATCCACAGCGAATTCTTTGAGTCTTGATACTAAGCGAATCAGGGGAAGGCCAATTAGCGCACTTGGGTCATCTGCGTGGATGGACTCGAATAATGCGATTCCCAAGCTTTCTGCTTTGAACGACCCAGCGCAATCCAATGGCATATCAGCGCGCACGTAGGCACCGATTTCTGCATCCGATAAGTCGCGAAACTGCAGCTGAGTTATTTCTACGTCCAGAGTGTATTTGTCGCCATCGTCGGCGTTGTGTTGATAAAGGGCTAAGCCGGTATAGAAGGTTGCCAGTTTGCCGCTGCAATGACGTAATGACTCAATTGCTGCCTCGATGCTTCCTGGTTTTTCTAATATTCGATTATCACAGGCTCCAGTTTGGTCTGAACCTAGAACGATTTTGCCAGGGTTTCTTTGCGCAATTACTTTTGCTTTTGCAAGCGCTAGCCTGCACGCGAGGGCATCGGGTAGCTCTTCTGGTTGGGCCGTCTCGTCAATGTCGGGAGACTGTTGGCTGAACGTTAAACCTAATGTTGTGAGGGCTTGGGCCCGATATTTGGAAGATGATCCGAGTATTATTTCTGTGGCCATGATGCTCTGGTCGAGTCTGCGTAGTTGATGACGTCAGAATGCCGGTAATTGCGCTGATTATCACCTGTTACCGTAACCCTCATATATAAGACTGTAAATTTCCTTAACTTTGCGCAAATCCCTATCTATAAAGGCAAATACCTTTATTTTGGCAATAACTTGGCTTTACAGAGCAACAACAGATACCTATGATTGCGCCCGCTATGAACTCGCGTACCGATGGAGCATTAACTTACCAGTCTCTGGGCCAACGCAAGGCCTCAGTAGAGCGCAGTATACCTGCAGAAAAGATGACCCGCCTGCGGCAAGAATGTCGTGAATTAGGCGATTTGCAAGTTAAGTTAAGTTTTGATCGAGACGCTCGATATAGAGTTGTTGTTGAAGGCGTTATTGAGGCCACTGCAAAATTGCCGTGTCACTTGTGCGAAGAAGCGGTACCCCATAGCTTACGCACCACATTTAGTGCAACGATTGCGACGACTGAAGAGCAAGCTGACTATTGGAGTTCAGGTGAGGAAAATTCTGATCTGAATATTGTGGTGATAGAAGCTCCGCGATTAGACATAGTCGAGCTGGTGGAAGACGAGATTTTGTTAGATCTGCCGAGCCAAGTCTGCATTGACCTGAACTGTGGTAACAGGCCAACAATGGTTTACGACCAAAGTGCAGGTGCAGATGGTGGTGCACAAAGGCAAGGTGATACTGGTTTTGGTGGTGGGGTCGAAACCCTAGTTCAAGAGGATGAGTTGTCGAAAGTAGAGGACTCAGTGGAACGTCAGATGCCCTTTGTGGGACTGAAAGCAGCAATGCAAGAATTAGATGCGTTGCAGGGCTCCGATGACGAAGAAGTATAGAATTTGGTTGGTAGAGGCTGCAACGAGCGTTAAAGGCAAATAGCTGAAGTAATTCGTGGTAGCATAAGGTTTAACATTAGAATCTGCTTTGTAGATTCTTGATTAGAGAAAAGGAACAGTAAAATGGCAGTTCAAAAAAGCAAAGTGACCCGTTCACGCCGCGGTCAACGTCGCTCTCACGACGCTTTGTCAGGACCAACATTGTCCGTAGAGTCTACCTCAGGTGAAACCCATCGTCGTCACCATGTAAGCGCAGATGGATATTACCGTGGCCGTCAAGTGATGCCAGACAAGGGCTAGTTGAATGTTTGGGGTAGTGCAGTACTGCATGCCCCTCGATTGGCTTATGGATTCATCCTCTCGCCCCATGGTTCTTTAGCACCAATGCTTCAGCGTAACACTCTGCGGGCGGACGAAAAACACATCGTGTATGCAGGTAATAACATGCTCGCGTGTGCTTGTCTTTTCCCCCTCCGAATGACCTTTCTCCCGTTAATAACACTTTCGATATCTATCCCCTCGGCGTCCAAGCCCGTGCCTAGTGTCGCTGAGCAGCCCGCGGTGGTGATGCTATGGGGCTAATCGCTGTTGATTTAATGGGCGGCAGCTCAGGTGTTGAGAATAATCTTGCCGCTTGCGCTGAATATGATCGCCTTAATGACCTGCTGTTGGTAGGTAGGCAGCAGGCTGTGCAAAGTACTGCTATTGCAAGAGAGCTAGAATCCAAAGGCGTAAAATTTCTCTATACCGATGATTTTCTTGATGGTTCAGAGTCATTAAGCGAGGTACTGCGCCATCGACCGAATTCATCTATGGCAGTTTGCGCAAAATTACTCGCCGCTAATGAAGTCAGCGCGGTAGTCAGCTCAGGTGATACTAAAGCGTTGCTGGGGCTGGCGCGTTCCCATGTCGGCACCTTGCCAAACTTACAGCGTCCAGCTATCACTAAGTCTTTTCAAGGTAATACCGGGCGCTTTTGCATGTTGGACTTGGGTGCCAATGTTAATTGTAGTGAAACCATGTTGTGCGAATTTGCAAAACTTGGAGCAGCTTTAATGTATTCGGATGGTGATTTTCCAAGCATGCAAGCGGTGCGCGTTGGGCTATTGAATATTGGCACGGAGAGCGGCAAAGGTACGGGGCAATTAAACAATGTGGCGGAAACACTAAATGCAGACAATAGTCTCGACTTTGTCGGTTTCCTAGAGCCAACAGAATTGTTCTCCAATTCTGCGGATGTCATTGTTTGTGATGGCTTTAGCGGAAATATTATGCTCAAAACTTTAGAGGGCGTTGCCTCGCATATAAGACAGCGAATTAAAGGTTTGGTGGAAGGCAACCAAGCATTGTCCGAGTTCGGCCATGAATTGGACCCTGAGCGATATAATGGTGCGCTGATGGCGGGACTTAATGGCGTTGTTGTTAAAAGCCATGGTAGTACTGGCGCGGTTGGTTTTTTAAGTGCTCTGAATCAAGCCAACGCTTATATGGAGTCAGATCTTACGAAGGTCCTGGCGGATAATGTTTAAAGTAATCTGAATTTTTCGGCCAATTTGGAAAAGTGGTCGAGTTAAATTTTTACGGCTTATGGGCAGTGCTGTCTATGTAGCCGCATACCAATAAGGAGTTAGATGATGAAGTTGGCAGCTATTTTCCCGGGCCAAGGTGCTCAGAGTGTCGGTATGCTTGCAGAGATTGCGCAGGCCAATGTGTCAGTAAAAGCGAAATTTGATATTGCATCTCAAGTATTGGATTTTGACCTGTGGTCTATGGTGCAAGACGGTCCAAATGAAGTTTTGGGGTCTACCGAAAATACCCAACCAGCCTTGCTCGTAGCAAGCGTCGCGCTTTGGGAGCTTTGGGAGTCAGGGGCAGAGAAAGTTGATGTCATGGCAGGCCACAGCCTTGGTGAGTACTCGGCTTTAGTCTGTGCTGGCGCTATGAGTTTTACCGATGGTGTTAAATTGGTGCGTACCCGTGGTGAATTGATGCAGCGAGCTGTACCTAATGGGCAGGGTGGTATGGCCGCGATCTTAGGCTTAGACGATGATGCTATTGAAGCGTGTTGTGTATCTGTCGCTGGTGAAGTTAGTGCTGCCAACTTTAATGCGCCGGGCCAAGTAGTTATTGCTGGCGAGATGAGTGCAGTAGATGCTGCTATCGAGGCTTGTAAAGCCGCAGGAGCAAAACGCGCAGTTAAGCTAGATGTCAGCGGCCCTTTCCACTCCAAATTGATGGCTTCGGCTGCAGACGATTTCTCCCAAGCTCTTGATGGGGTAGAGATGGTTATGCCGCGCACGCCGGTGCTACAAAATGTTCGCGCTAGCGTTGCAAGTGATGTAGGTGAACTAAAGCGGAATTTGGTTGAGCAGCTTTATTCGCCAGTGCAATGGACCGCAACTGTGCAAGCTATGCTCGCACAAGGTTTAGAGCAATGTGTTGAGTGTGGTCCAGGTAATGTACTTGCAGGGTTAGTTAAACGTATTTCTCGACCGACGCCGACCATTGGACTATCTAAGCTTTCAGGTTTGGAAGAGGTGGGCGAACTTTAGTCGCCTCGCAATATTATTTTTGGAGATGAGTATGTCGGATAAAGTCACTGCCCTTGTTACTGGGGCTAGTCGTGGCATAGGTGCGAGTGTTGCAAACGCATTGGTGGCCGATGGTTTTTATGTTGTAGGCAGCGCGACTAGCGCAAAAGGTGCAGAGCAGATATCGCAGGCTTTGGGCGCCAATGGAATGGGCATTGAACTTAAGTTACAGGATAGTGAGAGCATTGCTCAGGCTTTTGCGCAGATTAAAGAGCAAGTTGCCATGCCCCTAGTACTCGTCAATAACGCGGGTATTACAAAGGATAATCTACTTTTGCGTATGTCTGACGCGGAGTGGGACGATGTCATTGATACCAACCTCAACGGTGCTTTCAGAGTTACTAAACCTATTTTGCGCGGCATGCTAAAGGCCAGATGGGGCAGGGTCATCAATATGGGTTCTGTGGTGGGTCGTATGGGTAACCCGGGCCAGGGTAATTATGTGGCAAGTAAGGCCGGGCTAGAAGGCTTTACGCGCTCGCTTGCCCTTGAAGTTGCATCTCGTGGTGTCACTGTGAACGCGGTTGCACCAGGTTTTATTGCTACAGATATGACCGAGTCCTTAACGGCGGAGCAATCCTCCAC
>CAJJDH010000071.1 GCA_905182905.1 marine gamma proteobacterium HTCC2089 | reverse complement strand
CATTTGATGAGTTCTCTGGTGGTAATGACCCGAGATTGGCCACAGATTACTTCAAATTTGATCTTGCGCAGTTAGTTGCACGTACTGAAGCTCTTCAAGCTTCAGGAGATGCTACAACTTTCAGCACTGCTGGAGACAGCGGTACTGGACTAAGCGCTTCAAGTGTTTATACAACAGACCGTTATACAGATGAGGAATCTACCTCTGCATATTTCCAAGTGAATATGTCTGGTGAGTTGTTTGGTAAGCCGGTAGGCGTGCGTTTTGGAACACGCTACGAGGATACTGAAGTAGACTCGCGTGCACTAGCACCTAACTACAGTCGTATAGATTGGGTCGGTGGAAATGAGTTCAGCGCAGTACCCGGAAACGGTGACTTCACAGCTTTGTCTGGTAGTTATGATAACTGGCTGCCTAACCTAGATCTGAAGATGGATGTTAACGACAATATGGTTGCTCGTGCATCGTTTAGTAAGACGATGACTCGTCCTAATTTCCAAGATATCCAAGGCGGCATCACCATCAACCAATTGGTTCGTGTAGATGGCGGTACGGGTAGTCGTGGTAACCCGGGACTTCTACCTTTTGAGTCGGAAAATATCGATCTTTCGTTCGAATACTATTACGGCGAAGGTAGCTATGTTTCGGTAGGTTACTTCCACAAAGATGTGAAGAACTTTATCGGTACATCTTCAGTGATCGAGCCGCTCTTTAACTTGCCTCACCCAGCACAGGGTTCGCTATATCAAGAAGCAGTAACCGCCTTAGGTGGCGCTCCTACTACTGGTGATATTCGTACCTGGATTTTGGCGAATAGAGCTACAGCTCCTGGTGTAGACGTAGCTGCAGGAACAATCACTGGTGTTGCAGGTCGTGACTCAGTAGCTAATTTCAACTTGACCGTACCGGTTAACATTGAAGAAGCAACCATGGATGGGTGGGAACTTAACGTTCAACACAACTTTGGTACTAGCGGTTTCGGTGTAATTGCAAACGCTACTCTGGTTGACGCGGATGTAGGCTTTGACAACATGAACCTGGCCCAGCAGTTTGTATTGAATGGTTTCGGTGACTCAGCAAACCTGATCGGGTTTTACGATAAGAATGGGCTTCAGGCAAGGCTTGCCTATAACTGGAGAGATGACTTCTTGGCTGGAACTGGACAAAACAATGTTGGCGCGGGACCACCAACTTACATTGCAGCATATGGTCAGTGGGACGCTAGCGTAAGCTACGATATCAATGAGCAGGCTGTAGTTTATTTGGATGTCATTAACCTGACTAACGAAACGACACATGTATATGGGCGTACTAAGTTACAAACCCTGTTTGCAGGTCAGTCTGGAACACGATACAAGCTAGGTCTTAGATATACTTTCTAGACTTTTTGATATCGGGTTAGAATAACTTTGACTCAGGTTGAAGTGGAAAAGGGCTGCCATTTTGGTGGCCTTTTTTTGTTAGCGCGAAGTAGCTGTTATGGCGATAGGTATAGGTCGTCAAAGTAGCTGTTAGAGATGAACGATATGGACCAAGCAGTTAAGCGTGTAGTGATTGTAGGTGGCGGTAGTGCCGGTTGGATTACTGCGGGTTTGCTTGCCTGCGAACATGGCCTTGGTACTGACGCGGGTTTAGAAATCACTTTACTTGAATCAGCAAATATTCCGATTATTGGTGTGGGCGAGGGCACTTGGCCGTCTATGCGCGCAACGCTGCAAAAAATCGGTGTCTCTGAGGTGGACTTTTTGCGTGAATGCGATGCCAGCTTTAAGCAAGGGACACAATTTGATGGTTGGCGAGATGTTGCCGGGGCTGACCGCTATTACCACCCATTTAGCCTACCCGCAGAATACTCCAGCATTAACTTAGCAAATTATTGGCTCAGCCATGGTCGAGCTTCAAGTTTTGCTGATTTTGTCACACCCCAAGCAGCTATAGCCTCAGCGGGTAAGGGTCCAAAGCAAACGGGAACCCCTGAATTCGCGTTTAATGTTAACTATGGTTATCACTTTGATGCTGGTCGGTTTGCGGTTTTCTTACAAAAGCACGTGACGACTCGCTTAGGGGTGAAGCATAAAACTGGCGATCTAGAGACCGTTAGCCGTTCTGCAAATGGAGATATTGAAGAACTGTTGTTGTCCGGTGGTGAACGCATTGCAGGAGACCTGTTTATTGATTGCACCGGTCAGAGGGGGCTCCTGATTGCTGGTGAATATGGGGTAAAACTTAATAGCGTTAAAGACGTTTTGTTCAACGATCGAGCCATTGCAGTACAGGTGCCTTATGAGCTTGAATCGTCACCGATAGCTTCTACTACACGTGCCACAGCTCAATCTGCCGGTTGGGTATGGGACATAGGGTTACAAAGTCGGCGAGGGATAGGTTATGTACACTCATCAGCTCATGTAGATTCTAGCCAGGCCCACGAAACGCTGTATGCTTATCTTAAGCATGCGGCTCCACATGCAAAAATCAAAGAATTGTCCTTTAGAGAGCTGGAATTTGTTCCAGGTTACCGCGAGCAGTTTTGGGTCAATAACTGCCTAGCCATAGGGTTGTCGGCTGGATTTATAGAGCCTTTAGAGGCGTCAGCACTGGCATTGGTTGAGCAGTCTGCTGGGATTCTGTGCACGCACTTTCCTCGTGATCGCAAAGTGATGGACGTGGTCGCAAGACGTTTTAATGAAAAGTTGCTTTACCACTGGCAGGGTATAATTGAGTTTTTGAAATTACACTATGTCATTAGTGAACGTGACGACAGTGAGTACTGGAGAGATGCACGGAGCATGCAAGGGTGCCCGCAAAGGCTAAAGGAGAAACTCCAACTGTGGCAGCAGCAACCGCCATGGCATGACGATGCGCCTAGAATCGATGAACTGTTTCCTTCCGCAAGCTATCAGTATGTACTCTATGGAATGGGGTTTGCGCCTAAATATACAGAAACCAATCGCGCAAGTTATGCGCAGATGAAAGGGCGTGCTGAGCAATTGTTGTCTGTGAATCGAGATAAAATCCAGCAGATGAGTGGGTTGTTGCCAACCAATCGAGAACTCATTACTACCATGCTCGGTGCAAGTAGATAATGTTACCTAAAGGGATTTAGTATTTTGAAAAATTACGCCTTATTGAACAATGTAGATCATCAAGACTTACGGGTGATTACAGATCACTCCGCTGAGCTTGGGGATGATATGATGTACTCAGTGACTTTCCCCGCAGAGTTTCGCAATGTTCAGGCTCATTACCCTATTTTGTTTTTCGCCGACGATGGCAACAACGAAATGTATCCCGTGGCTTTGTTTGGATTTCAGCAGAAGGAAAATTTATTCCTCACAGACAAAGGTTGGGATGCCAGTTACATTCCCGCCAGCGTGCAACGTGAACCTTTTTTAATCGGTACCCAAGCAAAGCAAAACGATCCAAGCGGTGAACATCAACGTATGGTGTCTATTGACATGGACAGCCCAAAGCTAAGCAAAGAAAGTGGTGAGCGGTTGTTTGAACCCTTGGGTGGTACTACACCCTATCTTGAGCGAGTTGCAAATCTTCTTGAAGGCATGCATGAAGGTTATGCCCACGGCATCGACTTTATGCTTGCACTACGCGAGCATGACTTAGTCGAATCTATTACGTTGGAAATCGAACTTAAAGACGGGTCGCAAAATCAATTGCTCGGTTTTAGTACGATCAACGAAGACAAAGTCAAATCGTTATCCGGCGAGACGCTGCAAATGTTCAGTGAGAAGGGTTATCTAGCCCCACTGTTTATGGTTGTTGCATCGATGGCAAGTATGGAAAAACTTGTCGACCGAAAAAATGCTAGCCTGAATTGAACCAGAGTTTGAGATAGAGACTGAGCAATGATTAGCGCCGCAAAATCTGTCAAACGTATTGCAAATTGCTCGCCCAATAATATCCCCGCGGATATTTTCGATTCATATGAACCTGTAATACTAGAGGGCTTAGTAAGTGAATGGCCGGCGGTACAAGCTTGCTCAGATCTGGCTGAGACTAAGCAATATCTGCAACCATACCTAACCGAACATCCAGTTACCGCCTATGTCGGTGCACCCTCAATTGCCGGGCGTTTTTTCTATAACGAGGATTTTACAGGTTTCAATTTTCGTAGTGGTTCTGCGCCACTTGAGCAAGTGATGCAACGCTTGGCAGAACAGCAGGTAGATCCAGATCAAGCTCAGTCGATCTACGTTGGGTCAACTATGATCGACCGTTGGCTGCCCGGATTTCGTGATAGTAATGACTTAGCTATTCCATTTGACGAGCCGTTAGTGAGTTTTTGGCTTGGTAATCAGACGAGTATTTCTGCCCATTATGATTTCCCTGACAATATGGCTTGCGTGGTATGTGGC
Organism: marine gamma proteobacterium HTCC2089; assembly: GCA_905182905.1. GTDB lineage: Bacteria > Pseudomonadota > Gammaproteobacteria > Pseudomonadales > Azotimanducaceae > UBA4421. Next base: position 427 of record CAJJDH010000071.1, on the reverse strand, counting down.
GAGCGTAGTTTTACGCTTTTTCCACCTGAACAGATTGGTAATCTTTATGTTGGGCCGGTAGATCAAACACCCTCTGGTCAAGCCATAAGCCTTGTAGATTTCCGTAACCCTGACTTAGAAAAATTCCCCAAATTTGCACAAGCTATGGAGCATGCTCAAGTGGCACAAATGAGTGCGGGTGATGCGCTATTTATCCCTAGTATGTGGTGGCATCAGGTGGAAGCGCATAGTGAGTTTAACTTGCTTGTAAACTACTGGTGGTGCGACTCTTTGCCGGCTTTAGGCTCGCCCTCAACCGCTTTGATGAACGCAATGCTATCGTTGAGAGATTTACCCAAGCGCCAGCGCGAGGGTTGGAAGCATATATTTGATCATTACGTATTTGCAGCCGACGAAGAAACCTATGCGCATATTCCGGAGGTGGGTC
>CAJJDH010000070.1 GCA_905182905.1 marine gamma proteobacterium HTCC2089 | reverse complement strand
GCCAAAAATACGCGCGCAAAATAGGCCGTCGCGTTCTGGCTTAAAGGTTCTGTAGTTGATGGTCTCTGGCTTTTTTACTTCGCCAAAGGACCATGAACGTATCATTTCTGGTGATGCCAAACCAATTCTCAGAGCGTCGAATTCATCAACGCTACCCTGGGCTTTTAGCAAATTAAGTAAGTCTTTCACGATCTTTCCTCATTTTCTGGTGGAGACGCCTTGCCTGGGCAAAGCGCTTCTCGTCCGAGTGGCTATTGCCCACTCGATACGCTCAAGGTTGTTATTCCGTTTCCAATTCAATATTGATACCAAGAGAACGAATCTCTTTGACCAACACGTTGAAGGATTCGGGCATACCCGGCTCCATCTTAAAGTCGCCGTCTACAATGTTTTTATACATCTTGGTACGTCCGGCCACGTCATCTGACTTAACAGTCAACATTTCCTGTAACGTGTAAGCCGCACCGTATGCTTCCAGCGCCCACACTTCCATTTCACCGAAGCGCTGACCACCAAACTGTGCTTTACCGCCCAATGGCTGCTGGGTAACCAAGCTATAAGAACCTGTGCTACGCGCGTGCATCTTGTCGTCAACCAAGTGGTTGAGTTTAAGCATGTACATGTAACCTACAGTAGTCTCGCGAGCAAAGGCGTCACCAGTACGACCATCATAGAGTGTTGTTTGGCCCGTATTAGGTAAGTCAGCAAGCTCTAACATTTTCTTGATTTCAGCTTCAGAAGCACCATCAAATGCTGGAGTAGCGAACGGCAAGCCTTTGCAAAGGTTACGAGCTAGGCCCAACACTTCAACGTCATTGAGCGATTTAATATCTGCAGGCGTACCGCCAACTTCGTTATAGACCTGCTCCATAAACTTACGGATTTCCGCAGTCTTACGTTGCTCTTCGAGCATGGTATTGATCTTGTCACCAATACCACGCGCCGCCCAACCTAAGTGAGTCTCTAATACCTGACCAACGTTCATTCGCGACGGTACGCCCAATGGATTTAAGACGATATCAACCGGCTCTCCATGTTCGTCGAAAGGCATATCTTCAACCGGCATAATTACCGAAATAACACCTTTATTACCGTGACGGCCAGCCATCTTATCGCCAGGTTGAATACGTCGCTTGATAGCCAAGTAGACTTTAACAATCTTCAATACGCCAGGCGCTAAATCGTCACCGCTTTCCAACTTACCGCGTTGGTCAGCATAGATAGCATCTAAAGCCTCCTTACGCTCAACCATATGAGCTTCGGCCTTCTCAAGCTGCTCGTTCAACGCATCATCCTTCATACGAATGCGGAACCAGTCATCTTTTGGCAGTTCAGCTAAATAGTCAGCTGATACCTTTTTGCCTTTGTCTAAATTTGGCGCACTGGCAACTTCTTTGCCATCTAACGCACGTTGTAGACGCTCGAAAGTAGCAATTTCGATGATACGGAACTCATCGTCCAGATCTTTGCGGATTTTAGAAAGCTGGGCTTGCTCGATATCTCTTGCGCGCTCGTCCTTTTCTACACCATCTCTGGTGAAGACCTGAACGTCTATAACAGTACCTTTAACGCTAGTCGGCACACGCTGGGATGTGTCTTTCACATCCGAGGCTTTTTCACCGAAAATTGCACGCAACAGTTTTTCTTCAGGGGTTAGCTGGGTTTCACCCTTGGGGGTAACCTTACCGACCAAGATATCCCCAGCGCCTACTTCAGCACCAATATAAACGATACCTGATTCATCTAGCTTAGACAGCGCACCCTCACCAACATTAGGTATGTCACAGGTGATTTCTTCAGGCCCAAGCTTTGTATCGCGAGCGATACAAGTAAGTTCTTGAATATGGATACTAGTGAAGCGATCTTCTTTGACGACTCGCTCAGAAACCAAAATAGAGTCTTCGAAGTTGTAGCCATTCCAAGGCATAAATGCGATCCGCATATTCTGCCCCAGCGCTAGCTCACCCATATCAATGGATGGACCGTCAGCTAAAATATCCTTCTTCGCAATCTTGTCACCTGGCTTAACCAACGGGCGTTGGTTGATACAAGTATTCTGATTTGAACGAGTGAATTTTGTCAGGCTGTATATATCAACCCCCGCATCACCAGCCGCTGTTTCATCATCCGCTACGCGAATAACAATACGGCCGGCATCGACACTGTCAACTACGCCGCCACGCAAGGCGGTTACACAGACACCAGAGTCCCGTGCCACGTTACGCTCCATACCAGTACCTACTAGAGGTTTCTCTGCTCTAAGAGTGGGTACTGCTTGACGCTGCATGTTAGAGCCCATAAGTGCTCGGTTAGCATCGTCGTGCTCGAGGAACGGAATCAGCGACGCTGCAACGGAGACCACCTGCTTAGGCGAGACATCCATGAAGTCGACATTTTCTGACGCAGTTTTTGTAAACTCGTTTTGGTGCCGCACATCAACTAACTCAGTGTCGAAACGACCCTTGCTGTCGAGAGGCGCACTTGCCTGAGCAATAACGTACTGAGCCTCATCGATCGCAGATAGATATTCTACTTCCGCGGTAACCACACCTTTAATCACTTTGTGATATGGCGACTCTAGGAATCCATATTCGTTAGTACGCGCGTAAGTTGCCAAACTATTGATCAAACCAATGTTTGGCCCTTCTGGTGTTTCAATTGGGCAAACACGGCCGTAGTGAGTTGGATGCACGTCACGAACTTCAAATCCAGCACGCTCACGAGTCAGACCACCTGGCCCTAGTGCTGATACACGCCGCTTATGCGTAACCTCAGACAGCGGATTGTTTTGGTCCATAAATTGCGATAGTTGCGAGGAGCCGAAAAACTCTTTCACAGCTGCGGCCACTGGCTTAGCGTTAATCATGTCCTGTGGCATCAAACCTTCGGATTCAGCCAAGCTCAAACGTTCTTTAACAGCGCGTTCTACACGAATAAGACCTACACGGAATTGGTTTTCCGCCATTTCACCAACAGAACGAACACGGCGATTACCCAAGTGGTCAATATCGTCTACCGCACCTTTACCGTTACGAATATCGATCAAAGTTTTCAGCACATCAACGATATCGTTACTGGAAAGAATGCCTTCGCCTTCAATCTCTTCTCGACCTAGGCGTCGGTTAAACTTCATACGGCCAACCGCAGAAAGGTCATAGCGCTCACCAGAAAAGAACAAATTGCTAAATAGATTTTCAGCAGACTCTTTAGTCGGTGGCTCACCAGGACGCATCATGCGATAGATCTCAACCAATGCTTCTAACTTGTTGCTAGAAGGGTCGACCCGCATGGTGTCTGAGATGAACGGACCGCAGTCGAGTTCGTTGGTATAAATTGTTTCGAAGCTTTTAACTTTCAGCTCGAACAACTGCTCAAGAATTTCTTCGCTGATTATAGAGTTACACGGAACAGCGACCTCACCCGTAGACTCGTCGATAATGTCTTTTGCTGTTACCTGCTCAAGCAAGTATTCCTTTGGCACCTCAAGGCTAGTCATGCCGCTGTCTTCTAACAAACGTACGTGGCGCGCTGTAATACGGCGACCCGTCTCAACGATAACCTTGCCATCTGGACCGGTAATATCAAACGTGGCTACGTCACCACGTAAGCGTTCTGCAATGAGTTTCTGAGAAACATTGTCGCCATCAATCAATACAGTATTGGTATCGAAGAAGGTTGAAAGGATCTCTTCACTGGTAAATTCGAGGGCACGCAGAATAATTGTAGCGGGCAACTTGCGGCGACGGTCAATACGTACGAAGACTGAGTCTTTTGGATCGAATTCAAAGTCTAACCATGAACCACGGTAAGGTATAACACGAGCGTTATAAAGGAGCTTACCTGAGCTGTGAGTCTTACCTTTATCGTGGTCAAAAAATACACCGGGCGAACGGTGCAACTGAGAAACGACAACACGCTCAGTACCGTTGATAACGAAGGTACCGTTGCCAGTCATTAACGGGATTTCACCCATATAGACTTCTTGCTCTTTTACATCCTTAACTGTTTTGTTGGATGTCTCCTTATCATAAATTATCAAGCGTACCTTTACGCGCAATGGTGCAGCGTAAGTGATGCTGCGAAGGACACACTCCTTCACATCAAAGACAGGTTCGCCAAGGCGATAATCTACGTACTCTAAAGCAGCGCTGCCTGAATAACTGGCAATTGGAAACACTGACTTAAACGCAGCATGCAAACCGGACTCCGCACGCTCTTCAGCGTCGGTCCCAACCTGCAAAAATTTGTTGTATGAATCGACCTGGATGGCCAGGAGATATGGTAATTCCATCTTTTCAGACAACTTACCGAAATCTTTCCGTATGCGTTTTCTCTCAGTAAAGCTATACGCCATGCGAGCCTCCTACAGTCTTAAATTCATTACAATTCTAGAGGGCCTTTCACCCCACGCACAAAAGGCCAGAGCTCGTAGCTGTTTCAAAACAACTACAAGTCCAGCCAATCGTTTATTTATAAACGCTTAATGCGACCAAACTACTTGAGTTCAACCGTAGCGCCAGCTTCTTCGAGCTGCTTCTTAACGTCTTCTGCGTCGTCTTTGCTAACGCCTTCTTTAATTGAAGAAGGTGCTTCGTCAACAAGAGCTTTAGCTTCTTTCAAGCCAAGGCCAGTTGCTGCGCGAACAGCTTTAATGACGTTTACTTTCTTGTCGCCAGCTGCTGTTAGAACAACATCAAATTCTGATTGTTCTTCAGCTGCTGCGCCACCAGCGTCTCCGCCACCAGCTGCAGGAGCAGCTGCAACGGCTGCTGCCGCTGATACGCCAAACTTCTCTTCCATATCGGAGATTAGTTCAACAACCTCCATTACACTCATCTCTGCGATAGCATTTAAAATATCATCTTTCGATAATGCCATTTCGTTATCTCCTAAATTTCTTAGCGATTGTCTGTGAGGCTATTAGCCTTCCGCTTGTTTCTGATCTCTTACGGCTGCAATCGTACGCACCAACTTGCCAGGCACCTCGTTCAAGGATCTAGCCAGTTTCACAACCGGCGCCTGCATAACGCTCATGAGCATAGATCTTGCTTCATCTAATGTTGGTAACTTTGCAACGCGATCAATTTGATCAGCGCCTAGCAATGTCCCACCAATTGACAAGGCTTTTACTTCTAGCTCAGCGTAGTCTTTTGCGTAGTCTTTAATCAGTCTCGCCGCTGCACCTGGATCTTCTTGCGAAAATGCCAAAAGCGTTGGCCCAACAAAGGCATCGTTCAAGCACTCATACTCAGTGCCTTCTACTGCGCGCTTTGCTAGCGTGTTTCTAACCACTCGCAGATAGACACCTGATTCACGTGCTTTAACACGCATTTCAGTCATCTCTGCAACAGTCAGACCACGGTAGTCTGCAATTACTGCCGACAAAGCAGATGCGGCAACTTCATTAACCTCGGCAACAATTTGTTGCTTTTGTTCGAGTCTTAACGCCACGTGCTTCTCCTAGTTAATCAACATCGCTGTTGATCGTTTATCGAATACCGCTGTGTCTAGCGGCTTCGGTTAGGGCGAATCTCTTTCGCATTTAGAATGGACAACTTTTAAGCTGACACTCTCGCGACTCGGAGACGATGATTTTCGTTGATTTAAGATCTCCTGCTGAATGAATCCAGCTTCGCAGACCAACCACCTTCGTACTCTCATCCGCTGCTTGTTAAGGCAGCTCACCATCTGCGTAGGAAATTAAGTAACTTCACCGAAGCAAAATCACTCCTACGGTTTTTGACGGTCCCAAGGAATACCTAAGTAATCCTCGAACCTCCAAAACTTAAATTTCTCTTATATTTCCAATGAAGACTGGTCGATGGCTAAGCCAGGGCCCATAGTCGTAGAAAGCGTAATCTTCTTCAGGTAGACGCCTTTAGCAGAGGCCGGCTTCGCTTTCTTCAGGTCGCTCATCAAAGCTTCTAGATTTTGCTTGATCTGGTCTACACCAAAACCAACTTGGCCTACGCTGCCATGAACGATCCCAGCTTTGTCTGTACGAAACTGGACCTGACCTGCTTTAGCATTTTTGACTGCTGTTTCAACGTCAGGTGTGACGGTACCAGTCTTAGGGTTAGGCATAAGGCCTCTTGGCCCTAGGACTTTACCTAGTTGACCGACAATTCGCATAGCATCTGGTGTAGCGATTACTACATCAAAGTCCATTTTGCCTGCCTTTACTTCTTCGGCTAAGTCATCAAAACCTACAAGGTCAGCGCCTGCTGCCGTTGCTTTATCTGCATTGTCGCCCTGAGCGAATACTGCAACGCGTACAACTTTACCGGTACCGTGAGGTAGCGTAGTAGCACCACGAACAACCTGGTCTGATTTACGTGGATCAACCCCAAGGTTGATAGACACGTCATAAGACTCTTTGAATTTGGTCTTAGATAAGTCACCCAACAAAGCGACCGCCTCATTGATCTCATATGCTTTATCGCCGTCTACTTTCTCGGCAATAAGGCGCATTCTTTTCGTTACTTTTGTCATCTTTAAACGCCCTCTACATCGATACCTGAACTACGCGCCGTACCCGCAATGGTACGCACTGCCGCGTCCATATCGGCCGCAGTAAGATCTGGCATCTTAAGCTTCGCAATTTCTTCGAGCTGCTGTCTATTCACCTTGGCAACCTTGACAGTATTTGGTGTCGCAGAACCTTTTGATATACCTGCCGCTTTTTGCAAAAGAACTGCAGCAGGAGGTGTCTTGGTCACAAAGGTGAAGCTGCGATCTGCATATACAGTAATCACAACTGGAATTGGGAGACCTTGCTCTACGGACTGTGTCTGAGCGTTAAACGCTTTACAGAAATCCATGATATTTACGCCGTGCTGACCAAGTGCTGGGCCAACAGGGGGGCTCGGATTCGCCTGACCGGCCGCTACTTGCAGCTTAATATAGGCATCTACTTTCTTAGCCATACTCACTCCTTATGGGTACAAGCGTGTGCGAAATTTACGCATCACTCCCCTTGGTTATATACAACTTCAGCGGCTACACCGAAGTCGATTCCTTTAATGGGCTGTAACTAGCCTTTCTCTACCTGGCCAAAATCTAACTCAACAGGAGTAGATCGACCAAAAATCGTAACCGCCACTCGCATACGGCTCTTCTCGTAGTTAACTTCCTCAACTACACCATTGAAATCATTAAACGGCCCATCTGTAACACGGACGATTTCACCTGGCTCAAATACTGTCTTAGGCGTTGCTTTCTCACTACCGGCAGCAACTCTATCTAATATCGCGGCAGCTTCTCTTGGGGTTAACGGTGCCGGCTGATCTGCCTTACCACCGATAAAGCCCATAACCCTTGGTGTTTCTTTAACTAGGTGCCAAGTGTCATCGTTAAGTTCCATTTCCACCAAAACATAGCCTGGGAAAAACTTACGCTCACTTCGTCGTTTTTGGCCAGCTCTCATTTCTACCACTTCTTCGGTAGGAACAAGTATCTCGCCAAAGAAATCTTGGTGATTAGACAGCTCAACGCGCTCTTGCAATGCACGAGCTACGTTCTTTTCGAACCCAGAGTATGCGTGAACAACATACCAATTCTTAGACATTACAAATCACCCGATAATGGAGCTAACAAGCCAACCCAACAGGGCGTCTAAACCCCACATGATTAGGGCAAATATAATAACAATTACTATTACGATTAACGTAGTTTGAGTAGTTTCTTGATTTGACGGCCAAACCACGCGGCGCACTTCTACTCGAGCCTCTTTCATTAGCTCCCAAATGCGCGAACCGCGCGCTGTCTGAACGGCAATGTAGCCGGCCAGAATAGCAGCGATCAACAGACCTACGACCCTGACTAGGAGGAACTCGCCTTGGAAGTACCAGTTACCGAACACACCGCCCACAAGCAATGCACCGACAACCAACCACTTAAGCCAGTCTAGAGAACTACCGGCGGCATTTTCAGCATTTGTACTCACACAAACTTCCTAATCGTATTCGGGCGGCAAAAATCAACGTTTACTGTCTCGGACCTCAGCACTTCCAGCCATCTTAGCTAAAAGATGGCAGGCCAGGAGGGAATCGAACCCCCAACCTGCGGTTTTGGAGACCGCTGCTCTGCCAATTGAGCTACTGGCCTTTAGTCCGATCTAATCAGTCCGATCTAATCAACTGGCGTGCTAAGCTCTAAAATCCCAACATCAATAAGCCCGACATGCGGGCTTACTTTGATGAAGCTTAGCGCTTTGTTAAGCAATAACCTTAGCAACAACGCCCGCACCTACTGTACGGCCGCCTTCTCTGATCGCAAAACGCAGACCATCGTCCATAGCAATTGGGCAAATAAGCTCAACTACCATCTTGATGTTATCGCCCGGCATTACCATCTCTACACCCTCAGGCAGCTCACACGCACCAGTCACGTCCGTAGTACGGAAGTAAAACTGTGGGCGATAACCCTTAAAGAATGGAGTGTGACGGCCACCTTCGTCTTTAGACAGTACATATACTTCTGCCTCAAACTTAGTGTGCGGTGTAATAGCACCCGGCTTAGTCAATACCTGACCGCGCTCTACTTCTTCACGCTTAGTACCACGCAATAGAACACCAACGTTCTCGCCTGCTCGACCTTCGTCCAACAACTTGCGGAACATCTCAACACCTGTGCAGGTAGTCTTTGTTGTGTCTTTAACGC
>CAJJDH010000069.1 GCA_905182905.1 marine gamma proteobacterium HTCC2089 | reverse complement strand
AGACGCTTTCGAGGCTAACCCCAAATTTGCAGGTGTTGAATTGCGGCCAGGTATGACCTCTAATGTTGATATTCGCACGGCAAAACGTACCGTACTGCACTTTTTGGGTAAACCAATTCTTCGTGCTTTTTCTGGTGCATTGACCCAGCGCTAGAGGCATTACTGGGTTCTCGGCTTGCGTTAACTGCTGCATAAATATTCTGAATGGAATATTGTAGCCAGCGTTATCTGCAAGCTGGAACAGCCAACCGTAATGAACACTCAAACTTCCCTAGCCCAAGAGCTTATTCAGGGCGATGCAAATATCCGTTGCAACTTTGGTATTGAGGTTCTCAGTGCACATCAAGGCGTGTGTGAATTAGAACTGGTTGTGACGCATGATTGGGTCAATGGCGCGGGCTTTACCCATGGCAGCGTAGCTTATGCCATGATGGACTCGGCCTGCGCATATGCTTGTGGGTCACTGGACGTGTTGGGGTTAACCACTAGTGGTAACGTAACCTACGTGCGGGGTACTACCGCTGGGGTACGTATCAAAGCAAAAGCCAAGGTTGTCAGCCAAAGCCGCCGAGTGATGACATTTACCACCCAGCTCGTTGACGACAAAGAGCAACTATTGGCCCACGGCAGTTTTGTGTTCCAGTTGGTAGAAAAACGCTGACTCATTAATTGGTCCACACTGCGTGGCCAAGGTAGACTTTGGCCTGCTTCATTGCCGGCACCATACTAAGGTAGGAATTGATGAAACAAGCTGCAAATTGGCGATCACCCATAGCTCTACTGATTCTGATGTCAGTGGCCATGCCTGTTGCATTTAACGCGTGGTCTGCGCTTTTGAATAACTTTGTGGTTGAGCGTGCTGCCTTTACCGGTGTTGAGATTGGCATATTGCAAAGCCTGCGCGAAGTGCCGGGATTTTTGTCCTTCACTGTTATATTCGTCTTATTGATTCTTAAAGAGCAAACTTTTGCCGTGCTGTCATTGGCTTTGCTGGGTGCCGGAGTAGCGGCGGCGGGGTTTTTTCCAAGTGAATATGGGCTGTACTTCACGACTGTAGTGATGAGTATTGGATTTCACTATTTTGAGGCCTTGAAACAATCTTTGAGTTTGCAGTGGCTGAGCAAAGACGAAGCGCCACAGGTCTTGGGTCGACTTATTGCGGTGGGTTCTATTACCTCCCTGGTCGTATATTCAATATTGTGGCTGTGCCTTGAAATATTTCAGTTGGACTACATTTGGAATTTTGCTCTTGCTGGAGGTGTTTGTATTTTGCTGGCGTTATTTATGTGGCTTGGTTTTCCGCATTTTCCAGCTAAGACCGTGCAGCATAAAACTTTAATTTTACGTAAACGTTATTGGCTATATTACGTGCTGACATTTTTATCCGGTGCTCGAAGGCAGATATTTGTCGTCTTCGCTGCTTTTTTGATGGTGGAGAAGTTTGGTTACAGCGCAAGTGAGGTGACCTTACTTTTTCTTATTAACTATGCCTTCAACTGGTTCTTTGCCGAGCGCATCGGCAAGCTTATTCATCATTTTGGCGAACGCCGAGCTTTAACTGCCGAATACATAGGGCTGATTTTTGTATTTGTTGCCTACGCCTTAGTGGACAATGCCAGCTTAGCAGCTGCCTTATATGTCATTGATCACATGTTCTTTGCTATGGCCATTGCCATTAGTACCTACTTCCAAAAAATTGCCGATCCCAAAGATATGGCCAGCACGGCGGGTGTGTCTTTTACCATCAGTCATATCGCCGCAGTGGTAATACCCGCAGCCCTTGGTGTTGTTTGGATAACGGCCCCAGAGCTGGTGTTTTACTGCGGTGCGGGCTTTGCAGTACTGTCTCTGATAGCTTCGCAGTTTATTCCCAACCAGCCTAAGCCCGGTCAGGAAACATTGCTTATGGGTGGTAGTACGACCCCTAATCAGGCTCCAGCCTAGGCGCATATAGGCGCATATAGGCGCAAACTTAAACTAATGTTAGAAGGCAGAAATAGTACTTGGGTCCAGTGCTGCGCACGCACCATCACCGAGTGCATCATATTCCTCGCGGATAAACCCAGCGCCGCGAAAGTTTCGTGCGTATAAGTGGCACCGTTCTAACTCATCTTCTATGCTTGAGTCGGCGGCCAGCTCAATCTTGATGCTTTCCAAGCTAACGATTTCTTTGTTCATGTAGATGCCTTGGTCCGTTGGCGTATCCAGTACTAGGCTTTGCATGCCACCCATACCCCAACTTACCCACATAGGCTCGCTGCCATCGCGGCCCTGCATGGGGTTGCCGTTGTAAGCAAATTCGCTCCAATAGGACGTTATGCTATTGGCTAGTGAAGCTTGGTTGTCGTCATGGGGATACAAGTAGTCAATACCAAAACCGCCTTCAAAGTCGTTAAAAACAAAGGCTATTTCTAGGCCATGGGCAGCACCTAGTGCTGTGCTCAGATCAAAGCCCAGCTGGGAAGGTTCTTCGTCCCAATCAAATCGATAGGCGTACACGTTGTTATTACCTGCCTTGGTCATGTATTGAGCTAGGTCATCTACCCCTCTAGCCTTCCATGTGAGAGCGCCATATTTAACCGTGCGTTTATAGCTGGCTTTGTCTTTTAGCCTTGGCAAAAAACCAAGGAAGTTGTCAAGGTAGCGGGGGTCTCGGGCCATAAATAACGAAGGTTCGTCTCTGTTGGTCCCAAGCATTACGGGCACAGGGTTATGATTTTCAAGATTAGAAAACAGTTCTTCAACGCTGAGATCTGGTAGCACTGAGCCATCGGCGAAGTTGTCTGGCAGGTTGAGCATACCAAAGCCTTGGGAGTCAAAGATTTGGAAGAAATCTTCGGCAGATTTATTGTACAAATACTGACGTGTATAAGACCGGCTCATATCGGCCTGCAGTTCTTTCGCTGCTTCTGGCGAGTCTACTGTGCCATCGGCGATCAGCAGTTTGGTGACAATCTCCGCCGAGCTGAAGGGATGTCCGCCGTCTTCAACGTAATTTTGGCCGACTGACATTTTATTGGTGCTGTAACCGCCACTTTGAATAATGGCTCTATGAAAAAGGCCTTTGGCTAATGGCGAAGCCATCATAGCTAACGCATCTCGACCACCAGCGGATTCGCCAAATACTGTGACGTTATTCGGATTGCCACCAAATTGAGCAATATTCTCGCGCACCCATTTCAAGCCTTGTATGGCATCTAGTGTGCCATAGTTGCCTGAGTCGTCCTCTGGGTTGCCTGTACCTATTGCTGGATGGGTGAACCAACCGAATACACCAAGGCGATAATTGATGGAAACAACCACAACATCGCGCTGCATGGCTAGGTTCGAGCCATCGTAATTGCCCCCTTGGCCAATACTGTTGCCGCCGCCATGTATCCAATACATCACCGGCAAATTTTCTGCATTGGGCGGCGCATAAATGCTTAGGTACAAGCAGTCTTCGCTTCCGACAACACCGCTTTCTGGGACCTCACCTGAGCCACTGAGTTGAGATGCAAATTGCGGACAAACAGGGCCGTTAGCCAGTGCTTCTATAACGCTGTGTTTCTGTGGAGGTCTAGCGGGTGCCGGTGCGCGCCAGCGTAGCCCGCCATCAGGTGCTTCAGCGTAGGGTATGCCCTTCCATGTATAGGCTCCATTGTCGCCAATATAGCCCAAAACATTGCCCGAGCTGGTGGTGCGCAAGGTGGCGTTGTCCGGAGTGATGACGTTAACGCTTGGATTTTGGTTGGTGTAAATAGCAACAGCCGCAGAGAATACAAAAAGTCCAATGGCAAAGTAGATATAGGTTGGAGTGAGGCGTTTCATACATCTTTTCTCAGGGTCAGAGTTTATAACTTTAGTTTATGGCATTTGCTGATAACGTCTATTACAAGGCGAGCAGCTGGCGTTGGGTTATCAGGCGCAGCCTGCCCACTGCTTGAAAAGCATTTACGTAAGGAGGGCAGGTTGCCGTAATCAAGGGTTAATATTGCACGCTCGTGGTAAGGTTCTTTTCCCTGTTAGAGATGGGCGGTTTGTTCTAGCCGATACCCGACAGAACTGTGCCCAACTTTGTCAGCAACGGGGCAGTAGCATGCCAATTTGACGGTTACTAAGTGCTATCTGACCGCGTTAAGACCTACTTTCTGCAGCCAGGATTTGCTCTAGCAGCGCCAACGAGCCCAGCATGCCTTTTTTGATAAAGGGTTCAACTTCAACGGGCTCTACGTCAGTACACCAAGTGAATTCAGTACCGTCGCCCTGAGGGTTGAGGTTTATTGAAGCCAAATGAGATTTCAATGGCGGGGTAGATTCTACAACTGAATACTCCATAAACATTTGTGCATCATCATGGCTGACAATACGTTCAGCTAAACCGCCTGCGCCTGCCATTTTGAAGCGTCTTACTTCGCCGTCGAAATCACAGGATTCAACGCCGGGTACCCAATCTACTCGGCCGGGCGAACCAACTATGGCCCAAATGGTTTGTGGTGAAAAAGGTAAGAAATGCTTAATTTCAATGCTCATGAATAACGCTCCCCAGCTGTCATTTAGGTGCAATTGCACGTGGATTGTTTGTTCTAGTAATTGCCGCTTCTAGCTATGTATAGTTAGTAGGTTAGGCGTATTTTTTTGGCCCACACGCTATGGGTCAACTTAAGTATAGGGTCTCCCGCTTCCCTCAAGACCTCTTTATGGAGGAATTTTTGTTCAAGACCCCAGCAGTGTAGCTGAAGACTAAGTAAATTGTTGAAGCGTCTCCCGCCCCGTGCTGGTGCATCAAATTATCTCGATATGGTGCATTGAACTGCTTGCCGATTACTCCACAACTCATTCCGTTGATCCTTTGTAAAGTGTCTTCGGTCTATGCGCGGTGCTTTAATAACTTATCAATTGAATAAATGTTTTAAACAGAGTTGAAGGAAAGGGTTATGGCCGAATACTGTAAGTCTCTAAGTGACGATCACAGAGCCTTTGTAGAGGCTCAGCAAATGTTCTTTGTCGCTACAGCTGATGCAAAAAGCCCCGTGAATATCTCGCCTAAGGGTATGGATAGCCTGCGTATTTTGGACGCTAATCGGCTGGTTTGGCTGAATTTGACAGGCAGTGGCAATGAGACCTTTATTCACCTACAAAGCGTGCCACGTATGACACTCATGTGGTGTTCATTCGCGAAGCAACCGCAAATTTTACGTGTTTATGGCAATGCTCAGTGTGTCCTACCCAGGGATGATGCCTGGCCAGACTATGTGTCTTTAATGCCTGAGCAAGTGGGCGCTAGACAGTTTTTTGTTGTGCATATAGAGGTAGTACAAACCTCCTGTGGCTGGGGGGGTGCCAGAAATGCAGCTGGTCAGAGAGCGACCAACACTCAGTAAATTTGCGCAGAGTTTGGGACGGCAGGGCATACAAGCCTCGTGGACAAAGGAAAGGCCTCGCCCTAAGGACTATATTGCTCGAGACGAATAAACGGCCTATTGGACAGTCTTCGCACACAAAAGTTGCGCGCAAATTTGTTCTCATCACCTTTAGAGCGACATCTGCCAATGCATGTGGTTGGTACTTATCCCGCCATAGGTGTGATAAAACTAAGCTAAGAGAGTAAGGGGTAGAGGGATGAGTCAACTTGATCTTATTGTGCGCGGTGGACGGATTATTGATGGCACCGGCGCAGCAGAGTTTACCGGCGATATTGGTGTCCGCGGTGGCAAAATTGTTGAAATCAGTGACACGGGGCCAATCAATAGTTCAGCCAAGCGTGAGCTTTCCGCAGAGGGCGCTATTGTTGCGCCGGGGTTTGTAGATATTCATACCCATTACGACGGTCAGGCCACTTGGTCTAATCGCATGTCACCTTCCAGTCATCATGGTGTCACCAGCGTGGTTATGGGTAATTGTGGCGTTGGTTTTGCGCCTGTAAGACCAACTGATCACGACTTACTGATAGAGCTGATGGAAGGGGTAGAGGACATACCCGGGGTCGCCCTGAATGAGGGTTTAAGCTGGGATTGGGAGAGCTTTCCCGACTACATGGATTACCTTGCTAAACGCCAATTTGATATGGATATTGGCGCGCAGATTCCTCATGCGGCCTTGCGGGTATATGTCATGGGGCAGCGGGGCGCTGACCGCGAACCCGCTACCGCAGAGGACATTGCGCAAATGCGACAACTCACCGTTGAGGCAATGGCGGCGGGTGCATTGGGCTTTACCAGTTCGCGAACGCTCAATCACCGTACTTCCCGGGGCGAACCAACCCCAACCCTGCAAGCCGAAGTGGACGAGTTGTTGGGTATGGCCAGCGCATTGAAAACCGCTGGGCGTGGGGTTATGGAAATGATCTCAGACTTTGAAGATTTAGATGGTGAGTTTTCCCTGCTGAAGCAAATGGTAGATGCCTCGGGCCGTCCTATGTCTATTTCTTTGGCGCAAGGCCTTAGTCCACACGGCTGGCGCAAAGTTTTGGGTAAAATTGAACAAGCCAGTGACAGTGGTTTGGTTATGCGTGGGCAAGTTGCGCCGCGCCCAATTGGCATATTGTTGGGGTTAACTACTACTTTGGCGCCGTTTACTACGCGGCCCTCATTTACAGAATTAAGCCGTTTGCCGCTAATGGAACGCTGCGCTGCGCTTGCTGATCCAGCGCGTAAGGCAAAGATACTGGCCGAGGAAACAGGGCGCGGTTTTGCTCGTCTATACAACTTGATGGATGAGGGGCGAAAGATTTGGTTAATGAGTGATCCACCAAACTACGAGCCTGATCCCAAGGATAGTTTGTATGCCCAAGCCATGCAGAGGGGGCTAGACCCTTGGTCCTACATCTACGATGTGCTGTTGCAAAATAATGGTACTAATCTGCTTTATACGCCCTTTGCTAATTATGCCGAGGACAACTTGGATTGTTGTCGAGATATGATTTTGCACAAAGATACGGTGATGGGTTTGGGTGACGGTGGCGCTCATGTAGGGACAATTTGTGATGCCAGTTTTATCACCACGTTGATTACTCATTGGGGTCGTGACCGCACTAGAGGCGAGGGCATAGATCTGCCCACTCTTATAAAGTGTCAGACTCAAGACACGGCCAGAGCTGTGGAGTTATACGATCGCGGAACGCTGCAGGTAGGCATGAAGGCAGATTTGAATATTATCGACTTTGACAATTTGCATGCAGGACTGCCTGAAATCGTCAACGACCTCCCCGCAGGTGGTGCGCGTTTGCAGCAAAAGGCACGGGGTTATGAAACCACTGTGGTATCCGGAGAAGTGACCTACGAGTGTGGTGAAGCAACTACCGCACTGCCTGGCCGCCTGATTCGCAAAACATAAGTCTTTAAGTGCAGATAGAGCTTTAAGCAGAGGTTTGCGTAAATCGATAGTTTGGGAGTGAATGGTTAGATATGGATGGACCGCTGAAGCATATTCGAGTGCTTGATTTAACTATTGCCCGTGCTGGGCCAATGGCTGTACGCCTGCTAGCAGATTGGGGTGCAGATGTAATTAAAGTTGAACCGCCGCCGCGTAAAGATGCGCAAGGCAGTTCTGTCACTGGTGGCAGGCGAGGTTCTGATGAACAGAATTTGCACCGCAATAAACGCTCGTTATCTATAGATCTAAAATCTCCTCAAGGTAGAAGTCTTTTCCATAAGTTGGCTGCGGATGCTGATGTGGTGGTGGAGAATTTCCGTAGCGATGTGAAGTATCGGCTCGGCGTAGATTACGCAACCCTAAAGGCCATCAACGCAAAAATTATTTACGCCAGCATTTCCGGTTTTGGTCAAGACGGCCCTTACAGTACCCGGCCCGGTGTCGATCAAATCATTCAGGGTATGAGTGGCTTGATGTCTGTTACTGGTGAACCTGGGCAAGGGCCTATGCGGGTGGGCGTAGCTATTTCTGATACTTCTGCTGGTATGTTTCTGGGCCAAGGTATATTGCTCGCGCTACTCCACCGTGAGCGCACCGGCGAAGGCCAGTGGGTCCACACCTCATTGCTTGAATCCATGTTGTCGAAGTTAGATTTTCAAGGTGCGCGCTATACCATGAATGGTGAAGTGCCAGATCAACAGGGTAATGATCACCCCACTCAAGTGCCAATGGGTACTTTTACCGCTAAAGATGGGCATGTAAACATTGCCGCATTTGGCACCCAGATGTGGCAAAGGTTTTGTGATGCCCTTGGTGCTACGGCGCTTTTTAAGCATCCCGACTATGCCAGTGTGGGCTCAAGAATTCGCCACAAAGAACAGATAAAGGCGGACATGAATTTGCTCACCCAGCAGTTTGAAGTGGCGCAGTTGGTGACGCGATTGAATGAAGCAGGTGTCCCTTGTGGTCCTATCAACACCATTGCTGATGGATTTGAGGATGAGCAAGTTAAACACTTGGCTATGGCTGTTCCCGCACCGCATCCAGAAATGGGTGAGTTAGGCCTAGTGCGCTCGCCCATAAATTTGTCTAGTTTTCCCCATCCTGAGAAATTAGATCATGGCGCGCCGGATCCCGGCGCAGATTCAAGATCGGTGCTGGAATCGTTGGGTATCAGTGATGATGAAATTCAGGAATTAGAGCAGCGAGGAATTATCGGATAATGAAGCTTAAAGCCAGTTTGGGTTATGCCGTAGGCGATTTAGGCATCAACTTATACTTTATTTCAACTTTGACCTACCTCTTGTACTTTTATACCGATGTGCTCGGCATCAGTGCGGCGGCAGCAGCAGGCGTATTCTTAGTGGCACGTATGGTTGATGCCGTCACTGACCCACTGATGGGCGCTATCGCTGAGCGTACTCGCACTCGCTGGGGTCGGCTGCGTCCCTATCTTTTATGGGGTGCTTTGCCCTTGGGTGCTATTACCGTGGCAACTTTTTCGGTGCCTGATTTAGATGAGAGCGGCAAGGTGATTTGGGCTTATGTGACTTATACCTTGTTCGGTATTTTGTATACCGTTGTGACCATACCGTATTCTGCGCTAACGGCATCCCTCACTGATGACTATCAAGAGCGCACTAGGTTGTCTACGTTTCGTATGGCATTTGCGTTTAGCGGCGCCCTCATTGTCTCAGTGGGCGTTGCTCAGTGGGTGCGCATGTTTGCAAATCCGGCAGAGGGTTATGTGTTGATTATGAGCATATTTGCATGCGTGGCAACGCTGCTATTGCTTATTACTTTCTTTAACACTAAGGAAGTGGTGCAACCACCGCCTGAGCAGAAACTGTCGCTCAACGACAGCCTGCGCGCAGTTTTTTATAACCCTCCCCTGCTTATTGTGATTGCCTTGTTCACTCTAGGTATGCTGAGTTTTACTGTTAGGCAAACGGTGACCATATATTATTTTTCCTACAATGTAGGAAGGCCAGATTTAATTGGCGCTTTTTTTGCTGCCACGTTAGCGACAATGTTTGTCGGCTTAGTCTTTGTGCCTAGGTTGGCAGAACGGTTTAGTAAAGCGGGTGCTATTCAAATAGGCGCATTGTTTACCGTGCTTGCCAGTATCGGCTTTTACCTCACGCCGGTAAGCGAACCTGTTTGGGTGATTTTTTGGGGTTGCCTTGTGGCTTTAGGTGGAGCACCTATTGCGGTATTGGGCTGGGCTATGATTCCCGATACGGTAGATTATGCGCAGTGGCGTTTTGGCAAGCGCGCAGACGGCGCTGTGTATTCAATGTCGAGTTTCTTTCAAAAGCTGGCCAAGGCTTTGGGTGGGGCGGGAGTGGCGACAGCTCTGGCTACGGTGGGCTATGTGGCTAATCAACCTCAGTCAGCAGAAACGCTAGACATGATTTTGCATTTGATGACAGTTGTGCCAATAGGCTTAATGGTCTTAATGATTTTTCTCGCGCGTCTATACAAACTAGATGGCGAAACTCACGCCCGGATGCGTGCAGATTTGGCCCAGCGCTATGAATCTGAGCCAGAGGCTCCTTAACCGGTTACAGTAAGCTAAAATCTGCTCTGGCCGGGTTGTCGCAACCTTACTCCACCAACCATTCAAGGAAGAGTATTTTCATTGCCATAGCCACTGCTATGGGTTGGTCAAACATCAGGTGGTGATAGGTACCGGGTACGGTAATGTTGGGCATTTTGCCATCAGTCATAGCCATCATCTGTTCGCCGTACAATGCACCCTCATCTTCACTTTGTTCTCCCAACATAAGGGCGTTACGACACACCAACTGTCGGAATTTGTCCTCTTGATCGCTACCCATTTCGATGTAGTCGAATATGCCGGGGTCAAATTTCCAAGTCCACCCGCCCTCTACTTGTTTTAGTCCATAGTCGCCTAAGTGCCGAAGTACCGCAGGTTCGACACCGGGTTGTTCGGGAATAAAGCGGAACCGACCTAGAGCGGTTTCCTTGTCTTCATAAACTCGCAGTTTGCGACCAGCTTCCACGCCTTCGCGTTCAACTCGCATACCCCATTCAATGTACTCGGCTTTTGGTGCTACGGTGAAATCCATAAACAAAACACCGCGCATTTGCTCGCCGTAGTAATGGGCAGCTTCCAATGCCGCGAAGCCTCCGAAGCTGTGTCCGACGACGATGGGTTTTGGCCCGAGTTCGGCGGCTTGGCAAACAGCCCAGACTTCTCTAGCAAAAGCCTCGCCGCTATAATGGGAGCGCCAACCGCTGTCGCCATTGCCTGATAAGTCTAAGGCGGCTATGCGGAAGCGGTCGGCTAAAAATGGGGCGGTGAAACGCCACCATTCCATATGCGCATTGCTACCGTGGATAAGCACAATTCCGGGATTACCTACTTCGCCCCAAGTGGTATACGCAATATCGATATCATCTACTTTAACCGTCGCATATTCTGAGGGTGTCGCTAGAGCGGCGTTGTACCAAAAGGGTAAGTCGGACATGTGTACTACCTTTAAAACCAAGAGTGAGCAAAAAAACGACGCCAAAGGTAGCATGCTCTGTGTCAGATCAATAATCCCAAGTCGAGTTTCTTTTTTTCCTGCAATTTGATTCAACAGCGCAAAGTCGGCTTTACAGAAAGTCGCTGTTACTCTTGGTCCAGTTCTGTTTAGCTGCAGGCAAGTTTTTGACAATTTTGATTGAGGCATTTGCCCATGCGTTTTAACACCGAATCTACTGATATCACCTGCCCTTACTGCGGCGAATCCTATGAATTGGTGGTGGATACCAGCGCTGGAGAGCAAAACTATATTGAAGATTGTTATGTGTGCTGTGCACCGATTAACTTTAGTATTTTGCTAGATGGTCAGGGCAATTTTAGCGTGCTGGCAATGCACGAAAACGACTGCTAGCAGCCAAAGCGGAAAGTTCCCACAACTGCAGATGTTAATGTTAATCGCGCCTTGGGGAAGGTTTGGTTGGTATAGGACCGCGTCCCGCGAATTTGTTTTAACCACGCATTACACGTTATAACAGATCGGTTGAAGTGCGTACCAAGAAGGGGAGAGAACTTATGGACTACTTTTTAGATGATATTACTGTAATAGATGCGGCGACGTTTTTAGCCGGCCCCGGGGCTGCCACGATAATGGCGGACTACGGTGCTACGGTGATTAAAATTGAACCGCCCAGTGGTGACGGCTATCGCGGTTTGGTAGGCGCCTATCCTGTGCCATACCACTGGCAGTTAACCTCGAGGAATAAACAGAGTTTGGCCTTAGACTTAAGTCGGGACGCAGGCCAGGCGTTAATGCACAAGTTGATTGCTGGTGCCGATGTAATGACTACCAATTTTTTAGAAAATCAGTTGAGTCGTTATCAGCTGGAGTATGAGCGCCTGAGTGAAATCAACCCACGCCTAATTTTTGCTCATATCAGTGGCTATGGGGACCAAGGGCTTGAGAGTCAGCGGCGTGCCTTTGATGTGACCGCTTGGTGGGCACGCTCAGGGATGATGGAATTTGTGCGCGAACCGGGGCAAACACCACTATCGCCCGCGCCGGGCATGGGCGATCACTCAACAGCTACAGCGTTATTCGCCGCCATTATGAGTGGTTTATATCGACGGGAAAAAACCGGTAAGGGCAGTATGGTGTCTACATCATTAGCCGCTAACGGTGTATGGGCTAATGGTATGGCTTTGCAGGGTGTCATTGCCGGCAACGATCTTGCCACCCACCGGCAGGAAACTGGTTGGATAAACCCATTTGCAGGGTGTTATGAAACGGCAGATGGCCGTTTTCTTGTGCTGACTATGATCAATACAGACCGCGAGTACCCGAGACTTTGTGCGGCCTTAGGTACCGAAGCTTGGTTGTCTGATGCTCGGTTCGAATCTGTGCGTTTGGCCATGCGCAATCGAGTGGAGTTTAAAGCTGCGATTGCCACCGCATTTAGCCAGCTAACTTATGCGCAGGCGAGTAGTCGGTTGGACGAGCAGGGCATTACCTACGGTCCAGTGCAAACCATGAGTGAGGTTTTGCTAGACAAGCAGTTGCGTGCCAACGGTGTAATTGTTGAAACAGGCGATGCAGGCGATGACTATAAACTGACTATAGGTAGCCCGATTAACATTAAGGGAGAAGCCAAGAAAACACCTAAGCGTGGGCCGGATATTGGCGCGGATAGCTTGTCGGTGCTGCGCAGTTTTGACTTAGATGAAAGCTATATTCAAGAGCTGTTGAACCAAGGTGTGATAGTAGATGGCAGCGCGAGCTGAATGGAGTTTTGTGGCCTGCTTCGGTCACACTGGATAGATAGGCTATCCAGTTATTTCCTTCTCCCGCAGGAGTCTTTTATAAGAGTCTTTCATAAGAGTGTTTTACTTCAAATAGTTTTGCATCAAAGAGACCGGTTCAAAGAGTCTTCCTTCAATAGAGGCCCCATGCCGGTGACGACAAATTCAATACGCTGACGGGTACGTTATTGCTTTGCTCAGGTTCGGCACTGCTTGGCAGTGCCCTGGCTGGCGGCATAGGCTTCTACTTCTCGCCATACTCGCAGTACGTTGCCGCCTAGTATTTTTGCGATTTCGCCTTCGCTATAGCCTCTGCCTAGCAAGGCATCTATGAGGTTGGGGTAGGTGCTTACGTCCTTTAGTCCTGTAGGTAGTGAGTCGCCTACACCATCGTAGTCCGAGCCTATACCCACAGCGTCTATTCCAGCCAGTTCAACCGCGCGATCTATGTGGTTTAAAACATCATCTAGGTTAGCAAAAGGGTAGGGATTATCTGCTGCATATTGTTCCGCGTAGGTTTTAACTGTCGGGTCGTCAGACTTTAACGGCGCGCCAGGATCTTTGGTCATAAATGCTGTAACCGCTGCACGGCGTTGCTTTGAGTAGTCTTGAGCGGTTTGCGTTAAAAAGCTGGTACCGAAATTGATTTGGATAATGCCGCCGGCGGCACCTAGTGTTTTCACCATGTCGTCGCTCATGTTGCGCACAAACCCCGGAGTGTAATGGCGTAGCGAGGAGTGCGAGGCAATGACCGGAGCTTTGCTGAGTTGCATGACCTGATAAAAGGCTGCGTCTGAGACATGTGAGACATCGACCATTACGCCGAGATTATTCATTCGATTGATTAGCCCTTTGCCGTACGGGGAGAGTCCCTGCCATGCTTCGTTTTCGTCATAAGACGAATCAGAGATTTTATTCGACTTACTATGCGCCAAAGTAATGTAGCGAATGCCTCTATTGAAAAAGTGCGTTAATGCCTTTTCAGATGTGGCTACTGGCCCACCGTTTTCCATGCCGAGGGGGAGTGAAATGAGGTTTTTTTTAAAATGGTTTTGTAGGTCATCACTGCAAGTTGCTATAGCGAACTTTTTCGGCGCGCTAGTGGCGATTTTTTCCATGTCATCAATCAGTTCATCGGCAAGGGCGTAAGCGCCACCGGCTTCATCTACTCTTGCTGGGATGTAAATTGACATAAAAGGTGCGTTCAAACCGCCTGCAACGGCGCGAGGGTAATCAAAGTCGCCTCCATCAGTAGCATTACTGACATCTGCCCAAGACTGCTTCAGTCGATAGGGCACATCAATGTGGGTGTCGATAATCAATAAGGATTGGGCTAGCTGCGCACCTGATTTGGGTTCTGGAGCGCAGCCACTGATGCCAACGACTAAAGCTACCAAGCCAATATTTGTTAAAGTGTTGCGTGGGCGAATAATACGAATGAGTTGGCTAATGAACTTGCCAGCGGCTAGGTTATACATAATTGATCCTTGGCTTAACCCCTATTTGTGTTGCGGTCCAGTGTACTGTTTGTACAGCAAAATTTCTCCAGCTTGAGTAGAATGTAAGGCTGTCAAAGAATGTTCGGAAGGGCGGTGCATCAGGTCGGTATTTTTTACTAGGCGTGAATTTTGACCCCCGGAAGATATACCCAAGTGTCTAATTTGGAGGCGAATTATGATTAGTTTTCATGACCCAAGAGGGGAGAAACCCCAGAGTGAAGAAGCCTATGAGCTTAGTTGTGATGTGACGGCCAATGAAGGCCAAGGCATTACTCTAGGTTTGCTGGCCAATGGTTTTCCAGATTCGGAGAACTTTTTACGACACATTGGCGATGTATTGAAAGAGCAATTACCCGCCCTTGAGATAAAGGTCTGGAACAAAGGCAATGCCTCTATCCCAGCCCCTGAGAGCATGTTGGAAGATATCCGCAAAAGCTGTCAGGCAGTTGTCGCCGCCTACGGGCACTGAGGCAGCTGTACTACCGGCACCGTGCGTGACGGCATCAATACAGCTCGACTAGGTATCCCTGCAGTGTCGCTGGTGACTGAAGATTTTTGGCCGCAAGGCAATTTTGTTGCCCAAGCCTTAGGCATGCCCTCGTTTCCCAGAGTGCAGCTACCCCACCCATTAGCAGGTACAGGTACAGCCCACCTGCGCAGTGTTGCCGAGGCTATGGCGGCGCAGATTATTGGCGGCCTTAAAAATGACTGACCTTTTACAAGCCGTTGATGAAAGCGCGGCGTTAGAAATGTTGCACGAGGCAGGCTGCACAGATGGCTTGCCAGTAATAGTTCCAACTCCTGATCGGGTTAGCACCTTAGTTTTGGCGACAGGTTTGGATGCAGATTTGCAGCTAGGCAGTATGGGCCCAGCGAACGGTGTAGCCACTGTTGGTAAAGTTGCTACGGCCGCGGTAATGGCAGGCTGTTTACCCGATCACATGCCCATTGTGATGGGGGCAGTTAATGCAGTACTCGACCCGCTCTTCGATTTAGCTGAAATGCAGTCGACAACTCACTGCACAGCGCCGCTGATTATAGTTAACGGTCCCGGCCGACATAGCTGTGGTCCCGTGGCCTCCGGTTTTGGTGCGCTTGGGCCGGGTCATAGAGCCAACGCCTGCATAGGGCGTGCGCTGCGCCTGTGCATGATCAATATTGGTGGTGCACGACCTGGCGAATCGGATATGGCGTTGCTAGGTCACCCCGGTAAGTTCACCTATTGCTTGGCTGAAGATGAAGAGCACTCACCCTTCACCGCCATGCACACAGATTTAGGTTTTGCGCCCGATGATACCGTAGTCACAGTAATTGGCGCGGAAGCACCGCACTCGGTTATGTACAGTGGTGACGCTGATGATTCCGAGGATGCCAATAAGTTGCTCGAAGTTTTGGCAATTGGTTTGGCTAACATGGCCACCAATAACGCGGTATTAACAGGTGGTGGCGCGGTGGTGATACTCAATCCTGAGCATGCCAAAATTCTCCATGACAATGACTTTGACCGACGCGCAATAATTACTAAGCTTTGGCAGTTGACCCATTATCCTACCGAGCGGCTGGCTTACTTTTCTGCCAACTTTGCTGCACGGATTAAGGGCGATACGTATCGCTGCTTTGATAAGCCCGAAGATATTTTGCTGCTTATGGCTGGTGGAAGCGGACTCTATTCCATGGTTATGCCGAGTTGGTGCGCGGGCGCAAACCGCAATCAATATGTCAGTAAGAAAGTAGACCTAGAACAATTTTGTGAAGTGCCGGCTCTTGCGGCCATGGCTGACCAGAACTAATTTATTTGTGGATCATACGGAGTAGTAAATGACCATTATTAAGCAAGAAGATCTTATTCAAAGCGTTGCGGATGCTTTGCAATTTATTTCCTATTATCACCCAACGGATTTTATTCGAGCGATGCGTGGTGCATGGGAGCGCGAAGAATCACCCGCAGCTAAGGGCGCACTGACTCAGGTGTTGGTCAACTCACGGATGTGCGCGCTGGGTAAACGGCCAATCTGCCAAGATACAGGCATTGTGAACGTGCTGATGTCTGTGGGCATGGATGTGCAGTGGGACTCTGAATTGTCTTTAGAAGACATGATTAACGAAGGTGTACGTCGGGGCTATACCCACCCAGATAATGTTCTGCGCGGCTCGGTACTCGTAGATCCAGATGGCGCCAGAGCCAATACTAAAGACAATACCCCAGCGGTTATTCACACCAAGATTGTCCCGGGCGATAAGTTGGAAATTGAAGTGGCTGCTAAGGGCGGTGGCAGCGAAGCGAAAGCAAAGTTTGCCATGCTCAATCCGTCTGACTCCGTGGTGGATTGGATTCTCAGCGTAGTGCCAACAATGGGTGCCGGTTGGTGCCCGCCAGGTATTTTGGGTGTTGGTATTGGTGGTACGCCTGAAAAAGCTATGCTTTTGGCCAAAGAATCTCTAATGGAAACATTGGACATGCACGAATTGCAGGAGCGGGGCGCGTCGAACCACCTTGAAGAATTGCGTATGGAATTGTTTGAGAAGGTCAACGGTTTGGGTATTGGTGCTCAAGGTTTGGGCGGTTTAACGACAGTGTTAGATGTGAAGGTAAAAGACTATCCAACTCACGCCGCCAACAAGCCTGTGGCGATTATTCCTAATTGTTCAGCTACTCGACATATTCATTTCACTTTAGATGGTTCGGGTCCCGCAGAGTTTACGCCACCGGATATGTCCGAGTGGCCAGAGATTGATTTTGAGTTGGGTAGTGATGTGAAGAAGGTCAATCTCGACACGTTAACCCCTGCAGAGACTCAGACTTGGAAGTCTGGCGATACGTTGCTGTTGTCCGGGAAAATGCTCACGGGTCGAGATGCGGCACACAAAAAACTTGTAGATATGATTGGTCGGGGCGAGCCTTTACCCGTAGATTTTACTAACCGAATTATTTACTACGTTGGGCCAGTAGACCCTGTGCGTGAAGAAATTGTTGGTCCTGCAGGCCCCACTACGGCAACACGTATGGATAAGTTCACTCGCACTATGCTGGAACAAGCGGGTCTTGCTGGCATGATTGGGAAGGCCGAACGCGGCCAACTTGCTATTGATGCTATTCGTGATAACAAAGCGGTTTCTATGATCGCAGTAGGCGGCGCTGCTTATCTGGTGGCCAAAGCCATCACTAAATCAACTTTACTGGCATTTCCAGAGTTGGGTATGGAAGCAATTTACGAATTCGAAGTCAAAGACATGCCTGTGACTGTGAGTGTGGATTCCACCGGTGAGTCTGTGCACATTGAAGGACCAAAGATTTGGTCAAAGAAGATTGCCGAGCAAATTGCCGTACAGCAGGTTTAGTAGTTTTTCACTAAATGGATGAGGTGGCGCCAATCGGGTTGCCGCTTTAGCCAGTTTCAGGCCCAGTAGTAAATTTGATGCGCCGATTGAATTTCTAGCCTTTTCGATTTCCCGCGCCGCCATTTATGCAAACGCCTTAACTAAGCTTTAGCGTCGAGGTACTTCTCTGCATCTAGCGCTGCCATGCAGCCAAAGCCGGCGCTGGTAATGGCTTGACGATAAATATGGTCTGCAACATCGCCGGCAGCAAATACTCCGGGCACTGAAGTAGCTGTAGCATTGCCGCCAAGACCGCTGGCAATAGTTATGTAGCCGTTTTCCATATCCATTTGCTGGTTGAACAGCTCAGTGTTGGGGATATGTCCAATAGCAATAAATACTCCGGTTAGATCAATGCTTTGTTCAGAGCCGTCATTGCCTTTTAAACGCATGCCTGTCACGCCCATATCATCACCTAACACTTCAGCTAGTTGGTGATTCCATACTGGGACAATATTTTCTTTGTTAAAAAGGCGGTCTTGCAGGATTTTTTCGGAGCGCAACGCATCGCGTCTGTGCACTAGGTAAACTGTTTTAGCAATATTAGCCAGGTAGAGGGCTTCTTCCACAGCGGTATTACCGCCGCCTACTACTGCCACATCTTGACCGCGATAAAAGAAACCGTCGCATGTTGCGCAGGCGCTGACGCCTTTGCCTTTAAATGCTTCTTCGCTGTCTAAGCCTAAGTATTGGGCCGACGCGCCAGTGCAGATAATTAACGCCTCACAGGTATAGGTGGCTTGGTCACCAATTAGTGTATGCAGTGAGCCGTCTTTGCTGAGTTGGGTGGTGTGGATATGGTCAGATATGGTGATGGCGTCAAAACGTTCAACGTGGGCTGCCATTTCTACCATTAGCTCTGGGCCTTGTAGTTCTGCGTGACCGCCGGGCCAATTTTCAACTTCCGTTGTTGTGGTTAACTGACCGCCAACTTCAACACCAGTGATTAGCGCCGGTTTGAGGTTGGCACGTGCAGCGTACAGGGCTGCGGTATAACCTGCTGGGCCAGAACCCAAAACGATTAGCTTGTGATGCTGCGTGTCAGCCATAAATGTCCCGTATCCAATTTGTGGAATATTCGCTTGTCTATTTGAGTGGTCCCAGCGAACAGCCGGCTATTCTAGACAATATGTTTGGCAAGGTAACTATTTGCCACGCGGAAATGACAATAATTTCTTGCGAGGACTTATTTTTGTTACCAGCGGTAGCGGTTGTCGGGTAGTGATCACCTAGATTTCTGTGAAATGGTCTATACTTGCCTACTGAGTAAACGTGAGACAGCTATGACAAATATGCGGTTCGGTGCCTTTGTTGCACCCCATCACCCCATTGGTGAACACCCGACGCTTCAATTTCAACGAGATTTAGATTTCGCTGAGCATTTGGACAAACTTGGTTTTGACGAATTTTGGTGTGGTGAACATCACTCTACCGGTTGGGAAATGATCGCCAGTCCAGAAATGTTTCTTGCCGCAGCGGGGCAACGCACACACCGTATAAAGTTAGGTACAGGGGTTCTTTCTCTACCTTATCATCACCCTTTTAATGTGGCCCAGCGCATAGTACAACTAGATCATATGACCCAAGGTCGTGCCATATTTGGATCTGGTCCCGGCGCACTGCCCTCGGATGCCCACACTCTGGGTATCGACCCCATGGTACAGCGTGACCGCCAGGACGAAGCCATAGGCGTTATTCAAAAACTGTTACGGGGCGATGAACGCTTCAGCCATAAGTCAGATTGGTTTGAACTCAATGACGCAGCATTACAATTACTGCCATTGCAAAAAGATCTGCCACTTGTGGTGGCTTCTATGGTGAGTCCTTCAGGCATGACTTTAGCCGGTAAGTACGGTACTGGTGTGCTGTCTATTGCCTCTATGACCACTGCCGGCTTGCAAGCGTTGTCTACTCAGTGGGCCTTTGCCGAAGACGCCGCGGCTAAGTATGGTAATACAGTTAATCGCGATGATTGGCGTGTGGTGATGTCTTGGCATATTGCAGAGACTCGTGAAAAAGCTAAAGAACAGGCGAAAAACGGGCTGTTCCGCTGGCACAATGAATATACCGTTGGCACGTTGATGCGCCCTGGTGCGGAAGCTTATAGCTCGCCAGATGAAGCGGTTGAAATGGCCTCCCAGCCCGGTAGTGGGTCGATTATTGGTACTCCCGACGATTTGATTGCGGCGCTACGAGATATGCTTGCACTGACCGGTGGCTATGGCACCGTGGTGGGGTTTGTTCATGATTGGGCCAACCGTCAGGATACCTTTGAGAGTTGGGATATGGTTGCCCGTTATGTCATTCCAGAAATAAACGGCATGTTAGATCAATATCGCGAGTCGCAAAAATTTGTGATTGAAAATCGCGGGGTATTTGATCGTGCTGGTGAGGCGGTAATGGCGAAGATTATGGGCAATGAACGTGCTGTTGCAGCGTTGGCTGAAGAAGCCGATGCACAGAGTGCTATACCAGCCCACCACGCACCGGACTTAAAGCAGAAAGGTTAGATGCTGGCCTTTCACCCTAGCTGAACTGCTAGGGTGGTGGCATTAGTCATTTACTCGTACCGGTTAAACCACCAAAGATCTTTTAAATCAGATGCTCCTCGCGCATCTGATCTATATCTTTTGGGCTGTAGCCCAACTCTGCCAAAATGTCGCCAGTGTGTGCTCCTAAAGTCGGCGGTGGAGATTGCACAACAGGTGGCGCCGGATTCGCCATGTGACTGGCGCTAACTACGCGCACTTTATCTTCCCCGCCAGGGCGATTTATCTCGGTAAATGCTAGCCGATGTTCAAACTGTGCTTCTGCTGCAACTTGGGCTAGGTTTTGAATGGCTGAAACAGGTACACCCACCTCATTGAATGTTTGCAGCCAATGCTCTGTAGTCTGGCTTGCGATAATCGGCTGCAAAATAGCATTGATCTGATCGGCCAGTTTCAAACGCGTACTGGGATCTGAATATTTGGCGTAGTCCTGTTCGTGGCCCAGTACTTTAAACAAGTTCAATACCTGCGCTTCTTTCATAGCGATGATTTGCACATGGCCGTCCGCGCTTTTAAATACGTTCGAGGTGGGTTGTTTCGTTGGCGATCGGTTACCTACCAGCTCTGGCAGCACATCATTTACTGTAAAAGCTGTCATTTGTGGCGCCTGCATCATCATGGCGGTGTCCAGCATTGATATGTCGATACGTTGGCCTTCACCGGTCACGTGTCTGCGAAATAGTGCGGCGGTAATAGAAAACGCTGCATTCAAAGCAGTGCTCATATCTACTGAGAAGTAGCCGGAGCGTACGGGGCCAGTTTCTGGGTGGCCACTAATACTCATCATGCCAGCAAAGGCTTGAATGGCGCCGTCAAAGGCGGGTTGGTTTGCGCGAGGCCCTTGTTGTCCAAACCCAGAAATAGACGCGTATACAATATCCGGCTTTACCGCTTTGACTGCGTCATAGCCAAAACCAAGGCGTTCAATGGTACCGGGCTTAAAATTTTCCACCACGGCATCTGCTTGGCTGACTAATTTGAAAATAATTTCTTTCGCCCGAGGATGTTTTAAGTCCAATGCCAAGCTGCGCTTGCCCAGGTTGCAGGTTAAAAACGAAGGTGACATGCCATCACTTGAGGCTGCCATAAGCCCCCGAGTCATGTCGCCGGTAACCGGCTGCTCAATTTTGATCACCTGAGCGCCCAGCTGGGCCAATTGCTGGGTAGCAAAAGGGCCGGCTAAGACCTGGGTGAAGTCAAGAATACGTAACCCAGTAAGGGCTTGGGTGGCATTAGGCTCTGGGCTCATATTTATTGCTCTTTTATCGTTCTACTAATTCAAAAACCCACAGCGAACCTCGGGTGACTTCTTCTACGGGTATAGGTGCACCGCCCGCGTATTTACGACTTAGCTCAGCCAAGACCGGAGGTAATATTGGATCATCGATGACCCGCACTAAGGTGCGCTCAAACAGTTTACCGTCTACACGCAAAATAGCTCGGCCATCTTTTTCAGCGTGAATGGGCCATTTTTTCCAGATCTTGCCGTAGTCGGTGAGCATGTATCCGGATGGAATGAAAATACGGCCTTCATGCTCCATGACCCAAGTGGTTCTAGAACTTATAGGTTCAAGCAACTGAAACTCAACCGTGTCTTTGTCTTTTATGAAAGCCCAATCTGTTTGTTCTTCGACTAGTTCGCCTGTGCTAAACGGACCGCCTTGAACCAGGCCCCAAGGACCGTCAGCAAACTTCATACCGTATAAAAACAGCACCGTGGCAACAGCGACTATGAGCGCTGCCTTAATGACAAAGACAAAAAATGATTTAACAAAACCCATATCTGACTCCCGTGTAAATAGTGATAAATGCAGTCTACACAAAAATCTATGTTAGTAACCATTGGCTCTAGAGTGGCATAGCTCAGTAAGGGGTTAGTGGCTATTTTGTGTTAACTTTTGTGCCTGGCTTGCGTCAGTGCAGCATTATCTTGGTGAGATTGTTGTTAAATGATGGGCTAAAAAAGAGGTATAGCTGCGCAAATTTGAGCGGCTTAAGTTAGAGGTGTTGGATGGAATTGGGGGCACTTAAAAAGAGCATTACAGCGTACAGGGATGCAATAGAAACCCAGCGTATTATCGTGCCGCCGGTATTGCAGGCGCTGCATCAGGCCCGACTGTTTCGCAGTCTAATACCCCAAGCGGTTGGTGGGTTGGGTTTGGATTTGCCTGAGCACATGCGAATTATTCAACGCTTGGCTATGGTCGATACCAGCACTGCTTGGTGTGTGAATCAAGCAGCTGTTATTGCAACCCAGTCATTGTGGCTAGATAGGGCGGTTATCCAGCAAATTTGGGCCGAAAAGGACGTTTGCATTGCCAATGGCCCCCCTTTTGATTGCCAAATATCTAAACAAGGCGATGCCTACTTACTCAACGGTCACTGGGGTTTTTCCTCGGGTTGTCAGCACGCTACGTTAATGACGGGCGCTGCGCGGATGGGTGCTAAAGGCCCTTGGCGTATTGCTTTTTTCCAGCCTGCAGCGGTGACATTCACGGATAATTGGCAGGTGCCGGGATTACGCGGTACAGGCAGTTTTGAATTCAACTGTAAAAACTTAACCGTTCCAGCTGACCATGTAGCTGATATGGGTAAAGTAGCAGCAATAGATGACCCGATTACGCGAATTCCGTCGGCGCTGTTGTTTGCTTTAAGCTTCGCCGGGTTAACCCTAGGCGTTGCGAGGGGAGCTCTAGACGACGCGTTGGCAGTGGCTGAGGGTAAGTTACCCAGGTATGCCTCACTAAAGCTTAAAGACGATGGCAACGTGCAGCGATTTGTGGCTCAGGCAATGGCTCGGTGGCGGGGTGCCAGCGCGTACCTTTATAGCGCGGCAGAGCAGGGTTGGGCTGAGGTGGAAAATAATTCCTACGCTAGCGATGAAAGCCGTAGCGCCATGCGTTTGGCGGGTACTCATGTCATTCGTGAGTGTGCTGAAATAGTCGATCTTGCTTATAAAGTAGTGGGATCCACGGGCATTTATCAAGATCACTTAATACAGCGGCGGTTTCAAGATATGCATGTGATCACTCAGCATGTGCAAGCACGCGAAAGTCATTACAACCTAGTCGGTAGGCACCTGATAACCGGTAATTACGAGAAAGGACCTATGTCATAGGGGCGTTGTTTGAGCCTAGGGCTTAATCAAGCGCCGGATAAAGCGGACGGCGAATACTTAGTTGCAAAAATGCAGAAAAAAAAGCGGTGACTATGTACGAGTCTAATTGACAGGGAGGCTAGACAAGGTAACATACGCGCCCTCGAGAGAGTGCTGATACTCGGGTGTTTAGCTCAGTTGGTAGAGCGACGGCCTTACAAGCCGTAGGTCACAGGTTCGACCCCTGTAACACCCACCAAGTCCTGTTGGCTACAATTGTGTAGTTAGCTTGGTCGCTGCGGAGCGGTAGTTCAGCTGGTTAGAATACCGGCCTGTCACGCCGGGGGTCGCGGGTTCGAG
>CAJJDH010000068.1 GCA_905182905.1 marine gamma proteobacterium HTCC2089 | reverse complement strand
TGTCCGCGGAAGAATTTGATGCCGCAATTTATGACCTAACTAACTTCCTATATTACACAGGTGAGCCGTCGCGTTTGGAGCGTCAGCGCACTGGTATCTACGTGTTACTGTTCCTTATTATTTTGGGATGCTTTACGTACTTGCTTAATCGTGAATATTGGAAAGATATCGACGGTCATTAGAGGTTGATTGTGCAGTACTCACTTGGAGTGCTGCCTTGACGTAAGACCAGTCCGAATTTTACAAAGCGAGAAGCGAATGAGTATTGTTACAAAAAGATCGTCAATGACACTTTTTTCTGATCCTAGAGATCACTATTCCCATCGCGTGCGTATGGTTTTGGCTGAAAAAGGCGTGACTGTTGAAATCATAGATGTGGTTTCTGGAAAGGAACCTGAAGATCTTGCTGAGATCAATCCGTATAACACTTTGCCTACATTGGCAGACCGTGATTTGGCACTTTATGAAGCCAATGTCATTATGGAGTATCTCGACGAGCGTTTCCCGCACCCGCCATTGTTGCCGGTTTACCCTGTTCAGCGTGCGCTATCGCGTCTATGGATTACCCGTGTTGAGAAGGAATGGAGTTCACGGTTAGACATTCTTATGGCTGGCAAGGGTAGAGAAACTGTCCTAACTAAGGCCCGTAAAGAGTTACGCGAAAGTATTATTGCCATAGCGCCAATCTTTGCTGAAAAGCCATTCTTTATGAATGATGAGTTCTCATTAGTAGACTGCTGTGTAGCGCCGATTTTGTGGCGGCTGAAAGAAGTTGAAATTACGCTTCCAGAAAAATCTACCCGCCCCCTGCACAAGTACATGCAAACTATGTTTGAACGTGACGCATTTCGCGCGAGTCTAACTGAGACAGAAATGGAGATGCGCGAGTGAAACCGCGCCGCCCTTATTTATTGAGGGCGCTCTACGAGTGGATTCTTGATAGCGAGGAAGTACCCAATATCCTTGTGGATACTGAGAGCGAAGAAGTTATCGTGCCGCGAGAATTTGTCAAAGATGGACAGATTGTTCTAAATATCTCCCCTGATGCTGTGCGTGGTTTGTCGATAACCGACGATTACCTGATGTGCGAGGGCCGATTCTCTGGCCGCAGCTTTGAAGTCATTTTGCCTATGGCGAGTATCCAAGCAATATATTGCCGTGGCAGTGGTCAGGGTTTGGCCTTTGAGGATGGGGACTATCCACCGCAAGAGTTAGGCGAACAGGGTGAGACTAAACCTATAGGGCCAAGTGACATAGATGACGAGCCACCTCCACCAAAAGGCGGTTCAGGTAAACCTTCACTAAGGCTAGTTTAAGGCGCGAGAACGATTGTGTGTCCATGGCCTATTGGCTGAGCTTAAGTTGTGAGTTTTTACTCAGGCCCATCAACATAGTCAAAAACCTTAACGATCTTTCTCACACCAAAGGATTTTTGTGTTGCTGCGACCGCCGCGTCTGCCTGCTCCATAGTAATCTTCCCAAGTAGGTAGATTACGCCATCTTGAGTTTTTACTTTGATCTTGGTGCCTGGGGCGTCTTTTTGCGCGAGAAGCCGAACTTTGACATCGCCGCTGAGTAAGCTGTCGTTAGTTCTCGCGAGAAATGAGATAGGCCCTTCAACAGTTAAGTGGTTATGTACACTGCCCTCGGCCACTTTATTTAGTGCTTCAGTGGTTTGGGTGGCTAAGCTCCTAAGCTCTTCGCTAGACACTTGCCCAAGCAATAGGACCAACCCGTCATAAACCGTGACGACTATATGTGAACCCTTATAGCCTTCATCGGCAGCCCTGATCTCTCTCTCAATAATTACTTCTAAGATATTGTCGTCAATAATAGTCCCAGCTGATCTTTGCCTGTCCGGGTTGCTCGTACAAGCGGCGAGGGTCAGGACCAAGAGAATTACGCTACTAACTTGAGTTTTACTTATCATTGGAATGCATCTCTTATCCACAAAATTTTAGGTCTATAGTTTCGCTGGGTCACAGCTATTACGTCAAACCTAACAGGTAAATTAGTATATTCATCATGTTTACTTAAGTAGTGGGTGGCCGTGCGCAAAATTTTTCTTTGTTTTGCTAAGTCTACTGTCTCTGCCGGGCTGCCAAACTTTTCAGAGCGCCTAAACCGAACCTCCACGAAGACTAAGACCGCATCGACTAAATTTTTTTGGTAAGGGTTGTTGGGAATGCACGTGGGTGAACAGCGGGTTTGCGCGTTTTTTTCTAGCATTACCAAGTCGATTTCACCCCAGCGTGAGGAGAAGTTTCTGTCTACGCAGCTTAACCCCCGACTCATAAGGTACCATGCAGCTAACTTCTCTGCCCAAAACCCAATTGATGTGCTGATTGCTGAGCCTATCTATTTGCTATTTTAAGCTTGCCTCTGCGGTCGACATTAGCCAGCTCAAGCGTGCGTTGAAAGCGCCCGTTCGCACCGAGTGTAACGATACCTGTGGCCATGGAGAGCCTGAGCGGTTGATCCGACAAAAGCCTAGGTTCTTGTTGGAGTAAATGTATCCAAGTACCCAGTTGATATGCGTCATAGCCCAGCGCATACAGTTCCACCAGCGGCGATTCATGTAGTGTGAAAGTACTTACCAAGTTGTTCATGTTAGCGTTTGAGTTGGCCAGAATAGGTAACTCGGTCACCGTGAAACCAGCGAGATCTTTAATGTCCGCGCTGCCTCTAATGCTCTGAGATATGGCATAAACGGGTAGGTTGTCAGCGAAATGGAAGCGCAGCGCCGGAACTAATGCTCGCGACTCAACGTTTGAGGTTAGAGCAATTACAGCGTCCAAATCTCTTCTCGCGCGGGGCAAAAACTGAATATCTTGATCAAGCAATTGCGCGATTTCATTCTTTCGCGCCACGCTATCGGCGACCCCCATTGATCCCCCTACCGCGCCGGTCACCTCTTTGACTTCATCAAACCGCGCCACGCTAAGAGGGAACGGCCACTTGCTTTGAAATTCTACTAGGGCGCGCTGCGACCACGACTGACCGCTGTGAACGACTAATAGCCGTTTATGCTCGCTGTCCATTAGCGCGCGAGCCAGAGTTGTAACCTCATGTTCGATAGCCGTGCCGAGTTGGAATATTTTTCCTGTCTCAAGGGCCTGCTCAATCGGCAGCGTATCTGGTTCCATGTAATTAAGTAGTAGTGCTGAAATGTTGGCCGCCGCTGCTTGGGACGCGACGATTTTTACTCTGTCTTTGCGCAGTGGACCAATGATCAGATCAGCCCCATCTATTTTTACTTGGCTTACGAGTTCAGACATCGAGGCGCCGGCAGAGTCGTATAGAGTCAACGATCTAACTGGCGCTACTGGCTGATCTACAGCAGGGTACTCTTCTAGATCAGTTGCGTTGTTTGTGGCATGAGTGACTTTAGGGAGGGTCGGGCTATCTGCAAAATAGCCGCCAAGAAATCCATCACGGATAGCGTTGCCAGCGTTACTTAAGCGCCCGCTCAGCGGTAGTAATAATGCTACTTTGGGTGCCTCATAACGCTGCAGGTTTGCCAGCACGCTAGGTAATTTGTTAGCGGCGCTATGATTTGGGTTGCTAGTGCGCCATTGCGCTAGCAATTGCTTCGCTCGATCTACCGAGCCAGAGGTGAATATCTGCTCTCTTAGCGACCACCAGCCTCGGGCTAACCTGCTATCTAATTGCTGGCTCGGGGCATTAGCCAACATTAATGCTGACCATATTGCATTTTGGGTTGCCTGACTTGTGGAGCCAGTTTGTTCTTGAATTTTTATTAGATTCTGGGCGCTGCAAGCGTAATATTTTTGCAGGTCACAGAACTGCTGCATAAACTGCATATCTTGCAGAGTTAGCTGTGCGAGTAAATTCATTGCAGCAATTGCTCGAGCTTCGGCGTTGCCGTTTCTCTCCTTGATTAGCCCCACAAATTGATCGCTTAGTGGTCGTGGTAAAAGTTTGTCAATTTGCGCTTGTTCGAGCATGTCCAGCGCGACTTGGCTTTGCCCGGCCTCTATCATTGCTGCGCTTTTAGTTAGGAGAGGAGTTGCTGCAGGATATTGGTCTTGCGCATATTGGTTTTGGTTGTTTGTGAGCGACCCTAACTCTCCGCGGTCGCGGGGATTTTTATTTTGCACTTGAGCCGATTCTTGGGTGCTTTGACATCCATTCATAGTCAGAATGATCAAACAAAGAATTATCGAGCGATTGCGCATGTCAGGAATACTCTATGTGGTGGCCACACCTATTGGACACTTAGGCGACTTTACTACGCGAGGGGCAGAAGTCCTCAACCAAGTGCAGATTATAGCCGCTGAGGATACCAGACGTACTCGTGTGCTGTTAACGCATATCGGCCATAAAGGTTGTGATCTTCTAAGCCTACACGAGCACAATGAGGATCGGATTAGCGAAAACCTAATTCGGCGACTGCAGGCCGGAGATGATGTGGCGCTGGTTTCAGATGCTGGAACGCCGTTAATTAACGACCCTGGCTTTCAACTATTGCAGTTAGCTTGGCAGGCACAGATTCGTGTAGTACCTATCCCTGGTGCTTGCTCTATTACCACGGCACTAAGCGTTTGCCCAATTCCCTGTCAGCCTTTTCGTTTCGTTGGGTTTTTATCCGCTAAGGCTAAAGTACGTCAGCAAGCCCTGAGTCAGTGGTTGTTAATGCCTGAAGCTTTAGTGTTTCTCGAGTCTCCCCACCGCATAAGGTCTACGTTGGCTGATATAGCAGGATTGAGTGATAAGCGCATGTTGGTTGGCCGAGAAATGACCAAACAATTCGAGACATTTTTAGTGGGCCCAGCCCAAGTGGTTCTCGATCAGCTAGCCGAGCAACCGAAAGGCGAGTTCGTTTGTATTGTGGAATCTGGTGAGCAGGTCACAGCGGGGTTTGAAATAGCCCATGTTTTGGAGGCGCTGCTAAAAGAACTGCCGCCTACTCAAGCGTCGCGTATCGCTGCGAGTATTTGTGGAGTCCGAAAAAAAGAGGCCTATCAGATGGCGCTGCAAATGAGCCAAAAGGAAAACCGTTAAGTTTGGCAGGCAGCCTGGTCAGCAAAAGAGATTAGGCACAGGTCATTGTTCGGAGTTTGTCTGTTACAAAAAACCTTGTATCAGGTGGGCAGAGTACTTACTCTGGCGCCGAGAGTCAGCTGGGCAGTCGCCGGCAGTTTATCTAGTATAAGCTGCGGGAGGAAAGTCCGGGCTCCATAGGGCAGGGTGCCAGGTAACTCCTGGGGGGCGTGAGCCTACGGAAAGTGCAGCAGAGAGTAGACCGCCAGCTTCAGTTTCGACTGTCGTTGGTAAGGGTGAAAGGGTGCGGTAAGAGCGCACCGCGCGAGTGGTAACACTTCGTGGCATGGTAAACCCCACTTGGAGCAAGGCCAAATAGAGATCTGTCGACGCGGCCCGCGTTGGATCTGGGTAGGCCGCTTGAGGCTGTTGGTGACGACAGCCCTAGATGAATGACTGTTCACGACAAAACCCGGCTTATAGGCTGACTCTCAATTTTTTTGCTTCACACCACGGGTAGGCTGTGAGTTTAGAAATCTCGGGCAGTGCAAGTGGTAAGTGGACGGCGGAATTTTTGTACGTACTTGATAGACAAAACAAACCGTATTTCATCATGACGATAGATAAATACCCTGCTTAGTTAATGTCGTTTCGAGGTTTCGTTTCCACCCTTATGCTTTCTAACGCTTAATTCTTAAGAAATATATTCCCCCAAAGAAAAACTTCTTATTTTTCCGCTAGTTATGAGTTTTTTCTGTATTTTATTTCCTTGACTCTAGTTAAACGCCTATATAGTGTCGCAATCTGGTGAAAAGTGGAGAAAAGTGGGTGTCAGTTCTAAGATAGGCAAAAGTTAGATGGGAATAGGGCCAAATAGTTTATTTTCAGTCAAGCCAGCGGTAGATGATCGGTAGCATCAGTTCTTCACCGTTTCGAGATTTTTACGCTGCTTGAACGTTGATGTTTGC
>CAJJDH010000067.1 GCA_905182905.1 marine gamma proteobacterium HTCC2089 | reverse complement strand
CGCTGCGTGCATTAAAAGGTTGCGCAGAAAAGATCTGAACTGATCTAGTTCTGCACGATCTTCCTCTGGGACATCGGCATCTTCCTCACCATCCGCTCCACCATCATCAGCGAGCTTAGTCGCCACGACTTGGTGGTAAATCGTGTAAAAACCAACGGCGACGCTAATGACCACAGCCGTGACTGTTAGTGCATCCAAGAATGCAGAAAGAAATGCTGAAATGGCACAAAACAGGAATGAAATAAGTGTTTTGGAGCGAATCGACAAGAGGATTTTGGTGAAGGTAAAGAGCAGTAGCTCCTTCATAAAATAGATACCAGCGACCATAAACACTAATAAAAGTATTACTGGAAAAGCCATTTCTACCTCATGGTAAACAGTAGCCGGGCTCGTCATACCCATCAAGATACCTTCTAAAGCAAGCAGTCCTCCTGGTTGCAATGGATAGCACTTTAGCGCCATGGCGAGGGTAAAAATAAACTCCAGAACTAGCGCCCAACCTGCCAAATAGGGATTCGCGGTGACCAGTAGTAGCAGTGGATTGAAGATTAAAAATCCAATAATGGTCAACTTGTACCAATCTGGTGCATGACCAAGAAAATTCTGAGAAAACGAATTGAGGGATAACCCTTTCATAACACTCCTTACACCAACATTTTGAAGGGCAATCTATCTGCCCATAATTGTCGCCATTTATCTGCGATCTATTTATTTTTGTGTCTATTTGTTAGCCGAGGGGAGATTTGGCTGTGCTTGGCTATGAGCTGCAAAACCGCCTTAAGGCAGCCCCATAAGATAGCCTGCAGCATGCCAGTGGGCAACAACTAAGGGCCGAGATTTCAAAGAAAATTAGCGTTCTAAGTTCAGCTGAGGATTAGCTAGCGCGACTCCTAGCAAAGTTCATGTGGTGACTTTGCAAGGTTTGCGCGGGCGGTCAGCGTTCAATCTGTGCTATGTTGCTTTCTTTTTGTGATTTAGGGGTAGGGCAGTTATATGTGGCCAAATAGTCCAGATGAGTTTGCAGCAAATCATGTCATGGCGGAAGGTGATGATTCAGACGATGCTTGGTATTTTGCGTTTATCCGCGACGAATTGATTTGCAAAAGTGTTCAGGGTGTCCCCGAGCCAATTAGCGCAGATGATTTTCGTTGGTTTGATGTGGAAACAACGAGTAAACACTTCCTTGGCCATTACTCTAATCGCCCTTGCTTTGCTTTAGCGGTTAAAGGCGCATTGCCAGAAGGTTTCGTTAAGTTGGGCTTGCGCGGAATACTAGGGCGCGCATCGCAATCCATCTTCTATTTAGCGGGAAGAGCGAAGCAGGTTATAGATTGGCACCAGACCAATCAATTTTGTGGTCGTTGCGGTGATTCTATGCAAATACACGGCGCCGACAGAGCTATGCAATGCGGTAGCTGCCGGATGATCGCCTACCCACGTTTGTCGCCTAGTATCATTGTTCTCATTACCAAAGGGGAGGAAATGCTTTTGGCTCGAAATGCAGCCTGGCCGCAGGGTATGTACAGTACTTTGGCGGGGTTTGTTGAGGCCGGTGAATCCATTGAACAAACCGTCCACCGTGAGGTGATGGAAGAGGTTGGACTACAGGTAGAAGGTTTACAGTACTTTGGCTCTCAGAGCTGGCCGTTTCCTAATTCCCTTATGCTTGGCTTTCATGCCAAATACGCCGGTGGGGATATTCTATGCCAGCCGGAAGAGATAGCAGATGCTCAGTGGTTTACCAAAGATACGTTACCCCAGATCCCACCGAAGACGGCGATTTCAGGTTGGTTAATCCAAGAATTTTTGGACCAGTTGGGCTAGCTCTTAGGCCGCCTTGTCGGCATTTCCGCTGAGAGCGGCCATTGTCTGGAAAACCCAAATTAAATGGCCGTTGGCGCGCAGACTTCCTGCCATGAATGCTTGCATGGGGTCTTTTTCCCCTAAGATTAAACTTTTCACATCGTCTTGGTCTTTGAAGTAGATTATCAACTCTGGATTTGCATCGTCTGCAAAGCTGATTTGTTCATCTTGGATCTGGAAGCATATTTGACCGTCATTCCATTCAATGCGCACTCGTGCGTCCAGCCCTTTAGACTTTTTGCTACAAAATTGACTTTCAATAAAGCTACGCATTGCGGTTCAGTTACTCTCCTAGCCGTGGCCGGTCCAAACGACCTGACCACAAAATGAAGCTGCTTTTTATCAAAGCTGGCGCAAAGGTCAAGTTATTAGGCTGATTCTCGTGAAAGTAACTTCAAATGAAGGGTTAGCAGCGTTTTAGCCGACAGAGATTTAACGCTGCGCTGGCGCTGAGTGAGCGCAATAGATAAAGTAGCCAACCTTTTTCAGTTAGACAAAAGCTTTATGGACTTTCTTTTTGAATATCTAATGTTCTTAGGCCAAGTGGTGACTTTGGTCATTGCGTTTTTGGTCATTGCATCATCCCTGGCCGGACTCTCTGCGCGCCAGCAGGGTGGCGATCATGGTCATCTGGTTATTCGCAAACTCAATGAAAGGGTCCGCGAGTTACGTTTTGCTATGGAAAATCATTTGCTCTCTGCGGATGAAGCAAAGCGTGTCCATAAAGCTGAAACGAAAAGCGAGAAAGCCGAAGCTAAGAAGGTCGCGAAAGCCGCCAAGCTCGCCGCTAAACAAAAACCTGATGGGAAAAAAGCAGAGGTGTTGACCGTCGCCAACGCTGAGTCAACTGATAGCACGAGTGGTGAAGGTGGTGCCCATACTGAAGAGCAGGTTGACGGCAGCGTTGCAAACCAAGGTACGACCAAGTTAGACGGGCAGAGAGACAGAACTTTTGTCATACATTTTGATGGCGACACAGCAGCCTCAGGGGTGGACTTCTTAAGCTTGGAGATTAGCGCAGTACTGACCATGGCTGGTGCTAATGATGAAGTAGTAGTCTGCTTAGAGAGCCCTGGTGGTATGGTCCACAGCTATGGGCTGGCTGCTTCGCAAATGATGCGTATACGTAACAAAGGCATTCCCTTAACGGCAATTGTCGATAGAGTCGCAGCAAGTGGCGGATATCTTATGGCTGCCGTGGCGAATAGAATTTTGGCTGCACCGTTCGCAGTTATTGGCTCCATTGGTGTCGTCGCACAGATTCCGAATATTCACCGGTTATTGAAGAAGAATGATGTAGATGTTGAGGTACTCACGGCTGGCAAGTACAAGCGTACGCTGACTATGTTGGGCGAGAATACTGATGAGGGTCGAGAAAAGTTCCGTGAAGAGCTAGATGATGTGCACAATTTATTTCAAGAGTTTGTTGCCGAAAATCGTCCTGAA
Source organism: marine gamma proteobacterium HTCC2089 (assembly GCA_905182905.1). Taxonomy (GTDB): domain Bacteria; phylum Pseudomonadota; class Gammaproteobacteria; order Pseudomonadales; family Azotimanducaceae; genus UBA4421. The sequence continues at coordinate 23,723 of CAJJDH010000067.1, read as the reverse complement.
TTAGATATAGAGGCGGTAGCAACTGGCGAGGCATGGTATGGCAAGCGCGCCCTTGAATTAAATTTGGTAGATGGCTTGGCCACCAGTGATGAGTATTTGATAGAACTATGTGAATCTCGAGATGTCTTTGAGGTCACCTGGGAAGAAACCAAGAAACCAATAGATAAGGTGCTCGATAAATTTAACGGTATGTTAGATAGAGTCAGCCACGTCTTAGAATTTGTTCGTAAGTAGTAGGGGAAAAATATGCAATTTAAAGCTTTTAGAGTCGAAAAAACTGACGCTGGATTTGAGCGTAGTGTCATTACAAGGTCGGTTGATGATTTACCAGCAGGCGAATTATTGGTCGAGGTTAAATATTCCTCGCTAAACTTTAAAGACGGGCTCTCAGCAACGGGCAACCCTGGTGTTACGCGTAATTTCCCTCACACCCCAGGTATAGACGTTTCCGGCGTGGTTTTAGCCTCTGATCATGCAGATTTTGCTGTGGGTGATGAGATTATTGCAATTGGTTTTGACCTTGGTATGGGCACCTCCGGTGGGTTTGCTGAGCGTGTGCGTATACCTGCTTCTTGGGCGGTCAAAATGCCCAAGGGTCTAACCATGCATAGCAGTATGGTCATTGGTACCGCTGGGTTTACTGCGGCTGAATGTGTCCAGAAGTTGGAGCGCGCTGGCATGACACCGGCATCAGGCCCGGTACTTGTCACTGGCGCAACAGGTGGCGTAGGTTCTGTGGCAGTCAAATTGCTTGCGCAACTGGGTTATGAGGTTGCTGCAGTGACCGGTAAGGCAGATCAGCACGACTTTTTGCGTAGCTTAGGTGCCAGCGAAATATTGTCCAGAGAAGACGCTAATGCGGGCAGCGACAAGCCGATGCTGGCTGAACGCTGGGGTGGAGTAGTTGACACAGTAGGCGGAGATATTCTTTTTAATGGGGTTAAGAGCCTACGTTATGGTTGTAGCCTGGCTGCTTGTGGTCTAGTAGCGGCACCCGTATTTTCAGCCTCTGTACTGCCTTTTATCTTGCGTCACGTGAATCTGCTGGGGATCGATTCTGTACAGTTACCGATCGAGGAAAAAGCTGAAATTTGGCAGCGCCTAGGCTCTGATTGGCTCATGGACCTGAGTGATTTAGAAGAAGTTCTAACCCTAGACAGTTTGTCCGATGCAATTGATCGTATTCTAGCCGGTCAGATGGTAGGCAGAGGGGTAGTGCACCTTTAAGCACTTGGCACCAAGCACTTGGCACCGAGAGTTGCCAGTATTTCTAAAGTAGCGTTTAAAGCAGCTCAAAATGTAACCCTATAAGCGGTACTTAAGGCCCTCAGTCTCGTCTGAGGGCCGGGTCTGATGCAATTGGGCTCGGATATCGAGATACCACTAAATAACTACTGCCTATCAGTGTCAGGATGGTTGCGGTTTGTAGAACTACTGCTGCCGAGCTACTAATCAGTGCGTTGGAAATGGCAATGTAGCTTAGTAACAGAGAAAACTCTGACGCTTGACCAAGTCGGAACCCAACTTCCTTAGAAGCATCCTTGTCTTCTTTCTGCAAAACCAACAAATATGCAAATACCCTTGGTTTTACGATCACAGTCACTACTGCCAAGATAATTGTCGCTAGCCACACCTCTTGCAAAAGTACGACATTCAGTGACGCTCCTACCGAGAAGAAAAATAAAATCAAAAAAAAGTCACGAAGGGGTTTGAGATGCTCCGCAATATACTGTGCGATGGGGCTGGTTGCTAAACTCACCCCTGCGATAAACCCGCCTATTTCAAAGGACAAACCCATTTTTTCTGCGATGCTGGCAAGACTTAGGCACCAGCCTATGGCGAGGAGAAAAATATACTCATGAAAAGCATCAAATTTGCTTATTAAGGTAAGTAAAACAAAGCGAACCATTAAATAGGCACCACCAATGAGCAGCGGTAGCCCCACAAAGATCGCCATTAGGCTGCGCGTTATACCCGCTAGATCATTACCTAAACCGGTCAACAGCAATATGGCTAGAATGGCCAACAGGTCTTGAATGAGCAGCAGGCTCACTACCATTTCGCCTATATGTCGATGATGTAATGCTGTGGTAGGTAAAAGCTTTATACCCAATATAGTGCTTGAAAATGTCATGGCTAAGCCCACAACCCATGCTTCTGTATAGCTAAAGCCGGTTGCCAGCATGATGCTGGCGCCCATTGCAAAGAATAAGATACTGGTGCCAAGGGCGGTGAGCATTGATTCGGCAAGCATATTTTTCAGTTTGCTGGGCTGCAAATCTAAACCTACTAAGAAGAGTAGAAAGATAATGCCAATTTCCGCAATTTCCGTGAGTAACTCGTTTTGATCGATCAGGCTCAAGCCAAATGGACCAATCAAGCAACCCAGCAGTATGTACGCGATAAGCATAGGCTGGCGGGAAAATAGGGCGACCGTGGCTAACCCGGCTGCACCGGCAAAAATGATGAAGAATGAATTGATTAGATCTGGGTGCGGCATTAGTGATCTCGTAGGGACGGCATCTGCGGTTTAGGATATAGCCTAACAAGGATCCCAGTGATTACCGTGATTTTTCGACACAATGCACAAAATGGTGCCTGAACTGGCGCTAACAGGTAGCCTGCTGCAGATTATTTAACAACTGCAGCCAAAGGTATGTTCAATATCTGAGAGGCGCCACCTGCTAACCGGTTAATCCTACTAGACCCGATCGAACTGATTGAGCGGATCGACTACTGAACTTTGATAGTACTGCTTATGGGGCGCAATGCAGCTTAAAGCAACTTCAGGGTCTCGAGATTCTGGCAGCTCAAAACTTGTGAAACCACAGCGCACCATAAAGTGCAGAATGTCCTCATGGACCGCGCCTAAGCCGCGTAGGTCGCCGGCATAATGCAATCGGCTGCGTAGTAATACTGCCAGCGATAGGCCTCTGCCGTCTGTGAGGGCCGGGAAGTCAATACCAATAATGGAGGCTTGGCTCCATTGGGCATTTATTTCCGCGTCTACTGGTAGCTTCAGTGCTTGGCCGGGCTGCCAATTCTCAGCATCACGCCATTCTATTTGCGCTTGGTCGGAACTCTGCGTGTCAGCTAGCTGCCATTCTTCGTTATGTTTGTTAATGAGATGGTGCATAAATGCGTTCCTTAAATGGCGCCATGCCTACTCGTTTGAAGCAGCCCAAAAAGCTCTCGTCTGCAATTCGAAGATCTACATAGATCTGCAAAATTTTTGCGATGACGTCGCAGACTTCTGCGCGAGGGATAGAGGGGCCGACAATTTGTCCTAGAGAAGGGGCGAGCTCTGAGTGCCCGGCATGACCCCCAAGAGAGATTTGATAAAACTCACTACCTTTTTTATCGACACCGAGAATGCCTATGTGGCCCACATGGTGGTGTCCACAAGCATTCATACAGCCAGAAATATTTAGGTTCAGTTCGCCTAAATCATACTGAAAGTCGTAGTCGTCAAAACGTTCTTGTAGTGCTTCAGCTACCGGTATGGACTTGGCGTTTGCTAATGAGCAGTAATCGCCGCCAGGGCAGCAGATCATATCGGTTATTAATCGTGCGTTCGCCGTCGCTAGATTTTGCGCTTGCGCCTTTTGCCACAATGTAAATAAGTACTGCTTTGGTACGTGGGGTAACACGAAATTTTGTTCGTGGCTGATCCGTATCTCGCTAAAGCTATAGTCTGCAGCCCACTGTGCAACTGCGTCAATTTGCGTGTCACTCACATCCCCCGGCGGCACGCCGGTTGCCTTGGTGGATAGTGTTACAGCTGCATAACCGGGCGCTTTGTGTTCGATCACATTGTGCTGTAACCATTGACTAAATTTTGGGTTGGCTAGCCTTTGCTCCGCTAACGCATCACTTATGTCTGGTTGCTCTGTGTAATTGGGCGGCGCAAAAAACGCCTCTACTCGACTGATCTCAGCAGAAGGCAGAGTGCCTGGGCCATTTTTACTATGCGCCCACTCTTCATCTACTTTTGCGCGAAAACCGTCAACACCCATTGCTCGAACTAATATTTTTATACGTGCTTTGTATTTATTATCACGACGCCCGTAGCGGTTATAAACGCGCATCAAAGCTTCTAGGTACGTGAGTAAATGTTCTATGGGTAGTTCTGAGCGAACCAATGCACCCAGTACGGGTGTTCTGCCTAAGCCACCACCGGCGTAGACATCAAATAGAACTTCGCCTTGGTCGCTGCGATGAACTCTTAGGCCAACGTCATGGACGCCAATTGCAGCTCTGTCCTCAGCTGCACCTGTGACAGCGATCTTGAATTTTCGCGGTAACCACTCGAACTCGGGATGAGCGGTAGACCACTGCCGAATGATTTCACAGTAGGGGCGCGGGTCTATGGTTTCATCCGCTGCTGCGCCGGCAAAATGGTCAGTGGTGACGTTGCGGATACAGCTGCCGCTGGTTTGTATTGCGTGCAAGTCTACTTCGGCCATGTCTGCAAGAATATCTGGTACTTCAGCAAGTTCCGGCCAGTTAAACTGCATGTTTTGTCGAGTACTTAAGTGGCCATAGCCGCGGTCATATTCTCTAGCAACCTTGCCTAGAGCAAACAGTTGTTTGCTGGATAAGGTGCCGTAAGGAATAGCCACTCTAAGCATCGGTGCCAACCGTTGGAGGTATAGCCCGTTACGCAGTCTTAGCTGTAGAAATTCGTCTTCGGAAAGCTTGCCGTCAAGATAACGGGTGGTTTGCTCGCGGTAGTGATTAACTCGTTCAGCAATGAACGAGCGGTCAAATTCTGTGTATTGGTACATTTTTTATGGGTTCCTACTAAGCGTCACCCAAGTCCCCTGACTGAGTTAAGCGCAGGACAGTAGCAGTACCATTTATACAGGGCAACCAATTGCGGTTGCGTGCTTATTCCAAGGTCGAATATATAAATAATCAAAATGACAAACTACACATTGAAACAACACTAGGCACTTGTCATGCACGCGTGGCGGTCTATACTTGCGCCCTTAAATCACGCCCAACAGATAATGGGTTAAGCAAAAGCCAAAGTGGAAGAGAAATAATGAGCGATGAGCATCAGTCCGACCAAGATCAATCCAGCGCAGATGATGCAGCAGATGTAAAAGCAATTTTGGTTATGTTTACCGCCGCAGTGCTATTTGCAGCCGTTTATATTTCTGGCTTTACCATCGATCTTTAGGCGGCTTTACATGTTTCGAGGTACTGAGTGTTTCAGTACCGCTATGCTGCCTTTTTGTTTATCGGCTGGGAATAAGTCGCGGATACACAGGCGGTACTTGGCTAACCCCCACACTTTTTTTTATCTCTTGATCTCTTGATTTACAGACTCTAGCCTCTTTTCAAATAAGCGGTTTCAGTCAGATAGCGTAGGGCTTAGTAGCGTTCTCGCAGCATCAATATTCAGCTTCTTTCTGTCCGCGTAGTCGGCTAACTGGTCTTCATCAATTTTTCCTACGCCAAAATACTTTGCTTCCGGGTGGGCAAAATACCACCCACTGACGGCTGCTGCGGGCGACATTGCATAACTTTCAGTAAGTTCTATGCCAGTTCTATTGGTAGCATCAAGTAACTCAAAGAGGGTGGCCTTCTCGCTATGCTCTGGGCAAGCAGGGTAGCCTGGCGCAGGCCTAATGCCTCTGTATTTCTCTTTGATAAACAGCTCTGCATCAAATTCCTCATTAGGGCTATAGCCCCAAGCTGTTTGTCGAACGTATGCATGTAACAGCTCAGCAAACGCTTCAGCAAGTCGATCAGCCAATGATTTGATCATTATCTGGGTGTAATCGTCGTCTGGGAATTCCGCCAGAATGGCATCAATATTGATGCCGGTAGTAACAGCGAATCCGCCTAAATAGTCTGGATTACCCGGGTTGGCTATATAATCCGATAGGCATTGATTAGGGCTAAGATCATCTGGTTTTGGTGCTTGCTGGCGTAAGTGGTGCAAAGACGCAAGGCGCTGGCTGCGATCATCATTAGCGAAAAGTTCGATGTCATCTTCGCCCAGGCGGTTTGCCGGCCAAATCGCATAAACGCCTGCCGCAGCTAAACGTCCATCGTCAATTAGCCATTGTAGTCTTTCCTGTGCGTCAGCGAACAGGGCAGTAGCGGCTTCGCCAACCACTTCGTCCTCTAAAATAGCCGGGTAACGCCCTGCAAGTGACCAAGTCATAAAGAAAGGTGTCCAATCAATATAAGGGACTAACTCGGCAAGTGTAGGCTTGTAATCAAATACGCCCAGCTGATTGGGCTTGGCGGGCTGATAATCTTGTTGCTCAGCGGACCAAGCATTGGCTCTAGCGTCGGATAAAGCCAAAAATGCGCGTTTTTCTCTTCTAGCTTCTACTCTTGTTTTGATCAACGCATATTCTCGATCAATCTCTTCCGCGTAGGCTTCATAGCTGTCATTGTCGGCCAATAATTTGCTTGCAACACCCACTGCTCTGGACGCATCTGCCACATAAACAGTGGCTCGATTTTCGTAGCAAGGCGCAATTTTAGCCGCTGTGTGGGCCTTACTAGTGGTTGCCCCGCCAATCAAAAGAGGTATATTTAGCCCAAGTCGCTGCATTTCCGTTGCTACGTTGACCATTTCGTCCAGCGAGGGTGTGATTAGGCCAGACAAACCAATTACATTGGCTCCCGTGTCTATAGCGGTTTGAATAATAGTTTCTTTAGGCACCATTACGCCTAGGTCAATGACCTCATAGTTGTTGCACTGTAGAACAACGCCGACAATATTCTTACCTATGTCGTGAACATCACCTTTCACCGTTGCCATAACGATTTTGCCTTTGGCAGCGCTCTCACGGCTGGGGTTCTTGAGCTTTTCTTCCTCAATGAAGGGTACAAGGTGGCCTACGGCCTGCTTCATTACCCGTGCGCTTTTAACAACTTGGGGTAAAAACATCTTGCCGCTACCGAACAAATCGCCCACGACACCCATGCCATCCATAAGAGGGCCTTCGATGACTTCTAACGGGTGGGTGGCTTCTAACCTTGCGGCTTCAGTATCTTCGACAATAAACTCATTATTGCCTTTAACTAATGCGTAGCTCAGGCGTTCTCTTACGGGAAGTTGACGCCATTCTTCTTCCTTCTGTTCCTTCGCCCCGGTGCTACCGTCATCGCTCATAGATTGCGCTATGGCCAAGAGTCTCTCGGTAGCGTCTTCGCGCCGGTTTAATACCAGATCTTCAGCGGCTTCGCGCAGCTCATCGGATAGGTCTGCATAGATACCAAGCTGACCTGCGTTAACAATACCCATTGTCATGCCCGCTTGTACTGCGTGGTAAAGGAATACCGTATGAATGGCTTCGCGGACCAAATTATTGCCGCGGAAGGCAAAAGAAACGTTGCTCAGGCCGCCAGAGGTGCTGGCTCCCGGAAGATTTTCTTTAATCCAGCGCACTGAATCGATAAAGTCCACTGCGTAATTACGGTGCTCGTCGATTCCGGTACCGATGGCGAAGATGTTCGGGTCGAATATGATATCTGAGGGTACAACACCCACTTCTTCAGTGAGTACTTTGTAACTGCGTTGGCAGATCTCAATTTTTCTTTCCAGCGAGTCTGCTTGGCCGTCTTCGTCAAATGCCATAACGACCATGGCAGCACCGTAGTCTTGGCATTTTTGTGCAGCGCTAACAAAGGCTTCATGTCCTTCCTTTAAGCTAATTGAATTTACAATCGCCTTACCCTGAACACACTTCAGACCTGCTTCGATGATTTCCCACTTGCTTGAGTCAATCATGATCGGCACTTTTGAAATGTCAGGTTCTGTGGCGATTAAATTCAAGAAATGCACCATGGCTTCCTCACCATCGAGCATACCCTCGTCCATGTTTATGTCTATAATTTGGGCGCCACTTTCAACCTGTTGCCGCGCAACTTGTAGTGCCTCTTCGTACTTTGATTCTCTAATCAGACGGGCAAATTTGGCTGAGCCGGTAACGTTGGTTCTTTCTCCGACATTGATGAATAGGCTTTCATTATTGAGTGTTAGCGGCTCTAATCCTGAGAGCTTTAAGCCACTGGTATTGCCTCTAGCGACGGATTTTTTAATCAGTGGGCGGGGCGGCATATCTTTCACTGCATCTGCAATAGCTTTGATATGGCTGGGTGTAGTGCCACAGCACCCACCAACAATATTTAGCCAACCAGCTTCCGCGTAGCTATAAATGATCTCTGCCATCTGCTCGGCAGTTTGGTTGTATTCGCCGAAGGCATCAGGTAAGCCGGCATTGGGGTGTACGCTTACTGCGTTGTTACATAGGTTGGCAAGTTCATTAACGTGGGGTCTTAACTGTTCCGCGCCGAGTGCGCAATTAAGGCCAATAGATAGAGGCTGTGCATGTTCTACTGAGTACACAAATGCCTCGCCGGTTTGACCGGATAAAGTTCTGCCGCTGGCATCAGTAATGGTGCCCGAAATCATTAGGGGGCAGGGGTTGCTGAGCTTGCGGTTAACCAAATTTGCCGCGTAGATGGCCGCTTTTGCATTTAACGTGTCGAATACAGTTTCGATAAGAAATAAATCTACACCGCCTTCTACCAAGCCTTCCAATGCTTCGGTGTAGGCAATGACTAACTCATCAAAATTTACGTTGCGATATTCCGGTCTATTCACATCCGGTGAAAGACTGGCTGTTCTATTTGTGGGTCCAACACTGCCGGCAACAAATCTTGGTTTCTCTGCCGTTGAAAATTCGTCGGCTATAGCGCGCGCGATTTTCGCCGACTCTCTATTCATTTCCCTACAGATATCTTCGGTACCAAAGTCCGCTTGGGCAATACTGGTTGCATTAAAGGTATTGGTGCAAATAATGTCGCAACCGGCCTCTAGGTAACCTCTATGGACTTCCTCAACTACGTATTGGCGCGTTAAGTTGAGAATGTCGTGGTTACCTTTTAATGACATTGCATGATCGGCAAATCGATCACCGCGAAACTCCTCTTCCTCAAGATCATACCCTTGGAAAGCACTACCATAGGCTCCATCTAGGATGACAATGCGCTTGGACATCACTTGTCTTATGCGTTCTTCAGTAGACTGTTCTGGAATATTACTTTGAGCTTTCTGCGCGTGGGCTGTCATGGTTATACCAATATTTAAAGGATGACCGTAGCTCAGGTAGGGTAGTAGTACAATTGAAGGGTTCCTAGTTCGAGTTGAAACTGGCTCATTGTAATGTCAGCAAAGAGCACCATTATTGAGAGAGTTGTTTCCTGTATCTAGGCAGAGGCTGTACACTGAGGCCTCGGGCCCGCATCAGTATGATCTTGATACGAAGCCCCAAAAGCCTGCGCGTTGTTTATCGCGGCGCAGACATTACGAATTAGAAATATGGATCAAAAAGAGTATCTATGATCGAAATATCCGCCAGCGCCCAGACCTATCTTGAAGGCTTGTTGTCCAAGCAAGACGATGAAAATGTCAGTATAAGAATTTTTGTAGCTCAGCCAGGTACGCCCCAAGCGGAAACCTGCATTGCCTATTGCCGTCCTGGAGAAGAGCAGGAAGGTGACATTGCCGTTGAATATGCCGGTTTTAGGGCATGGTTTGAGGGTCGTAGTGAGGCCTATCTAGAAGATGCGCAAGTTGATTACCAAGAAGATCAAATGGGCGGGCAACTTACCATTAAGGCTCCCAATGCCCGTGTGCCAAAGGTTGGCCCTGATGCGCCAATAGAAGACCGCATAAATTACGTTCTATACAACGAAATCAATCCAGGCCTTGCAGCTCATGGCGGTATGGTATCCCTTGTTGAGGTAACGTCTGAAAGCCAAGCAGTATTGCAATTTGGTGGTGGGTGTCAGGGTTGTTCTGCAGTGGATATAACACTGAAAAGCAGTGTAGAGACCACTTTGTTAGAGCAGGTGCCTGAGTTAACTGGCGTAATAGATCACACAGACCACACGGTCACAGACAACGCCTATTATTCCTAGCTGTCTCAGCTATGAGCGCCGCTTGAGTCGGCGCGCAATTGTTAAGAAGTCTTAGCGACCTTTGAGCTTTGCGCTCAGGTCCTTCAGTAGAACCTCTGTCTCGTCCCAATCTATGCAAGCGTCTGTTATAGACACGCCATACTCCAACCCGCCTGGATTCTTAATGCTCTGATTGCCAGGTCCTATATTACTTTCAATCATTACACCGGTAATAGACTCATTGCCGAGCGCAATTTGATCAGCCACAGATTGTAAAACTGTTGCTTGCTGACGGTGATCTTTATTCGAATTAGCATGAGAGCAGTCCACCATTATGGATGCGGTCCCACCGATTTTTTCCAGAGCACTTTCACATTGTGCGATATGTTCAGGTGAGTAGTTGGGGCCATCACTGCCGCCTCTGAGTACAACGTGACCATGAGGGTTGCCTTTGGTGTGAATAACACTGACTTGACCGCTTGGGCTAATACCGAGGAAACGGTGGGGGCTGGCTACAGATTGTAGGGCGTTAACAGCAACATCTAGTGATCCATCAGTGCCGTTTTTAAATCCCACCGCACAGCTTAAACCCGACGCCATTTCTCTATGGGTTTGCGATTCAGTAGTTCTCGCGCCAATTGCAGACCAAGAAATAAGATCTTGCACATATTGCGGGGTAATTGGGTCTAGTGCTTCAGTGGCAAGCGGCAAACCAATCTCTGTTAGATCTAGCAAAAGTTTGCGCGCAATACTCAAACCCTCTGCAACTTTGAAACTATCGTCCAAGTGAGGATCGTTGATTAAACCCTTCCAGCCAACTGTGCTTCGAGGTTTTTCAAAGTAAGCCCGCATTACAATAAAAAGTTCGCCACTTAGTTCTAAAGACAACGCCTTTAGTCGCTTGGCGTAATCTAGTGCCGCGCCAGTATCATGAATTGAGCATGGTCCCACCACAACAAGTAGGCGCCTGTCTTTGCGATCAACTATATTAGCTACCGTTTCACGATATTGATTTACTGTGTCTTGGATTTCTGCGGTCACAGGCAAGCTAGCCTTTAGCTGCTCGGGAGTGACAAGAATTTCCTGATCTTCAATATTTAGGTTTTCAAGTTGCACGATATATCCTTATTCTTCTTGCGTTCTTTTCGGCCTTTGACGTTTTACATTAGCACTGCTCTGTTTAAAGCAAGGGCATTTGTTAACTCTTCTTGCTGCCCGAAATATTGGGTAGGAGGTGAGTGTTCGAGTCCAAGCCGAAAACGCCTGAGGCCGCGGATGGTAAAGCTTTGTATCGGAATTGCAATGCTATGCTATGGACCTGGGGGTCTAGAGACTTACTTTGCTAGAGTTTTTCCAGACGACCTATTCCGGTAAAGAACAGTGCCGTTTCTACGGGTAGGTAATTGCCATAAAGCGCAGTTACTGCTGTTTTGTAATCGTTTAATTGGCCGCTGTAACGTTGACACTCAGTTGCAAGGAATGTCTCTAAGTTTTCGTCTGGGTTTGGTGTAGCCGATTTATAATCAATAATCCAGATGCATCCATCAACTTCGAAGCACCTGTCTAAGATTAGGTGCCTTAGAGATTTGCCAATGATCCCTGTTAACGGCCACTCGCAGTAGGATCTTTGGTGTGGGCTTAAGATCCAACGACCTGTTTCGCTAAGTAGAGTTGTTTGAATGTGCTGGAGTGCTTGGGCCTCTAAATTAGAGTGATAACTGATATCTGTGCCAGATTGTTCAATCCATTTAGGTAGTCGAGTTTTTATCTTATTTAGGGCTGTTTCGTGGCCTTGCTCGATAGCATGGGTATCGCCCAACCACGCAAGTGCTTTGTGAACGAGGTTGCCTAGCGCAAGTTCGAAAGGATTAGACGGCGGGTTTTCCTCTTCTGTCGGCGCACTATCAAGACCGTCCTCTTTAGACTCAGTGTTAGTGGCAACTATGGCTGCTTGAAAGTCTCGAGGCAAATAAGTTAGACGTTGCGCTGGATCTAGTGCATCTGCTCCAGATAAAACTTCTGGCCCTGAGGTGAGTGAGGGGGGGAGAGCAACAGCGGGTACATCCGTACTTGCTTCCGCATATCCGTCTAGGTGTGCTGCAAGACCAGTTGGCGGTTTATCCACCTCTTTGCGAAAACTCACAAAAAGCCCGGCTTTTGCGCGAGTACACGCTACATAAAGCAAACGTTTCCTCTCATTCTCTGACCTAATCTTCTCTTCGTATTTTAACCAGCTATGTATGACATCACCGTTTACGCCAACCAGCAATCCATCAGTACTCGGCTGCCAAAGCATTAAAGACGTGCTATCTGGCGGCATTTTTTTACCTAGAAAAGGTAGAAATACATGATCGAATTCTAGTCCCTTGGACTTATGCACTGTCATAATTTGCACTTGCGCAGATTGTACTGGTTCTGCATAAAGCTGATCTACAGCGGCCCGCACCTGTTCAAAGTCATAACCATTCAGACCTTGAGCCTCGAGCAGTTCAAACCATCTCATTGCATGGGTAATATGTTCTTTATTGTAGGCATCCATACCACCCAGCCGAATCCAACAACCCTCAATAACTTCGCACAGTGGGTACTCGTATAGCTTGGGCTGGGCCCAATTTAGCGCATGGTTTAGTCGCGCTAACTCTGGGTGAGAATCTGCAAATTGGGCGAGTGTTTCGCTGAAATTTTCTGTGTCAGTAAAGGACTCTAAGGTTTCTAGTAGTGTACCAACCATTGGGCTACGCATTAGAGCGAACCAAGGTAATCGATCACTAGGCCTCAGTAATACCGAGTGAAGTGATAGTAAATCTTGGATAATGGGCTCGTCTGCCAATGGGTCAATGTCTGTTCCCTGACTATTTATGTTGGCGCTTTGCAAGGCTTGTAGAAGATCAGGTAAGTGGCTTCTTGCCCGGCATAAAATGCCAATGCTAGATTCGTTGTCCTGGGCGATGAGATTTTCAATTTGCGTGACAATGGCGTTTATTTCCAGTGCCTCGTCTTCGTAGTGCTTGCAGGATAGCCGCGTTCCAAGTGCATCTTCTTTTACAGGTGTTGCTGCTGAAAATTTCACAGCGCCTAGTCGACTTGCACCTTCCGCTGGCAGCAATTCATTAAATAATTCGTTATTCCAGTGCACCAAGGATTTGCCTGAGCGGAAGTTTGCTGTGAGATTTAGCGGAGCTAGTGGAATGCTACCAATGCCATATTCCCGGCATTGATCAAAGATTGAAACGTCGGCATCGCGGAATCGGTAGATTGATTGCATAGGGTCGCCCACAGCAAAAAACGTGTTGCCATCGTCTTCTAGCCATCCTTCAGTGAGCAAGCTGAAAAATCTATATTGGCTGTGAGATGTATCTTGGAATTCGTCGATAAGCATATGCTTTATTCGATAATCCCAGTGCAATGCTAGGTCTGTGGGTTCGTCGCCATCTCTGAGTCCGCTGACGGCGCGCATTAATATGCCGTTAAAATCTATGACCCGCTGCCGCTGAAATATTTTTTCTAACTCTATAGCGGCTAAAGATAAACAAATACTCACGACTAATATGCGCTGTTGGTCTGTTGTAGAAATCTCGAGCGATGGTAGTTGCTGGTAGTTTGCTAGGACTGGGCCAAGGCCTCTCTCATCAAGCTCGGTTATCCACTGCGCTACCAATGTTTTAAATTCTTTATCTAAAAAGGCCTCATGTTCTCTTTTAGTCAAACGGCTTCGAAGTTTGAAATCTTTGGTAAGCAGTAATGGCAGTATTGCCGGCCATTCAGGCTCTAGCCCAGTGTGGTCTGCAATAGTGACCAGCATGGCCTCATCATTGTCAGCGACAGCGTTGTGGAGCGGTTCGAGGATATTGCTGTGGAGTTCTTCTAGTGCAGTATTTACGTACTCTGCAATTTGGGCGAAGTTTTCACCAGCTTGCTGACTCAATTGAGAAGTTAAGTCTAACCATTGGTCGCGTTTAGTCAGCATTGCCACCAATAATCTCTGGGCCGTCGCCGCATTGTTTTCCAACATAGCCAAAAAGTCGGCAACATATTCCTTGGTGGGATTATTTGAATATAGCTGCCCCAATAGCGCTTGAGCTGCTGCTTCGTAGAGGGGGTTAGCATGAGCGGTAATGGTCATGCCGCTGACGCTATGTAACCCTGGTATTTGCGTTGCTAGTTCGTTTGCAAAACTGTCTATGGTTTGAATTTTAAGGCGGCTGGGGTTGTAGCGAATTTTCCAGCCCATTTCATGGTCGCGACGGGACACTCTTTGGGCAAGATCAGAATCTTCATTCAATGTTGCGAGGATGCGAGCCTTCATCTCTGCGGCAGCCGCTTTAGTGAAAGTGATGGCGAGTATTTCTTCAGGGCGCTGTACGATCAATAACAGATTCAGGTACCGCTCTACCAGCAGAGTGGTTTTTCCGGAGCCGGCAGGTGCCTGAACAATGTATGAGCCCGCCACATTGAGGGCCAGATCGCGCTGATCTTGGTCTGGGGGCGTTATTCTAGCGGTCATTGATTCTACACAAGCTGGTCAAGTGGCAGTACTTACAGGCATCTTTGGTGGGCGTTACGCTGGCTTCGCCTGCTGCTATGGCTTGAGCTAATTCAGTGAGTTCAAGTTTCCAACTGCTTACTTTATCGGCCCAGTGTAATTGGCTTTCTGTGTTGTTAAGATTTTTGCCGTCTGGGTTTTTGATGGTAAAGCCTTTGGTAGGTGAATCTACCAAATTACCTGACGGAGCGGCGATACCGTCAACGCGCACTTCCTGATTCTTAATTGAGGCAAAGTAAACGCCAGCTACTTTATCTGAGAGCAGTGCATAGGCAGGTAGTTGAGGGTCTATGACAGGTTCGGAAAGGGCGCCTGCGACAGAGTTTTTACTGCTCTTGTAGTCGATGATTACATCCTGACCATTGATCTCGTCAATACGATCAACTTTTAGCGCCAGTGTTAAACCTGCTAAGTCTAGTTCAAATTTTTCTTCAACACCTGAAACCTTAAAGGGTCGGCGCTGTGCCTCGATTTCTAACCATTGCTGCACAAGGTCTGCAATACGCAGTACTTCGTTTTCAATAAAGGGCGTGGGTAAACCGCGATGTTTTTTCAATACAAGGCGACATTGTTTTTCTATTTCAACAGGGTTGATTTGCAGCATGGCTTCACTGTCAGAATAAATGCGCATGAGGTTTTCTAGTACCTTATGCAGTGAATTGCCTCTATCAATGGCGTCGAGAAAGTCTTTTGCTTCCCGTGGTTGTCTAAGCCCCAGCCTCGCTGTGGCATAAGCTTTGAATGGGCAGCTCGCCTGTTGTTCTAATATCCCTGTGCCGCCTTTGATGTGTGTCTCGTTTAACGCAGTGCCGTTGCCGTCTTCGCAATGCTCTAAATTTGCGCCCTGACTGACCATCAACGGATGGCGTAGAGAATAATCCGGCGACTCAGTAGCAGCGGGCTGCATGTCACCTCCTGAAGTTTGCGATTGGCTGTGATTACGGTCTATCGCGTCTAAGATCAGTTGGCTGGGTAGTTGTACCGTCTCGTTTTCAATCTGAGTATAGCTAAAGTGTAGTTCTGCCCCGCAAGTTAGCCAGTGGCCTAGCGTGCGTTGGGCAAACTCCAGCTCCTGGTCTTGGTTGCATCTGGGTAGTCCAAACTCTTCAGCTATCGAGCGTGGAATAAAGGGATTTAGTTGCGATGTGCTCGGAAAATTAGCCGCACTCATGCCGCAAACCCACAGGTGAGAAAAGCTCAACCCGGTGGTTTCCAAAAGACCTAATACTTGAATTGGGGAAGCTTGGCGTTGCGGCGCAAAAGGTTTGGCGTCGAGGTTAAACTCAATAAAGTCTAGGGCTTGGCGCAGCGAAATTTGCTTGCTGTGTTGAACGTTTGCCAAGTTATCCAGCTGGGTAAAGATGCTCTGAGCGGCCTGATATTGAATAGAGTTGATATTGTTTAACTTTGGCCAGTCCGCTGTTTTTAACAAATCTCGTATGTGCAATATCCAGTCGCGGATATTTGCCGTGTTGGGTAACTGCTGTACGAGGTCGATTAGATTGCTCGCTGCTTGAGCACCTTCATCTAGATCTTTCTTTAGACGTTGTAGCAAAATATTTCTGCGCAGAAAATTTGGCCAATTTGCATTAAGGGTTCTGCACCAAGGCAGCTCTAAAAACGGTGAGTCCGCCAGCTTGGCAATAATATTTGGTTCTGCTGCCTCGTGGCACCAATTCAATAATGTCCGTGCGTGCATCCATACTGGTTGGGCAGATAGACTGGTGCCCCCTGACATATCGAATTTAGGGATGGCACTTCCAGATTCTGGGTTCAGAGTGACGGCAAACTGCCTTTGTACCATTGCGTAGTCCTGCACCAAGCTGGGAATAACCACGCCGATGCGGCTGTCTGGGGCTTCTCTTTGTATACGTTTACTCCAAAGCGCAGCTGCGGCCAGCTCATGGGCAAAGTTATCGAACCCAAGCAATTGCGTAGTTAGGGCAGGTGGCTGAGAAGGAGCGTTTGCCAATTCCTCAGGAGTAAACGCTGTAATCTGATCGTCTGTGCTCAGACAATGTACCCCGTGCTTGGTGTTAACGTTCTCAAGAAAGCGCAATTCTCCCGGCGTAAGGTGCTCGAAAGCAATCAGGAGAACGGGTTTGTTGATAGATACCTTTTGCGTACTCA
Source organism: marine gamma proteobacterium HTCC2089 (assembly GCA_905182905.1). Lineage (GTDB taxonomy): Bacteria > Pseudomonadota > Gammaproteobacteria > Pseudomonadales > Azotimanducaceae > UBA4421. The sequence goes on along the minus strand of CAJJDH010000067.1, from coordinate 7,117 downwards.
GTATTTGGGCGATATCGGCCTCAGCCACTTCATTTTGCTTAATCTGCCGATTTACACGATTCGCCCAGCTGGTGAACAGTTGTGAGCGACCAGAGTTCATAGCCGTATGATTCAGGTCAATGTTGTAGCGGCGAACTAATTCCCAAGCTTGTAGGGCGGTTGGTGTCAGGTGCTCTGCGTCTTCTGGCGCAGTGGTTTGAAGGCGGAGCATTAAGTTTGCCGTTGAGATTATATTTTTGCCGTTATCTTCGAGATCTTGTTGCTCATTGAACTGTCGGTTGAGCAACTGCCTCAGGCTGGTGCAGTCAAGGGTTGTCCAAGCCTGTTTGCCGCTATTGGCTTGTGCCAAGTCATAGGCGCTGCGGTACTCTCGAGCCAATCGCTCGTTTGGCGTGACAACGAGATATTGTTCCAACGTGTTAAGTAAACTAGAGCTAATGTGGACGAATGTACTAGGCATAGCAGAAGTTTAACCTAAGTCGCATAGTTTTCGTGTACCCGTAGAGCATTAGCTTCCTAGCGAAAAAGTAAGTGCAAAAGTAAAGGTAAAAGAAAGACTAAAGGGGGCTATTTCCGCCACCGTTCGCGCCCTAGTTAGATTCGCTTGTCGGTTTGATTGCTAAATGACTGAAGATTATCCAAAAGGCGCTTAAGGTATTTGCCATAGAGAAAGCTCAATGCATTGAGCGCAATGGTTTGAGTAGCGGTGGGTACTTTACGGGTACAAGCAAGGTAGGAGGGTGGCACTAAATATTGGTGGCTGTTTTGTTCTGTCACGGCATATCGTTTTTGCGCAGGCTGAAACGTGAATGATTGGTTTAATCAAATCTGCTTTGCAAAAGCCGAAATTAACCAGAAGCCGAGAAAAAGCGATGGAAGCAAGAAAAGCCGACCTAGTTAACCTAAAACTAGATGCAAAAGCTTATTTGGCATCTTATGTGTTTGGAGAGGTGACCACTCAATACTTTCTTATGGAAAATGACATTCAAGGCATCTTTGAAGCGCGAGATATTCTGTATCGTGCAAGTAACATGGGCGATATGGTTAGAGGGTGGGCAGACCATATTCATTTATGTATGTATGGACGCGAGAACACCTACAAAGCAACCCTGAATTACTAGAAGGTTTTACCCCTAACATGCGAAAACATAAGCGGTGAAAAGTAAACTTAACAAGCGGGTCGTGCGGGGCCGCGTTCCGCTTCGCTCCACTGGCCACATACTCTAAGAGTTAGGTGCTAAGGAACAGTAACGGAAATATATGGAAAGTTTAGACGCACTATACAATCTGTCTGAAGTCGCAATCACACTTGCGGGGTTCATTGCGGTTGCTACAGCATTACGAGCACGCAGTGAAACAGCTGCAAGCGCCACCAAAGTCAGAGTGGTGAACCTGTTGTTGTCTAGCTTCGGGATTTTGCTGTTGTCTCAGGCAGCTATCGCATTTATTCATGCTGGAGTGCCAAAACATCTAGTTTGGCAAATGTCCTCCACATTCTGGATCGCAATTACGGTTTTAGCCTCTGCCTATAACCTGAAAAATCAAACGGTCTTGGTCGAAGCCGGCATGGAATTGCCCCGACACCTAAACCTCATTCAGTGGTCAGCATTACTCTTAGTCTTAGTGTTGCAGATTGTAAATATTCTATTGTTAAAGGCGTTCTGGCCGTTTTTAATCGCGATCATCCTAATACTAGTTATCGCTGGCGTAAGTTTCACAATTATTGTTTTGCAGTTCCTAAAAGAACCGAGTAGATCGGCTGACCCCACAACAAAAGAGTGATGAAAAAGACTTCATTGCAGGCGCGTTTAACGTGCAGTTGCAGCGGTTGTGTCTGCGGCCGCCTCTTTTGATGGTGCTGTGCCTCGCTGTCTGAAATATCCCACTCAAATAGGTTGCCGTTGTCACTGCCTTTTGCCGCTGGTTTACGCTTCAGCGGCACTCGACCTCAAAGCAAGTTAGTGAGGCACTAGACTAAGTATTGTTTTAGCTCGGCGTGGGGCTAAGGTTAGCGAAGGTTAACGAATGCGCTTGGCCTAGAAAAAGGTCCGGCTAGACCGAGCCCAAGGCACTCACTTCGGCTGTGGTCCCAAGTACGGGTCAATGAGTTCAAGTGATACGGTTTGCCGGGGAGGAGGCGAGTAGTTAACTGTTCAAGAACATTAGATGTACCATGTCGCGAACCTTTGTCCGTCTTTTATCGCAATGTTTTTCACATCGAAGGTATGCACTGACCTTCAGTAAAGCTAAAATAGACTTTCTTGACGCTGGGGTTTTCACAATTTCGGCTTTTCAATAGATTTTTCAAAGCGAGACTCAGAGTTATGTGGCATTTGATAGAAGACTTTTTTGATCAAAATATCCTTATGAAAGCATTCATTGGTTGGGGCTGGTTATCTGTTCTAATTATGATTTTTAGCTTTGTGCAGCAGGCTGCGGCTTAGCACAATGTGGCTCTCGTCTTTAACTGAGCAACAGCGGCACGCGGCGTTGCGCCTGGCCCATAATGTAGTTGTATCCGACGGCATACTGGATCCAAATGAGGAAGGTATGCTGGACGAGTTTCGACGCGAGATGGAGCTTCTTGATGGCACCGAGCTAGAATACCTAGAGCTAGACGGTATTGAAGAGGTTTTTGCGGATCGCCGCTCGCGCATGATTGTGCTACTAAACCTTTGCAAGCTTAGTTACGCAGATGGCGCATTCGAGATTGAAGAAGAATGCTTATTGCGTGAAATTAGTAAGGCGTTTGCTTTCTCTGATGATGATTTCAGGTTGGTAGACAATTGGGTCAAACGCATTTGCGCGCTTGAACAAGAAGCAAAAGTGATGATGGAAAGTGCTATTTAATTGGCTGTGTCGTGATTGTGTCGTCATTAATATGAACGCGACGAAGTAGGGGCCTGAGTTGGACCAAAAGGAAGACGAGCAACAGCTAAAAGAGTGGCTAGACAGACTGCTCTTGGAGCACCGTGATCTTGATGTGGCTATTCGGCACCTGACTGAGAGTCGGCATCATGACAGTATGAGAATACAGCGATTGAAACAGCGTAAGCTCAAACTTAAAGATACTATTCACAAAATTGAAAGTGAGCTGATTCCGGATTTAGACGCGTAAAATAGCCTGCTCAAAGAGGCTGCTAAGAACTCTTCTGGCGTTAACCGGTTGCGCCAGCTCACAGGACGATGGCCATGCAAATTTCACCTGACAAGCCTCTCACAGTAGCCATTTCCTCAACCGTCCTTTTTGATTTAAGCACCTCAAACGACATCTACGAAGACCAAGGTTTAGAAGCCTACAGGCGCTACCAAATTGCGCAGGAAGATACTGTGCTAACGCCTGGCGAAGGCTTTTACCTTGCTGAAAAACTGCTTAATATCAATAAGTTATTGGGCAAACCTAAAGTTGAAATAATACTTTTGTCGCGTAATTCAGCAGATACAGGGCTGCGGGTATTTAACTCCATTAAAGCCCATGGCCTAGATATTACTCGGGCGGCATTTAGTGGCGGTCAGTCGCCGTATAGATATATCAACGCCTTCGATTGTGATCTGTTCTTATCTTCCAATGCTGAGGATGTACGCCAAGCATTAAACCAAAATGTAGCTGCAGCAACTTTGATGGGAAGGAATAAGACCCAGCCCGGTGCGGAGCATGAAGTCCTCAAATTAGCCTTTGATGGAGATTCGGTACTGTTCTCAGATGAGGCGGAAATGGTCTACCAAACTCAGGGTCTAGAGGCATTTAGTGAGTCTGAATTGAATCAGGCAAACAGGGAGCTAGGTGGTGGGCCGTTTAAGGCTTTTCTGGGCGCCTTGCACAAATTGCAAAATGAGTTCCCCCAGGGCGAAAGCCCAATTCGTACCGCTTTGGTTACCGCTCGAGGTGCACCGGCACATGAGCGTGTTATACGCACATTGCGTGCCTGGGATATTCGATTAGACGAATCGCTCTTTCTTGGCGGTATGGACAAGACTGAGTTTTTACGTGCGTTTGAAGCAGACATCTTTTTTGATGATCATGCCGCTCACTGTGAGCGCGCTGCTGATCATATTCCGACAGGTCACGTACCTCATGGCATTGTGAACCACAAATAGCTGGGACCTTTGCATAGATTTTCTGATTTTCAGTGGGGTGGTATTAACTCGGCAATGAAAAGGTGTTGTGTTTGGAAATAAACGAGATTTGACTAGCAGTTAGCAGTAGAATAGGAATATAAAATTAATTTTTTATAACTTTTAGGACTATCCTTATAGACTACTTCCACGTGTTGGGCTCAAACCCAGGGGACTACTATGAAATTGCAGCAGCTAAGATATGTCTGGGAAGTTGCGAAAAACGATCTAAACGTTTCTGCAACCGCTCAGGCACTTTTCACCTCCCAGCCCGGCGTGAGTAAACAGATCAGGCTGTTGGAAGATGAGCTGGGGATCGAGATATTTGTCCGCAGCGGCAAACACCTTACAGAAATCACCCATGTAGGTGAGCAGATTATTAGCATGGCGGGGGAGATTCTTGACCGCGCGCGAACCATCAAGGAAATTGCCCAAGAGCAATCCAATGAGGATCAAGGCTCATTAACCATTGCTACCACCCATACCCAAGCACGATATGCACTGCCCAAGGTTATTCAAAACTTCCGTACGAAGTACCCAAATGTTGCACTACATATGAATCAGGGTACTCCTGAACAAATATCACAGCTGGCTGCTTCTGGCGCCGCTGATTTCGCTATTGCCACAGAGGGTATGGAGTTGTTCAAGGACCTAGTTATGATGCCGTGTTATCGGTGGAACAGGTCGGTAGTTGTACCTAAAGATCACCCGCTAGCCCTAAGGGGTCAGCTCACGCTTAAAGATTTGGCTGAACATCCACTGGTTACTTATGTGTTTGGCTTTACTGGCCGCTCCAAACTCGATGATGCGTTTGGTCAGGCAGGGCTGGCGCCTAACGTTGTATTTACAGCGACAGATACAGATGTCATTAAGACCTATGTTCGCTTAGGGATAGGTGTGGGTATTATCGCTTCAATGGCCTATGACGAAGAGCAAGATGCTGATTTGGTCAGATTAGATGCGAGTCACTTGTTTGAATCTAGTGTGACGCATATTGGCTTTCGTCGCGGCACATTCTTGCGCCGCTACATGTTGGATTTGATTAGCGAGTTTGCACCTCATTTGGATGACCGTATTGTTCAGGAAGCTCAGGCGTGTTTTACCACGGCTGAGAGAGAGGAGCTATTTTCTGAGGTAGATCTGCCTCACCGGTGAATTATGGTAAGGCTCTCTTTTAGAGAGAGGTAGCCTATGCATGGGGTTTCTTGCAAGCAGGGGAAGCTAGATGCCTAGCTACAGCCTGAGGTATTTCAAAGGGTTGCTATACCCAGAATTGGTCTTAGGAAGGGGTGCATAAATTCAGTCGGTGGCAATAATATTCACCACATTTTGACTGTGCAGACCGCATTCTTTTTTGGTTTCTTCCTCCCACCACCAGCGCCCAGCTCTTTCATGTTCCTGTGGGCCAATTGCTCGCGTGCAAGGTTGGCAGCCAATTGAGACAAAACCGCGCTCGTGCAGAGGATTGTAGGGTACTTCATTGACTCTTATGTACTGCCACACATCTGCTGATGTCCATTCGGCTAGTGGGTTGAACTTGGTCAATTCATTGTCTGGGGTCGAGAAGGCTGCATCTATTTGTTCAAGGGGAACATCCGTGCGAGTCACGCTCTGGTCTTTGCGCTGCCCGGTTATCCAAGCCTTTAAGTGACTGAGCTTTTGCCTTAAGGGCTGAATTTTTCTGACGCCGCAGCATTCGCCGTGACCGTCTTCGCGGAAGCTGAAAAGGCCTTTCTCTCTGACTAAGTCGCCTAGTGCCTTGGCGTCTGGGGACAGTAGCTCTATAGGTGTTGCGTATTGGGTTCTGATCTTTTCTATAAATTCATAGGTTTCAGGGTGTAGGCGCCCAGTGTCAAGGGAGAACACATCTACCGTGTAGCCCAAGCGGTGTATCATATCTATTAGCACAACATCCTCGGCACCACTAAACGACACAGCGATACTGCCACTTTCAAATCGAGTCAATGCATCGGTCAAAAGTGCCTTGGTTGAGGCTATTAGACTATTGCTTTCGTTTTGTGCATGTTCCAGGGCCATTGCTGCTACTTTCCTTAGGCTAAATCGGTGGGAAAAGGGCACGCTTGTGTGCCTCCTTTCATTTGACCAGCGCAGGCTACCAGCGCAAAAGTTTAAAAAAAAAGAACATCTTGCTATATGCTTACGCCAAATTATTTTGTGGGGTCGATTTTGGATATTTTGTGTTTGGATCTAGAGGGGGTTTTGGTGCCAGAGGTATGGCAAGCAGTGGCTAAAGAGACTCAGTTACCTGAGTTGCTCAAGACCACTCGGGACATACCTGTGTATGAGGATCTTATGGATTATCGGCTAGATATCTTGCGTGCCCAAGGCATTACGCTTACTGATATTCAAAACGAGATTGCGAAATTGACGCCATTGGATGGTGCTAAAGAGTTTCTTGATTGGGCGGGTGAGAGGTTTCAGGTTGCTATTATTTCAGACACCTTTTACGAGTTCGCCGGGCCGCTCATGGTACAGCTAGGTGATCCATTTTTGCTCTGCCACAAACTGATTGTGGAAGACGATCGTGTGGTGGGCTATAAGCTGCGTCAGACAGATCCTAAGCGACATTCTGTAAAAGCCTTTAAGTCACTAGATTTACGCGTTATTGCGGCGGGAGATTCGTTTAACGATGTGTCGATGCTAGAAGAGGCAGATCATGGCATTTTCTTTCAGGCACCGGAGAATGTACGTGCACAGTTTCCGCAGTATCCTCTGGCAGCAGATTACACAGAGCTGCAAGCTTTGATCGAACAGGCTGTAGGCTAGGTGTCTGCTAATAAGGTAGAATACTACGCAGACTAAAACCTCTAGATTTATCCTAGTGGAACAAAATACTTAACCGAACAACACGGTTAGAATGCCGAGCAACCCATACTAATAAGGTGGTCGGGTTGGAAAATTGGAGAAAAAAACCAGCATGAGTCAAGGAAAGAAGTTTCGCGCAGCTATGGCCAGTGAAAAACCGTTACAAATTCCAGGC